>CAUVID010000026.1:0-12703 GCA_963551855.1 Lancefieldella parvula | reverse complement strand
AAATTCTTATGGTCGCGGGGGCAGGATTTGAACCTACGACCTTCGGGTTATGAGCGAGTCAAGCTGGAGGTTCCGCAAGTTCTCCCTCGCCTACCTCGTCTGGACGCACTGCGCTAAGCAGGCGATTTGTGTTTTTTTGCGTCTCCAACGTTCTGTAGGAATCTGCTTCTTCTGCATCTCCAACCTCGTTTTGGCGGTCACTTTGGCGGTCACAATGTCGGTCAGAAACGGCTGTTGAAAACCGAGTGGATGGAAGTGGAGATGCAGAACCTTACCTATATCAGCCGTGGCCTGAGGAGACGGAGAAACAGTGACCGATGGGAGGCGGTCCTCTCGCACGCCGACCCCGTGACGAGCGAGGTCGTGAGGACGTTCCACACAGTCGAGGGCAAGACGCGCCGGCAGGCGTAGCGTGCACGCGACGCGCTCATCCTCGATCTCGAACGTAAGGGAGGGACCGCTGGGAGAAAATCCCAGCAGTCCCTATTTCTCATCGCCACGTCCACAGCCGAACCCTCCCACGGCCGCCCTTCCCGCCGTCAGGAACACCTAACGACGGCAGGAAGGAGGAAACCATGGCCAGGTCGTCATGTACGTCTACTGCTACGGAAGCATCGGGGAAAGATCCATCTGAGCTGACTGTTTCCTGCTGAGTACGAGGTAAGGCCTGCCGCCCAGCAGTCGCGTTGAATCAGCTGAAATCAGCACCGGTATCTTCCAGCCTAAAGTCATACTCATGCCACGTCGACGAAGGAGACATCATGCTCTCATAGAGAGCACCAGGGTTATTTACAGCTATAGCCACCGACTGCTGTGCACGCGTCACTGCGACATAGAGTTTTCTGGCCGATTCTGGCTTGAGCTTAGCACCGCTTTCCAGCATTTGTTCAATTGGATTTGTCGCCAGAATAACAACATCACGCCTGTTCATCCCCTTGCATTCACCAAAGTTTGCGACTTCGACCCCATCGAAGTTACCTGCCCTCTTATTTAACCTGAGCACAGTGGCGTGATGCTCGCGTGCGTACCTCTCAACATCTCCCTTGTTAATAATATACAAGCCCGTATAACCCTCTGGTTTCACATTAGATATGGTATCCGGAAAAGCACGTGAATGCTTAATAACAGCGTCTGAGAACCTAGCAATTTCTTGAGTAAATCTATGTGTCTCTGTTTTCCACTCGATAGTGCACCTGCCGCTTTTTTCCATTTCAATGAAAAAATCGGCAATGCCATCATCTCGATATTTTTTATATTTTGTATCGGATCGCGATGTGTGCACAACGGCCTGCCGTGGATCGCAGACTATCGTTAGCTTAATCCTTGAAGCCATCAGCATTTCAAGGACTACAAGGTCATTGCCCCTTAAATCTTGCATCTCATCTACGTAGATTGCATCAATAATTGATTCCAGACGGTTGATTGCCGCTCCATTGCTTGCCTGAATCACCTTGACTGCAAGCTGCGCTAGGTTTTCCGAGTACGCATCTCCATTCCTGGTGAAATACCTACTCGATCCATTTCTATATCTGAGATTCGCAGGCTCCTGCGTACATAAAGAGCCAACATCAACATTCGGCCAGCAATACTTCGAATATGGTCTGACAATCTCATTGAGTAGAAAACTAAACCACCCCATGATACGGGGATATTCTTCGTACACGTCCAGCTTTCCGGCAATTCGAGCTGAGTCCTCAATCTGATTTCGGGTCAGATATGTCAGGAGCATCGTACGCCTAAGATTTGGCTCTGCCGCAATTTGCCGCGCAACAAGCTCCGTCTTGCCGGCACCAGCTACAGCAACAATCACAGTGGTAGCACCCATAGCGACTCTAACCTTTAGCGATAAAATCAATGGCGGCTCTGATATAGCCAGGAGCCTGAAGTCCTTTACTGCCGTCTTTGTCAAGCAGAATTCTGAGCGCCCAATCGGTCTTATGACTTTTCATATATTTAACTAGGAGCTCGGTTTTCGCTGAGTCTTCACCAACTATCTTCGCCAAAACAGAAATAGCCGACGTGTTCGCCTTAACCATTTGCGGCTCAAGAGTACTGCCATCCTCAGGCTTGCCAATGAACATTTCCCGCTTGCCCTTGCATATAAAGTCTTTCGTATCGTTTATCCACTTGCTAGGCTCTTCGCCGTCATTATCGCGCAACACCGATACATTCGCTCTGTCAAGGGCATGACACAGCTCCAAGGCTCTTTTACCGCGTATACCGTACTCCATAACATCAATAGCATCTACCTCGGGATAATGCCCATATTGCTTCTTGTATGCCCATTTGAAAATCATCTCGTCAGAAGGACCCTCTACGAGGACGAGCTTTCTTGCAAGTATGATTCTTAGCGTGTCGTAGCCACTCAGTCGCTTGAAATACTGAACTGTTTCCTCTGATAAATTTTCGATTGATATTGGGCTATTACCCTCTGAAACCAGAGCGAGCCGGTCTAGGCCCAAGCGATTTAGCACAAACGGACTGTGAGTAGATACAAATGCCTGCCTACCATTGAGGGAGCTTTCAAGAAGGTCCAAAAGCTCAAAGAGCGACGTGTGCGACAGGTGGCTTTCCGGCTCCTCTACCAGAAGTACTCTCTTGTCCGCTGAATTCTCTAGCGCAATATGCGCTCGCGCTGTAATTTCATTGCCTTTTCCCGCAAAGGGAAGCGGCACATCATCGAACTCTATGATAACTGAGTTTCTCCAGTCTGACCTGGGCGATTGATCCATCTTGAAATCCATGGAATCAAGCTGATGAGGAACGACCAGGCTGCCGTTCATTTCCGACAGTATTGCCTGATCAACTTCCTGGCGCAGGTCGTGGTATTTGTTCGATACCTTCCTAACTTGCTCATCCGAGAGCACCTCATCGAGCGCATTCCTGGCATACGAATCGATAGCACGCGATGAGGTGCGTGGAAGCGAGTCAATCCTTGCACAACTTACATCTTTTGGAGTCTTGAGAATTGGTCTTCCCTTGAAAGTCCTCCATTCGATCCTGTAATACTCCACCGGGACTGACCTAAATTGATGATCATCCGATTTGCAGACACTCAGAAATTCGCACCGCAATTCTTCAGGCACAGCTATCTTCAACTGAAGGCCTGCAGCGTCTTCATTGTTTGAATTATTTAATCCTCGAATGTCACCTAGTCCTGAGTTGCCAAAATACGCCTCGATACAAATTTCTGGCAGTTTTATCGAGCTCTGGTCAGCGCCGGAAACTTGTGCGTAAAATTCTGCAACATCTTGCAGATTGAACCAGTATGGAGAAAGATCCGCGTGTGCTGATCTCCCATTTGTACGACAGGTCATGACAAGCTCAATTGCATCGAGTATCGTCGACTTACCCGCAGAGTTGTCACCAACCAGTATGTTCAGACCATCAGAGGGAGACCAGTCAAAGTCCCGCAACTTACGGTATCCCTTAACGATAAGCCGTCGAATCATTATACAATCACCTTCTACGTACCCACTGCCCCTCAAGATTAGCAAACCGGGTGAACAAATACTGTCTATGAGGCAAAGTTATCGCTTCTTCCTCATCAAGCGTCGATTGCGAAGCGTAAGCCAAGATTCACGCAGCAGCGAGACTTCCTCTCGCGTCAATCCGATACCATTGATCAGCGTAATCTCATCAACATAGTCCATCAGCTGCTCGATTTTCCCTCTTCGCGCCAAGGAGTCCGCTTTTTCAAAGTCAAAGCGATAGCTGCGCTTGAAAGGAATTGGGAGGCCTCTTGCTTCGCTTGGCTCGAATGTAAGCACTCCTCCGCCGTAGCTTCTTCCCATCAGCTCACTTGCAACAAATGTCAAAGAATTATTGAAAGCAACCGCTACAGCTCTACCGTCAACATTCCCAGCAAACCGAATCTTGTGGAGTGTGTCTGTAACGTAGGTGCCCTTTTCATTGATTACGATTCTTGGATATGCGCCGACTTGCCTGTAAAAGAAAGCATCAGGCACCCAGGAAGTAGGCACCTTGTACCATGGTTTTCTAATACGACACTTAAAGTTTTTGTTATAGCCAGCCGATTCCCCAGAGGCGACATAATCGCGGTCGCTCTCGCTCAGTACATCGCCCGGTAGAAAAAGCAGAACTTTGCGCTGTAGGTCGATTTGACGATTAAAGTCCTCGTCACGAAGTACTATTCCATCGAGCTGTAAGGAGCGGCTAATGATTGGCACGCATGATTCTTCTATCCCCTTATCCCTTGCTGTATCTCGGTCCACGATAAAGAAAGAATTTTGACCACTGACAATGCCGACGTTCACGTCAAACAGCTCAGACGACGCATGAACATCCGCATGGTTTACAAGTTCCGCGATAAGGTCCAGAGCCCTACTATCCAAATAGTATGCTTGCCACTTCATAGCATTAGGAAGCCTATGCTTAAGGGGTAGTAACGCCAGCTGTGATGCCGATAGCTGTAGGAGGGTCTCAGCATTGGTCTCTTCAACTACACGAACGCCCTGGTCACCGTTATCTGCACGTTCGGCAAGCAGCAATATTACTTCCTGCTGAGCCCCGTCAAACAGCAGTTCAGTAAAAGTAATAACTGTAATATTGGAAAAATACGAAGTAAGAAACTCTCGCGTTTCTGCCGCATAATTCACTTGGAATAGCTCAGCGGGTATAACCATTCCGAGCCTGCCGCCATCATTCAAGAGATGGCAGCACACGATAAGAAAGGGAAGCCAAATGTTAGTTAATCGATTTGGCGAGAGCCCATATCCTTTCATGAGATCAAAGGCGATTTTTCTATACTCCTCCCCAAAGTCTTGATATCTGATAAACGGAGGATTGCCGACAATTGCGTCAAAGTGTTGTGCACAGTCGGAGGACTTGCAGTACGTGAAAAAATCGCTGCAAATCACTCTGCCACCCTTTGCTCTGGCCTTTTCAGCCTCTTTTGAGAACAGCTCTACCCCAAGAATCTGATTACCGGCATCAACAGCGCCAAGTTTGCTTAATCGCTGATTAGCAGCTTCGATGAAAGCCCCATCGCCACAGCTCGGCTCGAACACCGTTGCAGAGGGTGACGTTATTGCCCATTCACAGATAAACTGAGCCACATTATTTGGAGTGTAATAGCCTCCTCGCAACTTGTTGATACGGCCGTTCACTATGACATCGCCTCTTCCTCAAGTTTCTTGTCGGCGTCATACAGAACGTCCATCGTCTCTCTTAAGCTGCGCTCAGCGGCCTCAATTGAGCGAGACAGGAGTACTGCATCTGATTTAGCTGTTGCTGATTGTCGCCTTGAAGTAAGGTCGTTCAATTCTTTTACTAAATCGACAGCCTTCTCATAAAGCGTGACTTCCTCGCGGTTGCGGAAGTCAATACGTCGAACGGGAAGCCCTGCAATAAACTGCTTGCCATGGGAGTAGTAACCCCCGCTGAACACGCTTGTTTTACTGCGGACTAGCAGCTCTGTGAGCCAGTAGCTAAGAACAGCCTGGACATACTCTAGGCACTCTGGGGTGCCGTCTTTGAGCTCCAATCCATAGTAAGGCCCATTTCCGCCACCCGTGAACATCACCGTACCGCTGTAATCGATAACGTATTTTGGTCCTATAGAGAGAACGGGCCACACCAGATGGGACTTACCGACAAACTTGCGTAGACTTTGAGATCGTCCAAACTTATACCAATCATCAGTTTTGCTTCTAGGGCCAAGTGCTCGGACTTCAAGAATGCTTTTGATCGAGCAGAAATACTTGTATGCATAAGGAAATTGATTCTTTAGGCGCAATATTGGAATAAGAGAAGCCTTGGCATCAGAGACCTCATATGGAAAGATAATCTGCCTATTCGGCATAGGAGTGCTGTACTGCTCGAAACTCACATCAAGCAAGCAAGGCCTGCAAAGACTCTTTTCAATTTTTGAGCTTTTCCCAGTCAGGTCTTTGAACTCATATACTCCATTAGTTTCGCTGACTGGCTCAAAGATGTATGCAGCATCGTTGCTCGTTTGCAGCCCAACAAAAATATTGGCAATGTCAGAAAGTTGGGAGAACGTCTCGCTAATCAAGTTGAGATGCTTGCTGATTACTTCAGGAGGAAATCCCCATGGATCACCACTCAGTTCATTAGACCGATGGGCAACACCTCCCGTAAGTGGTGACTCCACGAATTCGGGTAGAGAGACTACTTTCCGTCTCGTAAAAGTCGGTACATTTTCAGGAGTTGCAATCAATATGCAGGTATACGTACTTCTACCCTGGAATACCTGCACAGCACCAAAATCAACAATCCGCGAAATATGGTAGTCTTTAGTCAACAGACGACGAAGTGGCTTACCTGAATCAATGGTCATAAATTTATTGGGGATAATCAAACCGAGCTTGCCGTGTTTCTTGAGAAGGCCGAGAGCCCGCTCTACAAACAGTTGATACTTGTCAAGCGCCTGTACGGATGCCATTTTTAGGTCGCATAAGTCGCTTTTATAAAAGCCGTATTCCTCTGGGATATAATGAACGAGATGCTGTACTCGAATGTATGGCGGGTTGCCAACAATCGCATCAAACTTCCCAAAACAAAACTCCTTGCCCCAATCGAAGGGCTTAACAGAGCGGAGCTTTTTGATGTCTCCCATTGCTGATGCGTCATAGTCAAAATACTGATAGCCGACAAGGCTGTTTCCGCACTTTACATTGCTAGACAAATTTGGGAGAAGGCTTTTCCCGGTTATACGACGATACGAGTCTAATTCCTCACTTGAGCACCCCTCCAGAAGCCTTAAGGAGAGGCTAAGCTGTGCGACCTCCACAGCAAGCGGATCTATATCCACGCCATAGATTGCCTCAGAAAGTATTTGCCGTTTCCGCCAATACGGAAGGTCGGGGCCGGATTCTCTATCTATAAGATGTATTTCGTCGTCGCCATCATCTATCACTCTCATCAGGTCTTTTGACACTAGATGCTCGTATATGGAGAGCAGAAAATTACCCGAACCGCAACATATGTCCGCCACCTTGCACGGAAAAGATGTGTCCTTGAGTGTATTGGCAACAATCGCGTCTGTTATCTCTTTGGGAGTAGGTACGACACCATTAGACTCAATTGCCTCTGGAGTGCTTTCAACTCGTACTGCTCTATTTTCAATATGGATGCGCTCGCCGAGAAATTTTTCATAGATATGTCCAATCACATGCGGCTGGACGACATTGAAATCATACGAGCTGTTCGGATAGTACAAATCCTGGAATATATCGATAAGGATATAATCAGATACTTGCCATGGAGCGTCGTCGAGGTAGTTAAAGAGACCCGAACCGTATTTCTCATCAGCTGACACAAAGAGGTCCTTTAACTGCTTATAGCTTGTAATGCCTAGCAGCTCCTCCTCATTCTCAAAATGTCTATCCTCACACACACGCAGAAAAATAATGCGATCGAGAAGAATTTGCGTGAATTGGTTAAGCACGTCCATGTCAACAGCGCCATAATGCTTGTAAACATCCAATGAGATATCCATGCGCCAGCTGGATATTTGAGCAAGAAAAAGATCGTCGAAGGGCACTTTTGCGGCTTGCTCACGAGCATCGACCGCTTCAAGTGATCCACCGGCGACTGCCTCCTTCGAAATCAGTGAGTAAATCTCGTCAAAGTGCTCAACAAGTTCGTCGTAGCTATAGTGAGCTATGCGAGCAAAACTTGGTTCCTGAGTATCAATTGGTCGATATCCGCAATCATAAATCGAAAAGTCCTCAAAATTTGAAAGAACAACAATGGCGTGGTTACCACTCCACCCATATCGCCGAGCCTGAAAGGCGGACTCGCGGCGATTGACAATATCGACGCTCGGCTTTTTTGCTTCCAGGAAGAACTTTGTCTCACCACCAATGCGAAATGCATAGTCGGGTTTCTTGTTGGCATGTGTATCACCTTCATCGTCTACCGTCACATTTGCCTCATGAATTACCTCACGAGAGTAAATTGACATCCCAGACTCGTTATTGACATCCCAACCGAGTAGGCAAAAGAACGGGTCGAGGAATTCTACACGAAGCGATGTTTCGCCATAAGCCGGATTGATGTATTCGCTCCTGTTTGCAGCATATCTGTCCACGAGGCTGCTCAACTTTTTGCGCTGGGCTTCGATATCCTGTTGTAAATTAGTCATCCTTCATCTCATCTACTGCTATTGCGAAGATTGGACATTGTAGCTGTATATCGAATGCTACATGCATTAAATCTTCCTCGGGTCAAATTGACGTTTTTACTATTATACCGAACACGCACTTTAGGCATCGGATGAGGAGTGGCGCTGGACGACAAATCCCGTTCCTCTAAACCAGCTCTAAGCAAGCAGCCTATCTTGTGCGTACAACGCACGAGACAACGCTTGTCGGCACCGGGAGCCGCGCCCATTGCGCTGCCGCTTCGATGGCGCCCCCCACCCGGATGCCGAACGACGGAAGCACGCGCAGGCTCTCGCTCAGGGCGTTGGGGGTCATGCCCGCGCGGCGCGCCAGCGTCGTTATGGACATGTCCGACATCTCCCGGGCAAGCCCAATCTTACTCGCGATGTACCTGTTGGGATCCATGATTCGCTCCTGCCTTCCGACCGCACGGCACCGTGCCGATCGCGGCTTGGAGCGTCTATGTCACCGCAGCCTCCCGGTCGGATGGCAGGAAGGTAGCGACTTGCAGGGTCCCGTGCGGATTCCACCTTTGATTCGAGGGTTCCCGCTCGGAGTTAGAGTGGCTACGCTTGGCCACAGGCTTTTCGCCTTGCTCCGCCGAAGGCCCCTAGCGCGCCCTGGGTGCCGCTTCACGGCGGTTCGACGTGCGTCTGGGAGCCCCCAAGCGAGGGTGCTCCTGAAAATTCTATCCAAGAGGCGGCTCTCCCGTTTCCTTGAGCTCCACGAGTGCCCAAATATCGCGGCAGATGCAATAGTGCGCAATCTGGCGGTATGAGCTTATTCAATACGCCTGGGACTAGCCTGTAACATGGTCAAGAGAGTTCGAAATTTCTTGTTTTGTCGTCTCGAACAAATCATTAAAATCAGGAATGTGATCACTGGTTTTCTCTATTGGCCGAATTCCAAATTCTTCTAACACAAAATTAAGTGGGGTTTGGAACAACGGATAATATTCGCACTCTGGGAAGAACAAGAATGCCTTCACTTGGAGTGATTCTGCTAAATCCGCCAACCCTTGATCCTCGGTCAACAGGGAATGGAATAGCGCCCTCGGGTTTTTATTTTTATCGCCAGGAGTAGACTCGTATGCCGTCTCAAGAAAGCACATTCTGAAGTGTGTTATGTCGTATGCCGAATTGCGCGCGACGTGGATGATTTCATTAAGACAAGATTGCTTTGTGTCTTGAGACACGTGTTTTCCTATGTTAACAACCTTTTCAATCTTCCCAAAAAAGCCTTTTTTCTTTTTGTTGCTAAAGTTGTTGCGAATTATTGCAAGACAGGCAAGAATTTCTAGCTCTGCCAATACGTTTATCTCTAATCTGCTGTAGCTATACAGCTTTTCTAAAGCGTCTTTTTCAGACTTACAGTGATTAATGAGTAGATTGATTGTTCTTAATACAAGCAGAAAAGCTATATAGAAATGATTTTGTATTCGTGTCGCCAAAGATGCTTCACGTAGTTCGGTGAAATCTATCTCTTTACCGTCTGGAGTATCCAAGTTATCGGAACCATCAAAATGCAGTAAATCAAATTCTTCCTTGCTGAGATCTTTGATTCTGCACCATGTTGACCATATTTGTTTAATTTTGTTCTTTTCCTCTTCTTTGGCCCATTCCTTTGAAAATTCCTCTTGCACATATGGTCTAGGCAGCCATGATCCTCCGCAATAGCCATACTTCGAGATATATTTCTTGATATCTTCGAATCCATTTGAGTGTTTTCCGGTCAGATACGCAGACGCGATTTTCTGTACGATTTGATCATCAAAATCGAGACATAAGCCCACTTCAGATTCACCGGTTGGATTGTTTTTAACGTCATTTAAGACTTTGGGAGACAGTATCTTGACTCTATCTCCCTTAAATATATTTACTATTCGGATATTCCCCTCATGCGCATTAAACACGTTGGGCAACTGTATATAGCTCTCATCGTTATCTTCGGAAAACAGCAGAAGACAATAATCAGTTTTTAAAAATTTTTCGTCGATACAAATTTTAAATACACGATCGTAATCACCTTCGTACACCGCCTCAAAAAGGCAATCTGCAAGTATAGAAGTAGTGGAATCCACGGGTACCCCCAGCTAACGACTTTATATACACGCCAAACATATTTTATCAATTTGGGCATACGCAAAGGATAAGGACAAAAAATGCCTTCCTGAATCTCTTAGCTAGAATGTCAAGACTTTGCGCATGTCAGAAAGCAGTCATTCCAAGCAAGAGTGCCCCTGAAAATTTTATCCAAGGGGCGGCTCTCCCGTTTCCCTGAGCTCCACGAGCGTCCAAATGTCACGGCAGATGCAATAGCGCACGACATGGCCGTAGTTCGAGCGATCCGAGTGGCGGTAGCCTTCGACGTTTTTCCTGATCACGGAAGCGATGACTCCCTTGTCGCACAGCTCCGTTATGCCGCGCGTCAACTTGTACTTCGTTAGTCCCGTGCGCGCGCAGACCTCGTTACTCGACATGACGCCTATCCTGCCATTGGAAAAAAAAGAAACCCAACCTGTTTTTACAAGTTGGGTTTTTAAATTCTTATGGTCGCGGGGGCAGGATTTGAACCTACGACCTTCGGGTTATGAGCCCGACGAGCTACCAGACTGCTCCACCCCGCAATGTAAACGCTTGCGCGAACAAGTACTATACCTCGCAGCTCTCAGCGAGTCAAGCAAAATCGACGATTTTCTCGCCATAAAGGTATGAGATTGGCGTGCAAGGACCAAGAAAGTTTCGATGTCGTCAGCATAATTGGGGGCAGACGGCTAAACTATTGATACTGTCTTTGGGGCGCTGTGCTTGCGCCAAACAGCTATCGAAGGACTTTTGAGGATGACATTACACGAGCTCCTGGCGCTCTTTACCAGCAAGAACATCGAGTACACTACCGCGCACCTTGACGCGGTGGATCAAAACGCACAGCTTACCGATGTTGCAAGCGATTCTCGTGAGGTCACCCCGGGTTCGCTGTTTGTTTGCAAGGGCGCGAGTTTCTCGTCAGCGTATCTAGCAAGCGCGGTGGAGGCTGGAGCTGTTGCGTACCTCTGTCAGCAGTCGCTCGCAGAAGAGCTGCAGGCAGTGGCGCCAAACGTAGCTGCCATTCGCGTGGATGACGTGCGCCTTGCCATGGCCTACGCGGCCGCGGGCGTTGCGGGCCATCCCGACAAGAAGCTCACGACCATCGGCATCACAGGCACAAAAGGCAAATCTACCTGCTCGTATATGCTGCGCGCCATCCTCGACGGCGACGAGCCGTACTCCAAGTGCGGCGTGATCGGCGGCATCGAGGTCTTTGACGGCAAGAACACGCAGCCCGCGCACAACACCACGCCCGAGGCTCCTGAGCTGTGGCGCCATCTCAAGCATGCCGCAGAGGCGGGTCTCCCCTACGTTGACATGGAGATTTCCAGCCAGGGACTCAAGTACGACCGCACGGTTGGCCTCAATCTGAGCCTCGCGGTGTTCCTAAACATTGGAACCGATCACATTTCCCCTGTTGAACACCCTACTTTTGAAGATTACTTTGAGAGCAAACTGAAGATTTTTGACCTT
The DNA here is from genome assembly GCA_963551855.1 of Lancefieldella parvula. Classification (GTDB taxonomy): domain Bacteria; phylum Actinomycetota; class Coriobacteriia; order Coriobacteriales; family Atopobiaceae; genus Lancefieldella; species Lancefieldella parvula_B. Next base: position 993 of record CAUVID010000026.1, on the reverse strand, counting down.
GCTCGCGTGGCCGTTATCAACAAGAACACCATGATGTTTGACCAGGTCATAGAGCGTGCGCAGAGGTGCGAGAAGGTCCTGACTTTCTCCACAACTGATTCCGACGCAACCGTTTGGGCGGACGAAATCATCCCTCACCAGGGCATGGTTACGTTTGCCGTACACGCACCAACCTGGACCGCCGCCGCCGCGCTGCCTATGTCCGGCCTCTTCAACGTGGAGAATGCTCTTGCGGCAATCACCGTTGCCGATTACCTGGGTATTCGCGAGAAAGACGCTGTGCTTCCGCTGATGAACGTTAAGGTGCCAGGCCGCATGGAACTGCTGAGCTCGCCCGACAATAAAGTAACGGGCTTGGTCGACTACGCCCACAACAAGCTTTCCTACCAGAAGCTTTTCTCGTCAACGTCCAAGGAATTCCCTGGTTATGGACGCTATGTGGTCATGGGAGCCGTTGGCGGCAAGGCGTACAACCGTCGCCAGGAGCTGCCAGAAGAGGCGGCCAAGTGGGCGGACCTGATGATTTACACCACCGAGGACTGCAACATGGAAGATCCTGCGGTGATTTGCGCGCAGATGGCCGAGGCCACGCCCGAGGGCGCCGCGCACAAGATTATCCTTGACCGCTACGACGCCATTTACGAGGCAGTTTCCGCAGCTTACGACGACCCTCGCCCGGCGCTAGTGTACTTGCTGGCTAAGGGTGACGAGCCGTTCAACATTATCGGCGGCAAGCACGTTCCGTGGATGACGGACGCTGCCGCGTTCAAGGCCGCTGTCCGCGCCAAGCTGGACGAGCGCGCTGGTCGCGCCGCGCGCGGGTAGCGCGGGTAGCGCGGGTAGCGGCGGCGACGCGGGTGTCGCTGCAAAGGTTGACGGAGCGGGTCAGAAAAGCGCAGGTGAGTTGGTGGACGACGGTGCTTCGATCCAGATAATCTTTGAGCCGCGCATGATTGAGAAGAATAGTGTGCGTTCTTTAGTTCGCTAATCAGA
>CAUVID010000025.1:0-12759 GCA_963551855.1 Lancefieldella parvula | reverse complement strand
CATTTCATTCACCAACAAACCCGACTCAGTCCAGCCGTTGGCTCGTCCTTTAATTAAACAATACCCACGCAAATCCACATCAAGTAGAATCGGGCGGGTATCTCTACTGACTAGTGTACCCAATTTCATTGATTTAAGCCACTGAAAAGTGGCTTTTTTCATATACGCAACCGTTGCGGCAAAGCGGTATTTACCTCGTGGCAAGGGTAATGCCACTCGTAAACGTCCGAGCGGACGGAACCTGTTGAAAGGAAAGAAATGGATTTGAAGGAACCTGTAACCACTCAAGAGCAGCTCGACAAGATCGTGAAAGACAGGCTGGAAAGAGAGCGTGAGAAAGTACGCTCTGAGTTCTCTGATTATGATGACTTGAAAGCCAAAGCTCTGAAGCTTGACGAACTCGAAAAGAGTGGCTCCGAGGAGCTGAAAAAGGCACTCGCTGAGGTTGACAACCTTAAAGGTGAACTGCAGACACGTGATGAGAACGCTAAATTGCAGCAGATGCGCAAGCAAGTCGCTAAAGACACAGGGGTACCAGAGGACCTCATTCAGGGCGCAGATGAAGAGAGCATGAAGACGTTTGCAGAAGCCGTAGCGGCGTTCGCCAAAAAGCCTTCTGCTCCAATCATTCCAGAATCAGGCATTTCTACACAGGCTGGAGAGACTCCAGCACAAAAATTTGGTCAATTCATGGCCGAAACATTCAACTAATTGAAAGGATTTAAGTATGGCAACCGGTATTTTGACAACTTCTGCAACACTTCCAAAAGACCTCTCCGACGAGATCTTTGCAAACGTCCAAGACCAGTCTGCAATTATGCAGCTTGCAACTCCAATTGAGCTTCCTGGCCGCGGCATGACTATCCCAGTTGTAACTGGTGACCCAGAGGCTTCTTTTACCGCTGAGGGTGAAGAGGCTAAGGTATCTAATACCTCTCTTGGCGTTAAGGAAATGAAGCCTTATAAGCTCACCGTTATTGAGCTCTTCTCCAATGAGTTCAAAGATAACTATGAGGCCATCTTTGCCGAGCTTCAGAATCGTCTTCCAGGCGCCATTGGTCGCAAGGTTGACGCTACCATTATGTATGGCACTGCTCCTGGCACTGGTTTTGACACCCTTGCAGATGCTGAGTCTGTAGACCTTTCTGTTAAGCCTTATGACGGCTTTGTTGACGCACTCGAGAAGGTTTCTAACGCTAACGGTGACCTTAACGGTTGGGTACTTTCTCCAAAGGCACGAACCCTGCTTCTTAAGGCTAAGGATAGCCAGCAGCGTCCTCTCTTTATTACTAACCCAGCAGTTGAGGGTAAGGACGGCGGCTCTTCTGTTCTTGCTATTCCATCTCTCTTCTCCCGTGCAGCTTATCAGGCAAAGGTTGCTTCTAAGACCCCTGAGCTTGTTGGTGTCGGTGGAGACTGGACTGGCGCACGCTTTGGCCTTGTAAAGGACATTACTGTCTCTATGGCAGACCAGGCAACCATCAATGCTGGAGGCACTGCAATGAACCTCTATCAGCGTGATATGTTTGCTCTTAAGTGCACCTTTATGTTCGGCTTTGTCGCTCGTGATAAGGCACAGTTTGTCCGCCTTGCAAACGGTACTGCCGCTTAATAGGAGGCTTATATGGCAGAGACAAGAAGCTTTGCCACAAAGGCCGACTATGAGAAACGTTATGGGTCTGGTGCTCCAGAGAGGGTTGAGGTGCTTTTGCAAGATGCCTCAGCCCTCTTGCGCTCTAATTTCATTGCATATCATCAAACGGCTTACAAAGAAGGCTTGAACCTTCGATTTGATGAAAATGCTTGCGCCGTTACTTGTGCGATTGTTGCTCGTGCTGTGAATGTTCCTGCTGGTTTTGAGGGTGCTTCTCAGTACAGTCAGCATGCCGGCCCTTATGAGTCGACATTGACTTTTGCAAATCCAACAGCTGATTTGTATGTAACGCGCTCTGAGCGCACTCGACTCGGCTTGAGTGGTATCAGAATTGGCTCAATTCAGCCGATGTGTAAGCAAGACCACGAGGTGAATGATGGCAGCCATTAGAGGTGTTCAGATAGAAGTGGTTAGAGTAACTACTGTCTTAGACGATCATGGCAACGAGACCTCTGGAATAGAGTCTTATGAGCTTGTTGACAATGTCTTACCAGCTCCAGTTGCGACATCTGATTTGTCTGCGGTGCGCCCAAACGGTGACCGCATAGACATGGTGTTCCACTTTCCAAAGGCTTATAAGCGAAGCCTAAGGGGAACTTTTATTGAGTTTGATGGAGTGAGGTTTGCGGTTGTTGGTGACCCACAGCCCTATCTTGATAGTCTAACGCCGCTCGATTGGGACAGGGAAGTTGAGGCGGTGGTTGTCGATGGGTAATGATTTTATAGTCACGGGTCTCAAGCCAGACTTGGCTGGTATCCGCGAGGTACTTCATACCGCTCCTGTAGCTGATATGTGCCGTGAAGCGGCTCAGATTTGTGCGGCAAAATGTAATTCTTTACTGCCAGAAAAATACCTCAAACATGGTGCTCGATTTGACGCTAAATGGGTTAATCGAGAGTACACCGCAGCTGGCCTTGTGTACTGCTCTGGAGCGGAGAACGGCATATGGGCCGGCCGTGCTAACGCAAAGCTTAATATTCTTAAGAAGGGATGTAGAGGATGAGCTATGACATTCTTTCAGACCTTACTAAGTATATGAGTGAAAAGCTTAACGTCCCTGCTTCAACACGAGTTCCCGCCCGTGAACCAAAAGAGTTTATTACCGTTACGCGAACCGGAGGAAGCTCTACGATTGGCTGGGATATAGCTAATCTTGCAGTGCAATCTTGGAGTACAACGGATGCCTCCGCATATAAGCTTGCTTTGGCAATAAGGCTTCTTTTGCTGGAGTGCTGGCAAGAGCTTGATAAGGTCATTAAGGTTGAAGTTCAAAGTATTTACGACTTCCCAGACCCGGATTCAAAGAAATATCGATATCAATTAGATGTGTACATCACTACACGTCTGTAAGGAGTAATCATGGCTGATGCTATTTACAATGCAAATTCCGTCGGAGCAGCAAAGGGCCGTCCTGGCGGATATGCCGCAGTCGTTGACCCAAGCGTTGACATTAAGACGCTTTTTGATGTTAAGAAGACCATCAAGGATCTGATGACTGCAAACCCCGGCAAGATTAAGTCACTTGGATATATCTCTGAGGATGGCGTTGAGTTTTCTGTTGACCTCTCTGCAGAGGATAAGAACGACTGGGGAGGAAACGCTATTAGTTCCTCAATTTCTAAGTACTCAGAGTCTGCAAAGGTGACATTCCTTGAGTCCGCTGAGACTATTTTGAAGGTCATTTATGGAGACGATAACGTCAAGGTTGAGACAGACGGCTCTATTACTGTTCGACACAATCCACGCTTTACTGCTCCTCGTATCTACATTTTTGACGCTGTCATTAATGAGACTACAGTCAAGCGTTCAATTATCCCTATTGGACGTATTTTTGAGCGCGATACCGTAAAGCAGAACAGCTCTGACTTCCTTGGCTATACCCCAACCATTAAGTGTATGCCAGCCGAGGTCTTTGACGGTGATACGTACCGTGATGTCTTCTACGACACCACAAAAGCGAGCGCGACTCCTGGCGTTGTACATTAATTAAGTTTTGAGAGGACTCAATATGGATATTTCTAACATGTCAGCGGAGCAGCTTCGAGAGCTCGCAGCGGAGAAAGAAAATTCACGTGCAAAGTTGGAGCACGATTATCTTGACTTTGTACAGGATAAGCCTAAGTACGCTCCATATGAGCGCATAATTGAATTCGAGGATGAAGAGTATGTCGTTGACATGCGCAGAATTAAGTCTCGTGAGTTTATGCGTCGCATGGCTCGTGTTAGCGATGCTGAGCAAAATAGCCCAGAAGCACTTTCTCCTGTACTTGCTCTCTACGACTTTGTCTTTAGCGGCAATGTTGACAATCATGTTGTGGAAGTCGTAACCGCTAAACTCGGATATGACGATGCTGAAGAGATCATGCGCATTGAGTCCGCTCTTTTGGAAAAACTTGACGCAAAAAACTAATTCCGCTTGCCCCAATTCTGTGTGATGACACAAAAAGGGGCAAGCTTGAAGCAGACTTTCAGCAGTATTATCAAGTAAAGGTACAGACGCTCATTGACTCTTGCGAGTTTGAGCGTCTGTTTTATTTGATGATAAATCTCCCTCATGGCTCTAGAACAGTATGCTCTGTTGACCCCAGAAATGACTGGTCCAATAGTGACTATTTGCTTGCACTAGCGGTTGATAACCTTTCGTATCTTCGATACGAACAAGCAGGAGGTAAAGGCAGAAAGCCTGAGGCCGTCAAGCGTCCAGAACTGAAACAAGAACAAAGTAAGAAGAAGCTTCTTAACGTGTCACAGGACCGCGTTGAGGAGCTTCTTTTTAGAGAACGCTAGGAGGTGAATAGTGGCTGGAACAGTAGTAAGAGGTTCCGTCCTTCTTACTCCTAAATTCGACAATCTTGGTGCTAATGTAAAGCGAGCACTGGGAAGTGGATATAAATCGGCAGTGTCTGTCCATACAAATGCTGGACGACAGGCTGCTCAAAACTATGCAAGCGGCTTTGGCGGCGCAACCGGTGCAATTATGGGAATTGTGTCGAGCGTTACATCTCGTGCCTTAGATGCTATTTCTGGCTCAATTGCCTCTGCTGTCAACCGCGTCGATACGATTGCAAACTTCCCTAAGATTATGCAGTCTGTTGGATATTCAGCAGATGACGCGCGTGCGACTATTGAACGACTTTCAGCTGGTATCGATGGTCTTCCAACGTCACTTGACGCTATTGTTGGCTCTGTACAGAAGATTGCGCCTGTGTCTGGTTCACTTGCCACAGCAACAGACGTTGCCCTGGCATTTAATAACGCACTTTTGGCAGGAGGTAAGAGTCAAGAAGTGATGAATTCTGCTTTTGAGCAGTATTCCCAGATGCTTTCAACTGGTAGAGTTGACATGCAGTCATGGAAGATTCTCGCGCAAGCTATGCCAGGACAGCTGAACCAGATTGCTAAAGCTTTACTCGGCGCTAATGCAAACCAAGCAGACCTTTATAAGGCTATGCAAAGCGGCGCTATTACATTTGACCAATTCAACAACGCAATTGTAAGCCTCAATAATGAAGGTCTTCCTGGCTATGCTTCATTTGCTGAGCAGGCACGTATCTCAACGGAGTCAATTGGTACCGCATGGACCAATGTTCAGAACCGCATTAATAAGGCTGTTGCTAAGATTATTGATCATATTGGACAAGCTAATATTGCAGGCGCAATCAACGATTTCTCGAGCAGCTTTTCTGGTATAGCCGACACAGTTATCACATATCTTGACCCCGTTATTTCCACTGTTGGTTCGTTTATGGATCAGCTTCAAAATAACGGAGCAATCGCATCATTTGGTGACGCTTTAAATGCGCTAAAAGACGTATTTGATAGCACTATCGGACTTATTGGTGACCTCATAACAACGTTTACTGGTCTCGATAGCTCAGAGGATGCTTCCCGTAGCGCAGCAGATTTGCTTAAATCTGCCGTTGATGGTGTTAAGTCTGCCATCGAGCTTGCTCGTGACGCCGTCCAAGGCTTGAGAGACAATCTCACGGTTGTTGCGCCCGTCATTGTTGCTGTAGCAACAGCTCTGATTGCATACGAAACAATCAAAGCCGTACGTTCAATAGCAGATGACTTTGGACTTCTAAAAAGCGCCGCTTCTTTGGCCTTTGATGCTATCAAGGGTGGAGAAGGCGTCCTATCAACGCTTTCTGTTTTTGGTGAGCTTGTTGGTGAGGGTGGAGCACTTGCGAGTGTCTTCGGAACGATTTCAACGGCCATTAGTGGCGTTGGAACAAGCCTTCTAGCCCTCGTAGGATCTATCCCTGTTATTGGCTGGATTGCAGTTGCGGTAGTTGCTCTCGGGGCTGTTTTTACATGGCTTTGGAATACTAATGAAGATTTTAGAAATGCTGTAATTGGTATTTGGGACTCTATTTGCTCGGCTATTAGTGGTGCAGTAGATTCCATAGTTGGTTTCTTTACAACAACATTGCCAACAGCTTTCACTCAATTCGTTCAATTTGTTCAAGGGATTCCCGCAGCGGTAGGACAATTCATCCAAGAGCTACCATCAATGGTTCTTTACGCGCTTACTTTTGCAGTTGTATTTCTGTTTGGACTAGGTGCTCAACTTGCTCAGCTGGCGGTTCAGATTGGCTCTGAATTTGTTCAGAACGTTGTCAACTTCTTTACTGTTGACCTACCAAGCGCATTTGCTCAGTTCGTCTTATTTGTATCGACGATTCCAGAGCAAGTTCAAACTGCCCTTGCAACGCTTTTGGTAAATATTGCTCTTTGGGCAGTCGACATGGCGGCAAAAGCATCAGAGGCCGCAGACGGATTTCTCCGTGGGGTTACAGATGGCCTAAATGCAGCAGTTGATTTTGTGAAGAGCGTTCCAGATAAGATTAAAAGTTTCTTTTCTAATGCGGGCGATTGGCTTGTTAATTCTGGTAAAGCGCTCTTAGATGGCTTCGCCAAAGGCATCAGAAATGCTGTAAATGCAGTAACAAGCGCAGCATCAGACGCTCTCGGTGCGGTGCGTAAGCTATTCCCATTCTCACCTGCAAAGAAAGGACCATTCTCAGGCCATGGCTACACGACGTATTCTGGCCGTGCTCTCATGAGAGACTTTGCAAGAGGGATTAAGGGAAGTTCTGCACTTGCTGAAACAGAGGCCATGAGTGCTCTATCAAGTGTACATGACGTCTTTAGTAATGCCCGTCCTCTGAGCTTCTCAGCAGTTGCTGACGCTAATGCAAACGGTATTTATCGTGCAGCTTTCGAGCTTGACTCAAGGCAGCAACGTGCAAACGCAACCACGCTCGCAGATATTTATGATTTCATGCGTAACGGTGAGCTCGGACAGGTTATTGATGAGAACTCTAACAATATTGGAGACCGTGATTTCGCTCGTGCGGTTCAAAAGGCGGTGAGAACGAATGCGTAAGCTCAAGTACGTTTCTTCCCGCGGTAACACCTTTGAACTTGATGTGCCAGAAGCCTCTATTGGTACTGGCACATCTCTTAGAGGCTATAAGCCTGGATACACGCTAGGAGCGCGTTCTGTCTCTGGCATTTCATCTAATGCTCAAGAAGTCACGTTAGATTTATTCATTGAGGGTTCTGAACTAGCGGAATCAATGGCCAATGAATTTGAATTCGACTTCAATAATCAAAAGCCAGGAGCACTCGTCTATAACAATGAATGGTCGCAAGATGTGTATGTGTCTAAAAGCGAGGTTCAATCTGTCTTTCATGATCAGGCAACAGTTGCCCTTACAGTTATTTTGCTAGAAGGGTCATGGCACAAAAGCCATAGTAAAAGCTTCAGCATGACTCACGATGATGCACAGAGCGATTGGCTTAATTTACCTACCAACGCTCCATACAACCTTGGCATCACGAGACCGCCAAAGCAGCTTGAAATTCGCTCATCCTCAGAATGTCCAGTAAAGTTCACTATTTACGGAACGGCTCTCCAACCTCGAATCGTGATTGGCGATAATACCTACTCATTCTCATTGACGGTTCCAAGTGGAGGCCGTCTTGTTGTAGATGGCACCCGTACTCGTAAGACAATCACACTTGTAACTGAACTTGGAGACGTCTCAGACCGCTTCGATGTTGGCAGCCGTGGCAGTGGTAAAGGCGGCGGCAACTATTGCTTTGAACCACTGAAACAAGGCTTTCAGAACGTCTCGTGGGACGGCACATTCGGCTTTGATGTTGAATGGTGGGAAACAAGAGGAGGTCTTCCATGGACATCTTAACGGTGTCAAAGGCTGATGGTGAAGATATTGCCGGCACAGAGGACTATGTGCTCGACCTTTCTTTTGGAGATACGGGAAATTCTTTTGAAGTATTTGCCCCGTCGATTCCAATCAAAGATGGATATCTAGTATCAATCGATGGCACAGAATACGGCGGCATCATAGATACAGCTTCAGACTCGCTTGACGGCGGTGTGTCTACGACTACATGGAGCGGGCGTACCTGGCACGGTATGCTCGCTTCAAAAATCTTGGTCCCGAGTACTGATTACATCAATATCTCGGATAAGGCTCAAACGGCTATCGAGAGCATTGTTACTGCAGCAGATCTTGCAACAGTATTTGAGGCTAAACCGGGGCAGTCTGAGACAATTATTAAGTGCCAGCTACCTCGTTTTTGCGATGCTTATACAGCATTAAGACACATTGCAAATGCGGCGGGCTCACGTCTTAGAATTCAACGTGCTGATGGTAAGACACTTATTTGGCTAGAGCCTCTCACGGATAACAGACTTGATTCTGACGCCCTGGATTACAAGTCTAAGACGTCATATCATCCTGTAAATCACTTAATCTGCGCTGGTAAAGGTGAGCTTGCAAGTCGTACAGTTATTCACCTCTACGCAGACCGTGCAGGACGCATTTCAAAGACGCAAAGTTTGTTTGGCCAAGATGCAGTGGAAATGCTCTATGACTACAACAATATCGAGGATGCGGAGCTTGAAAAAGAGGGAACAAAGAAGCTCAAAGAGCTTCAAGCTCAGTCTTCTGTAGACGTTACAGTCCATGACGGTTTGAATCTATACATCGATGATGTTGTTGTAGCTGAAAATCAAGACACAGGAAGACGGACTCAAGCGACTATTGGCAAGAAGATAGTAAAAGTCGCAAGCGGAGTAATGAGTGTAAGTTATGAAGTGACTTCACCAAACCAGACTCGAGGCTCACATGGCGTGTCATTTGAGTCTTCTGGAGCGTCTCAAGGTGCTGGAACTACATATGTAGCCGGCACTGGCATTCGTATTGTCGGCAATCGTATCTCAGCGGTTATGTCGGATGAGAAAGTCGCTGATATTGAGACTCATATTGCTGCCGCACAGTCGGCTGCAGTTGCCGCTCAAGGTCAAGCGCATGAGGCAAAAGACATTGGCAATAACGCGTTAGTTTCAGCAAACTCAAGCGTTAAAAATGTATCCTCAACAGGGCCGCTTGCAGTTTCCCAGACGGGTTCCAACGTCACTTTAAGCCTTCAAAGTTCTGGTGCAGAGGCTGGTTCATACGGCCTTTCAGAATCAATTGTGGCTGGGAATAATGCCAATTTTGCAATTCCGTGTCTTACGGTTGACGAATTCGGACGTATTACTTCAATTGCTCAATCAATGGTGACTCTTCAAATTAGTGGGGGAGTCAACCAAGGCGGAGGCTTCCTGGCTGCTCATCCAATCGGTTCAATCTATGAAACAACTAAATCATTTAATCCATCGAGCCTCGGCGGTACATGGAAACGCCTGCCGTCACTTGACGGTTTTAAGTGGGAAAGGACGGCGTAATGGCTAAAGAACAAGGCTCCAGATATACATGTGACAGATGCGGTAAGTCCGAGTTTGTTACTCCAAGCAATACATACTCGCTCGCTCAATGGCATGACATTAAGCGTCAGTCACAGCGAGGAGAGGAGAATCGCACTTATTGCGAGAGTTGCTACAAAGCATATCTTGAGCTTCTTGCAAAACATGATGCTTCATTCAAAGAGTTTGAAAGCAAGGTGAACTAATATGGCAGTCACATGTGTCGATGGACAGGGTCAAGCACCTCACATTACCGGTGCGGATAAAGGACGTTTACACGCTGGCATTTTTGGCGAAAAGAGCGTCGTTCTCGCGGTTGGTAAGCGTCTAGCAGCCACACAAGAGAGCGCCAATCGAGTCACTATTGCAACCGGTGACGCCTCTCTGCATGGTAGACAAGTGAGTGTAACCGCACCAGAGCAGGTCACAATCACTTCTGGAACTCAAGGACAGAACCGTAACGACTTTATCTGCCTTAAATATGAGCGTAACGCGCAAGGAATTGAGTCGGCAAAGCTTGAGGTTCTACGTGGTGTTCCGACATCTGGTAAAGCTGAGGACCCATTAGTACCAGCAGGTAACGTCTTAAATGGTGACGCTCAAGACTACTTCCCGCTCTATCGTGTAAAGCTTAATGGCGTTGTTGCGTCTAAGCCAGAGCAGCTTTTTATGTTTGCGAATACGCTCTATCAAGATGATAACGGCGATTTTGAGACAGTAGTTCTACAGGATCAGGGTAGCTATAAAAATTATTGGCACATCTATCGTACGGGCGATTCTGTGACTATTAAGGTTCGAGGCTGGCTCGCAAACAATGTGTCTTATGACGCAGTTAGATGCCCCTTCACTATTCCTGAAGGAGCGAGACCACCTCTAGTAGATCATGAAAAGTATGGCTCAGTTTCAGACGGTAATGAGTCAATCGTATATATGCCTGGTATTTGTCCTGGACATGCAGATGTTATTACGGCTATCTCAGCGAGACCTGACGGCAACATTTACCTTCAAGACCAAGGCGGGAAAGTCTCTAACGCATGGCGCTATGGATCTCTCACATTTACGGTAAGGCATTAAGGGGTGAGGTCATGAACATCACAGCTGAGATGGTGTCTTTCTTCATCTCAATTGCTGGCGCGTTCTTGGGTGGTCTTATTGCCATCTCAAACTGGCAGCGTGCTAGTCGAGAAGATAAGGAAAAAGAAGACGCCTGGAAGAGCACAATCACCAACACCCTCACCCGCCTAGAGACACGGCAACAAGTCATGAATGAGCAACTGGGCAAGTATCAACAGTCTCTCTCTGACTTGACTGCAACACTCACGCAGCACACGGCTGAGCTTTCCGTGGTTGGCATTGTCGCGCGAAGGGCGGATGAGGTTTCAAAAAAAGCAGCGACCGACCTCGCAGAGGTCAAAACCGACGTGAGAAACCTAGACTCACGCATTACTAAGTTGGAAAAGTAAAGGAGTAGAAATGATTAACTGGAAAGTACGTCTACATAACCCTGCATGGTGGCTAGGAATGATTGGCATTGTTATGAGTCCTATCCTGGCATACCTCGGACTGGCATATTCCGATTTGACGACTTGGGGCAGCCTTGCCGATGTGTTTGTGAAGTTTGTTAGCAATCCTTATCTGATTGGCACTGTCGTTGTGGCGGTGCTTGGTGCTATCGGTGTAACCGTTGACCCAACCACAAAGGGACTAAGCGATTCAGCACGTGCAATGACTTACGATAAACCAAGCGTGAGCCCTTTAGACGAGGGGACACGCTAATGGCTGATTTCTCAGGTCAGATTACTGCTGACGCGTATATTCCAACGTCAGCATATTCAGCCGGGCGAGACGGCTATTCCGTGCAGTATATCGTGGTACACCATGAAGCTGCCGTAGGCTTAGACGGTGCAGCCATTACTGCCATGTGGGACAGGATGCAGGCACAATCTGCGCATTATTCTGTGGATGGTGCGGGCACTATTACCCAGCACGTACTGGAGAGCAACACCGCATGGGCGTGTGGCCGCTGGGCTGCTAATTGCGAGAGTATCTCCATTGAGCACGCAAACAACTCCACATCGCCCTGGACTGTCTCTGAAGCAACACTCGAGAGCGGCGCACACCTCGTTGCTGCGTTGCTTATTAAGTACGGACTTGGTTACCCTCGCTGGGGCGGTAATGTCCGACCACACAAACAGATTGTGGCGACCGCTTGCCCTGGCGAGCTTGCTGGCTCTCAGAATACTCACTATATGGAGCGTGTGTGCTACTGGTATGAAGTCATGACGGGCACCCGCACAACTTCTGAAGTTGGCTGGCACACCGACGGTAAAGGCTCATGGTGGTACCAAACGAGCGAGAGTGCGAGCGAGTACGCTGTTGGCTGGTATAAGGTCGGCGATAAGTGGTACTACTTCAATGAATTAGGCTGGATGCTCACGGGCTGGGTCCATGCTTCATGGGAAGGCTCTGAAAAGTACTGGTGGCACTTCGGTGAGACTGGCGCACTTGAATCGGATGATTGGCTTGAGTACAACGGAAGTTGGTATTTGCTAGGCTCTGATGGTCGCATGGCCACGGGCTGGGCTGATCGTGATGGTAAGAAGTATTACCTCGATGAAACTGGCCGCATGATTACCGGCTGGCTCAAACTGGATAATGACTGGTACTATCTGCGTTCTGACGGTTCACGAGTTGAGGATTGTCTTTACGAGGTTGGCGCGGATAATATCTGCGCATTCGATAAGGAAGGTAAGCTTCTCACAGGCGACATTACAGTCACCACGAATGACGATGGATACATCGCCGGCATTAAGTAATATTTACCCCTCTTGGCTAAGTGCTGGGAGGGGTATTTTTTATGCCGATTTGGTATAATGTTGCTACTAAAAAAAAGAGCGGTGAAGTTGATTTATCTGCTCTTTTATACGGGCTGTGTATAGTGCATAGCCCTAATTTTTATGGGTAAATACTCCAATACGAAATTTACGCGCCTTAAAACGGCTTACAACAAGCCGTTTAACTGGTCATTTGTAACAATGAATTTAGCTGCTTTAATCGCTAGATTGTTTCAATCTGATTAACAGTAGCGTTTTCCCTTCAATTCTTTTCATTTGAATATATCGAGGTAAAACGCCATCTAAATAGTTAAAACTTTTATTCGAACAGGTATTCTACTTTTACAGTAGCCATACAGTTTGGAGGCAAAATGGAGGCAGCTGATAAAAATTTTAACAAAAAAGGTAGATAGCAAGCCATCTACCTTGGGTTTTTGGTGCCTCCTGCGCGATTCGAACGCGCGACCTGCGGTTTAGAAGACCGACGCTC
>CAUVID010000024.1:0-13077 GCA_963551855.1 Lancefieldella parvula | reverse complement strand
TGCTCTATCCCCTGAGCTACGAAGGCATGTGGGATATTCTACTCACGTAGGCTCGTATACGCAAATCTCGCTGCAAGCTAGCGACTGCGTGGCGAGAAGTACCGTGGCGCTTGCTGTTGCTTATGCGCTGAGTGGCATAGTAGCGCTCGCCGTCGCTTACGCTCTCACCGACGCTTGCGACGCAGAGCCGCCGCTACTTGCGACGAGCCTTGCGCTCGGCTCTCTTTCTGTCGTACTCAGCCTGACGTTCGAGGTAGAAATCGTTGAGCTTCTTGTCGGTCATGCCAGCAACCTTAGCCTCGATCTTCTTGCGAAGAGGACGCATCTTAAAGAAGCTGTAGACAACCGAACCAAAGATGCAGAAGTAAGCAAAGACCAGCATGATGGCAGAAATCATACCAACGCCGGTGTTCAGGTCCCTTGACTCAGGAACCATATACGAAAGCACCAGTGTAATGATGGTTGCAACAAAGCCAAGACCTAGGAAAACCCACCAAACGCGCTCGGCACGATGATAGTCTGGATCCGCGCGCAGCATAGCCTCAAATCCACGGCTGCGAATATCCTCGCGCTCGCGCTGACGAGCGCGTGCAGCACGCTTTTCCTCTTTGCTCTTTGGAGCGCTGGAGCCAGAGCCAGAGCCACTCACGCGTACAGACGCAGCTGCCTCTCGTACTGGTTTAGCAGTAGCAGCAGATTTGCGACCAAAAGCGGAATACGTAGGACGCTCAGTCTCCTCAGAGGTTTCTTTCTTTGAAAGGCTTGCGGTAGCCTCACGCGCTTCTTTGGTTGCGCCTGTAATGGTGTCACGCAGTGACATTGGTCTCCTTCAGTGGTACAAACTCAGTTCCCGTAATAATCTGGAATGCCGTACGATAACGCTCGGACGTGCCCTCAATAACCTCTTCTGGAAGATGAGGTGGCTCTCCTTGCATGTCCCAATGGGCTTTCAGCCAATCGCGTACATACTGTTTGTCGTAGCTTGGCTGAACGTGTCCCTCAGAATAACCCTCAGCAGGCCAGAAACGACTCGAATCGGGTGTAAGGCACTCATCAATAAGTGTAAGTTTTCCGTCGATAAAACCAAACTCAAATTTGGTATCCGCAATAATAATTCCACGAGTTGCAGCATATTCTGCAGCAGCCTTATAAATTGCAAGCGAGGCTTCCTTCAGCTGAGTAGCAACATCCTCACCAACAATCTCGCAGCAGCGCTCAAACGAGATATTCTCATCATGATCGCCAAGCTCAGCCTTAGTTGAAGGTGTAAAGATTGGCTCAGGAAGTTTAGATGCCTCAGTCAGACCATCAGGCAGCTTAATGCCGCAGACGGTACCGTCCTGGTCATAGGTCTTTTTGCCAGAACCAGTAAGGTAACCACGGACAATGCACTCGATTGGCACGGTCTGTGCTTTCTTTACTAGCATTGCGCGGCCAGCAAGATACTCAGTGTAATCTGCAAACTGCTCAGGAGTCTGATCTGGCAGAACAGAAATCATGTGGTTAGGCAGAAGGTCCTTGAAGCGATTAAACCAGAAAGCGCTGATACGTGTCAGAATTTCTCCCTTAAAAGGAATCTCGTCGGGGAGAATAAAATCAAAAGCACTAATGCGATCGCTCGCAACCATCAAAAGTTTGTCGCCACAATCGTAGATATCGCGAACCTTACCGTGCGAATCGGGACGAAGCTCAGCTCCAGCCACAATGACCTCACTTCTGCGCAAAGCGCGTTGTATTGCAGGACTTTTGATTGTACGGCAAAATGCCCAAAAATCGGCCTACAACAAAGTATCTGTTACAGAGATATTATTTTGGGCAAGCAGAGGAAGATGCAGCGAGAAGGTCGTGCCCTTTCCAAGCTCGGATTCTACCGAGATAGTGCCGTTATGACGGTCCATAATCTCTTTTGTAATTGCCAATCCAACGCCAAGACCGCCCGAAGCGCGCTCGCGGCTTTCTTCTGCACGCCAGAATCGCGATAAGGTCTGCGGAATGTCCTCAGGAGCAATTCCCATACCATCATCAGTCACGGAGATAACCGCATCGGTATCATCAATTGATACGGTTATAACAACATGACCCCCGTCGTCGGTGTAGCGAATGGCATTGCTCAGCAAATTGGTCAGGGCTTCTCGAATCATGTCCGAATCAATATCAACAAAACAATTGCCCTCAGGTGTCTTATCCACAAAGGTCAACGTGCGGTTATTCTCCTTGAAGAGTGTTTCTTGTACCGCAACGAGACTTGCCACCATTGCCACCACATTGACGCTTTCTGGGTTGAACTTTGTCTTTCCATTCTCAAGCCTTGAGAGATGAAGCATGGCATCTACCAGGCGAGAAAGACGTCTACTCTCAGACACAATATTTTCCAAGCGCTCTTCATCTGCGGGCAAGATACCGTCTTGGATTGCCTCAACAGTGGCCATGATAGCCATGAGCGGAGTTCTGAGCTCGTGTGCAACATCGCTGGTCAGACGGCGTTCAAGCTTAATGTCTCTCTCGAGTGAAGACGCCATATCGTCGAAGGTTTCTCCCAGACGCCCCAGTTCATTCTCGCCACGGATGCCTGAACGAGCCGCAAGATTGCCGCTTCTGATCTGAACAGCCGTCTCGGTAATACGGCGTACGGGCTTGGTAAGTGAACGTGAGGCCAAAATACCAATTAACCCAGAAAGCGAAATTGCAATGGCTGCGGCAAGACTAATTGCCTGGTAAGAGCCATTACGGAACGCAATGTCTCGCTGGGTCAGGAACGGCTCAGAACCAAATGTCCAAATTCTAATGCTGCCCACAGGCTCACCTTGCAGGTTTTGGACAACTGCATAAACCACGGCGTCACCCGTCTGAGGGCCAGATAGTGCGCTTTCTCCGCCAGGTCGGCGAGCATTTGGCGCCGAGTCGTCATACAGAACCACGCCAGAAACATCTAAGACCTGGATACCAATATCGGAATTGGTTGCAGAGGCCTGACGTGCAATAGAGAGAACGTCGGCATTCCAGCCATCTGCGCGCGCGTACGCCTGAGACATATTGAGCGCGGTAGTATCAACGGTGTTTTGTAGGTTCTCCCTGGTATAAGTAGTAAAACGGTTTTCCCAGACAATACCTAAAACAGAAATGAGCACCAATACCGTCATGACGGCAGTCAGTGCAAAGAACGCTGCCATACGGGTGGTAAAGCTTTGAGTGCCAACAGGGTCGGGCTTAATAGTTTTATAAGAACCCTCAGTTTCCGGAGGGTTCTTAAGAGAATTTGAATGATGTTTCTTGAAGAGCGCCAAAACTCTAGAGCTTAGGACTCGTGGCTAGCGTTGCCAGCCTCAAAGCGATAGCCAACACCGTGAACGGTGAACAGCCAGCGAGGATTACGAGGATCATCGCCGAGCTTTGCGCGCAAGTTCTTGACATGTGAATCAATAGTGCGCTCATAGCCCTCAAAATCATAACCCAGGACCTTCTCGACAAGCTCCATACGTGTGTACACGCGGCCAGGATAGCGAGCAAGGGTGGTGAGCAGCTTAAACTCTGAAGCGGTCAGGTCAACTTCCTCGTTGTTGATGAGAATCTTATGACCAGAAATATCAATAGTAAGGGTGCCGTAATCAAGCACGTCAACAGCAGTATCTGGCTCAGAATACGTGCGGCGGAACAATGCGCGGACGCGTGCCACCAGCTCACGTGGCGAGAAAGGCTTAACAAGATAGTCATCAGCACCAAGCTCAAGACCAATAATTCTGTCTTCCACCTCACCTTTTGCGGTAAGCATAATGATAGGCACGTTAGAGGTATCTCTAATTGCACGGCAAACGCGCTCTCCAGAAAGTTTTGGGAGCATAAGATCGAGAATCACCAGGTCAAATGCGTGCTTTTCAAACTCTTCAACTGCACTTTGACCGTCGCCAACGCCCTTAACAACGTAATTTTCGCGCTCAAGATATGCTGAGACGGCGTCACGGATGACTTTCTCATCTTCGACAATCAGAATTTTCTTCTCGTCGGAAGCCATTGTCTCCCCTTTTCTTTTGCCCTGCATGTATGTGCGTATGGCACATTACGATTATTCATTAATTATTTGTATTCATTCTATCTCTATACCTACAAATAATCTACAAAGAAAAAACACGAACTGTCACGGAAGCCGGATATCCGCTGGTAGGATCCTTAACAGTTGAGTAGGTTACAAAAGAATCACAGTTGCCTTCTCGAGCAGGAAACTCTCCGTAATCAACGCTTCTATCCATTGAATAGAGCCAGTTTGCCGTTTGATTTTGCGGATCAACAAGCACGTAAGAGGCGCGGCTCTTAACTATGTAAAGGCTACCTTTACCTGCCGATATTGCATAAGGTTCACGCTCTATGACGTAAGGGTTTTCGCCTGAAGCAGGCAGGATATATGTTCCCATCTTGCCCAACAGGCCGCCCGAGTCATAACTTGCTTCTACCGACACAATGAACTTATCGTCTACGCGACTTGCTGCAAAAGGCTTGACGGATTGAGGCATAACAAGCTGGTCAACCTTGGTTTTAAGGTTGTCTCCCAGCAGGTATGCTGTAACGCCATAGTAGGTGCCTTCGGAGGCGCGAACTCGAGGAGTGAGGGTAACTACGCCCTTTGAGATAGACGGTGCAGTGGCAAATCTACCTGGAGATTCAACGGCGTCCGTTCCCTCAGAATCCCCCACACGCCACACGTAGCAGTGCGAAGATTCACGGGTTTTCTCGCCAGAAGAAGCTGGTTGGACTAGCCAAACCACCTTATCGTCTCCACAGGCAAACGGAGCCGGATCCCAGTTTTTATCGGCCTTGTAGAGGACCTTTGCATCTCCAGTAAGCTTGCCGTCAGAAAATGGTGCGGCAAGAAGCTCCCAGTCGAAGGTTGTGGTGTCCACCTCAACCCATGCATAAACGGAGTCGGAGCAACGAACGTCGTAAATTACGGCGGTGGTATTGTTCATCTGAGCCGCAGGAACAACGTCAACAACCTGGCCAGACGTCAGCGAAAGAGCAGAGCCCTTTACCATTGGCGTAGCAGATGCGCCGGCCGTGGTGACGGGAATCCAATTTCCATCGGCTGGATGCAACACGCTTCCCAAAGGAAGACTCCAGGTCTGGCTAGGTTGGGTAGAATACTCCGTCGAGCTATAGGAGTCCAGCACATTTGTGCCAGAAGACTCGTCAAGTACCAGCGGTTTTCCTGCATCTCCCGAGCCTTCTTGATGAGAGCAGCCAGCCGTGATGCTAATTGCACCCGCAACTACGACACCAGCCGCTCCCGTCTTAAAGAAGTTTCGGCGAGAAATGTTCCCAAACAGTGACACGATTTAGTCCAATTCAAGATGCTCAAGACGGTCAAACAAAACGTTTGAACGGGTAAGGAATGCGCGAGGATCAAAGATTTTCTCAAGCTCCTCATGGCTTAGCGTACAAGCTGGATCTGCCTCAAGAAGCTCCTGATAGGATGGTCCTTCCTTGCACTGCTGAATATCTGCCCAAACCTTCATAGCGTTAGACTGGACAATCTTGTATGCCTCTTCGCGAGTAATACCAGTGTTAACCAGGGCAAGAAGAACCTTTGACGAGAAGAGCATGCCACGGGTCTTATTGAGGTTGGCCATCATCTGCTCTGGATACAGGACCATGCCATCAAGCAGGAATTCAAGCTTTGACAGCATGTGGTCAAGAGCAATAAAGCTATCTGCCTGGGCAACGCGCTCAGCGGAAGAGTGGCTGATATCACGCTCGTGCCAAAGAGCAACGTTATCAAAGGCAACCTGTGCATTTGCCTTAACTACGCGGGACAAACCACAGATCTTCTCGGCAGTAATGGGGTTGCGCTTGTGAGGCATAGCGGAAGAGCCCTTCTGGCCCTTGCGGAACGGCTCCTCAGCCTCGAGGGTATCGGTCTTCTGCAGCGCACGCATCTCAGTTGCAATACGCTCGCAGGTAGCAGCAACGGTTGCCAGAACACCAGCAAGGTAAGCGTGGTGGTCGCGAGAAATTACCTGGGTTGAAAGTGGATCGTGGACAAGACCGAGTTTCTCGCAAACATACTCCTCTACAAAAGGATCAATGGAAGAGTAAGTTCCAACAGCACCAGAAATAGCACCATAGGCAACGTTTTTACGAGCATCCTTCAAGCGGTCAAGGTCGCGCTTAAACTCCCAAGCCCAGCTACCAAATTTCATGCCAAAAGTCATAGGCTCAGCATGAATGCCATGAGTACGACCAACGCACAGAGTATCGCGCTCCTCAAACGCGCGACGCTTGCAGATAGCAGCGCAGCGACGAACCGCAGCAATAAGCAGGTCACATGCCTGGGTGAGCTGATAGCAAAGGGCGGTATCGCCTAGGTCTGTTGAGGTCATACCGTAGTGAACCCAGCGACTTGGCTTGAGCTCACCCTCTGGAACCTTGGCATCAATGTAGGAGCCCATGTTGGTTAGAAAGGCAATAACATCGTGGTTGGTAACGGCCTCAATCTCGTCTACCTCGGCGCGATTAAACGCAGCATGCTCACGAATCCAAGCTGCCTCTTCGCGAGAAATGCCAATAACACCAAGCTCAGCCTGTGCTTCGCACGCAAGGACTTCAATCTCCTGCCAAACGGCGTACTTGTTCTCCAAAGAAAAGATGTGGCCCATTTCTTTGCCGGTGTAGCGATCTACCACGATGAGACTCCTTCTGCTCGTAAAAGAAAAGGTCGGGTACCACTATGGTACCCGACCTTTGAATTACCTGGTGGGCCGTTAGGGGTTCGAACCCTAGACCTTGGGATTAAAAGTCCCCTGCTCTACCAACTGAGCTAACGGCCCATTATCGGGCGTGGCAATTTTACCACGCAACTAGGATAGTGTAGCAGTTTACTCCCATGCCCATTGGCCATTTACGAAAATTGGTGTTTCTTTTCCATCGGCAGAAATTCCCCAAATGTTCAAATCGTCTGCACCAATCATAAAATCAACGTGTGTAGTGCTCTGATTAACACCGTTGGCCAAAAGCTCTTCTGGGTTCATTTCAAGGCCGCCCTTCAGGCACTCTGGAAAACCCATTCCAAGTGCTAAATGGCAACTAGCATTCTCGTCATACAAGGTGTCGTAGAACAGAATGCCGCTCTGGCGAATAGGTGTGTTTTTAGAGATTAAAGCGCATTCTCCCAGGTACTTGCCGCCCTTCTGAGAAACAATAGAAGTCAGAACGTCTTTGCCCTGTTCAGCGCCGTAGTCAACAACCTCGCCGTCTTTGAAGGTAAACCAGAAGTTTTTAACAATCTGGCCGGCATGAATCAGAGGCAACGCAGAGTGAACAGTGCCGTTTACCTTGCGATAGTTTGGCGTTGTAAAGACTTCCTCGGTAGGAATGTTAGGGAAGAACAACGTTCCATCCTGAGTCTTTCCAGCGCCGCCCTCCCAAAGATGCCCTGGGTTCATACCAACAGTCAGATTAGTTCCATTTGAAGATTCATAGCGAAGCTCTTCAAACTGATGAGAATTCATGAAGCGCTTGGTTTTCTCAAATGTTGCATTGTGGGTCTCCCAAGCACTCTGAGGATCTTCTCCACTTGCATGAGCAACGTCCAAAATTGCAATCCAAAGCCTGTAGATTGCCTCAGCCTCAGAAAGCTCTGGGAAAATTACCTTTGCCCATTCAGCTGCAGGAACACCAGCAATACACCAAACGTTTTTACCAAAGTCCATGCCGTTTCTAAAGACGTCGCACTCTAAGTTTCTTGCGCGAGAAACAGCAGCTGGTTTTTCTGGATCAATTCCCTTTAGACCATTTGGATTATCAGACGAGAGGAACAAAAATGCCGCACCCTGCTCTGCAAGGGAGTTAAGCTGCTCGATCTTCCAGCTTGGTGTCTTAGAGAGACTCGCTAGGTCAACGTTTTCGTACATAATTCTTGAGGACTCTTGATCGCCCCAAATAACTGTGACAAATTCTGCGCCAGCCGCATAAGCTGCTCGCTGAACCCTACGGGCAAAATCAGCAATCTCAATTGAAGCGTTAATTACCAGCTGACTTCCCTCAGAAATTGCGCATCCCTTCTTAACAAGAAGCTCTGCGTATTTATCAATCTGATCAGACAGCGCATCAAGGGCAATCTTTACCTCTTGATCTGTCATAGGAATTTGTGCCATGTTGTTCCCTTCAACCATCAGTCCGCGTAATTCGAGTACTTAAGCACGCTCTATCAAAGATATATCCAAAATATTTCCGCTCAACTTCTACCCGAACAACCTTCTTCACAACACCAAATTTCAATCTTGTCCATAAAAAGAGCCCCGAAGGGCTCTTGTATGTCTTTGGAGCGGGCAACGGGATTCGAACCCGCGGATGATGGCTTGGGAAGCCATTGCCTTACCACTTGGCGATACCCGCAATTGTGTAGATTTTATCACAGTATTTTTTTCCTTTTAATCGCTTGCTCGGCAACTAGATAAAAGTTTGATGAGTTGTTTTCTGCCTAGCTGCGCATATACAACAAATATGCGCCTACACAAATTTTCCCTGACAGAAACTGGACAAGCGCTGGTCAGAGTAGGCGCAAAGTCACTCTTTAGCATGCTCTCCAACGAAAGGAGCGCTATGCAAAAGTACTTCTGGCGAGAAACCCCCGCACACCACTATCCCACCTCTTATAGGCGTCTGCTCTCCACCCGACAACTCCACCTTCCTCGGGCAAAGCTACTTGGCGGAGACCCCGTCATGCCAAGCAGCTTCCCTTCTGTAGGGCATGCGGGTCTGCGGGCACGTCTAGCAGACAGGTTTTCTCGCAAACCTGAGGCCCCTCCATAAAGAAAAAGACCGGTGAAGCACCGGTCCTAAAGAAAGCTGTTTTGTTGCAACATATTAGTTAACGCTGTGATTGAGCGCTGGGTTCTTAGCTAGGCACTCGTTACAAATACCCGTAAAGCACAGAGCGTAAGAGTCAATCTCGCCGCAAGAATCCTTGGTGAGGCTGGTAAGGTCCCTCAGAACTGGTCCGTCGACATCAAAGACACGGCCACACTCATGACACTGGAAGTGTGCATGCTCGGTTGTTGTCGGATCAAAACGAGAGATATTATCGCCGGTATTAACAACCTGGAGCTCGCCTGCATCAACAAGCTGCATAAGGTTACGGTAAACAGTTCCAAGAGAGATGTTTGGTAGTTCCTCTCTTACTGCTGCATACACACTATCTGCTGTTGGATGGTCATGGCGACCTTCCATATAAGTACGAATTGCCTCACGTTGCTTGCTGTAACGCACGATAACCTCATTAATTAGTAAGTGTTACTGATTACTGAATACGTTAACACTAATTGTCTATATGTTGCAACAAAAGCTCACATTTATGCATTACCAATTATCTCTATATACGCAATCTACCTCTGATTTTTCAGTTTGGAGGCACGCATGTTTATCACAAAATCCTCAAAACCTAAGAAGGAAACAGCTGCACGAAGACAAACCTCGTCTTCTGTCTTTCACTTCTGGTTTATTCCTCTGTTACTTGGAGCCCTTCTCCTCAGCCATTTTTTCCTAAAGCCTGCTCATAGGCTTGCTTTTGCACAAGAACCCTCATTTACCGTTGCACAAAGAGAAGATTTTCCTGGTGGACAGCAAATTCCCATGTGGACTGCTAGCGATGGTACCTATCTTTACTGTGGAGATGAATTTAACCACTATGGTGCATGGCCAGGAGCAACGGGAAGTGTGGTTGACCCGCAATCTTATACAAAGCTCACCTCAACCAATGGCGTTCGCGGTGGAACGTATACAAATGAACAGCTTCGAGCTATTGATTACATCATCTATCACGGAGCTACTGCGTCCCAAGAAAAGGACGTGTATGGATATACGGGCTGGAGAGCTCGCGCTATTACACAGTTTGCACTATGGGCCGTTATGCGTGGTGAAGCCCATGCACTTGCGGTAAGTGTTCCTCAGACAGAGCTTCATCAACCTATTGAGCAGTTCTATTCCGATGCTATGAACTATGCTCAAACCAACGGCGGCAGTCCAGAAAACGGAGTTGCCAAGCTCTTTGTACCCACAGGAGACAAACAGGTTCTGTTTTTCTTTGGACAGCACTCTGGCTCACTCAAAATTACCAAAAGTTCCTTATTGCCTGATGTCACCTCCAATAACGAGCACTACACCCTAGAAGGCGCTGTCTACGGAGTATATTCCGACGAGAGTTGCACCAATCTTCTTGGCAGTCTCACCCTTGATAAATCTGGGTCTGCAACGCTCGACAATCTTCCTGTTGGAACGGTGTATGTAAAGGAAACCACTGCTCCAAAGGGCTTTCTTCTTGACCAATCGGTTCATGCTGTAAAAATAACAAACCAGGAAGAGAGCACTCTCACGGTTACCGATACTCCTATTGGAGAGTTTGATCTACGCATTTCAAAACAAGACTTTGACCACAGCACTAGCCTCGACGAAGACGCTCGTTCTGAGCAGCAAAGCGCTTCTCCCCAAGGAAACGCAACGCTACAGGGTGCGCTTTTTAAAGTGACCTATAGCGGCTCTGCTGAAACAACACTAAGAACATGGGTTTTCTCGACTGATTCTCATGGTTTTGTTTCTTTTGATGCAGACCATAAGGTTTCTGGAGATGACCTCTTTACTCTTGGCGAGAAACCCTGGCTACCTTTGGGGTATTACCAGATCGAAGAAATTCAAGCTCCAGAGGGTTATAAACTCCCAGGACTTTCTCTTCAAACCTGGAAGCTATCAAGCCAAAACGGCAATCTTATCTGGACAAATCTTTCTAGCGGAAAAGAGAATTCCTCGTCTGAGCACTCCTTTACCTTCAAAGACGAGGTAATAAGAGGAAATCTTAAAGTTAAGAAAATTGGACACACTTCCCTAAGTTCACCTGATGGTTATTCTGAGGCAGAAGAAATGCCAAGTCTGAAGGGCGCCAAAATTGAGCTAACTAATAGCTCTGCTCAACCTATCTTCTACCAGGGAAAATGGATTGCTCCTCACGAAGTTGTCACCACAGTAGAAACAGACGAATCTGGAGAGGCGGCGGTTAAAGACCTTCCCTTTGGCTCCTATTCACTTAAAGAGGTTACGGCTCCAGCAGGATACTCTCTCAACAAAGAATGGAACCCAACGGTTACTCTCACTTCTGAAGAGACTGTAGAAGCACCTGAACTCATTGATGAAAGAATTTCTTTACAAACAATGCTTGTAGATGCTGAAGGATCAAAAAATCCTGAATATGCCGAGAAACTCAAACTTGTTGATCACATTAAATACGAGGGTCTTACCCCAGGAGAAGAGTACGAAATTACCGGAGAGCTCTATGAAACAAAGCAGCTCCAAGAAGGTACAGCGGAGCCCATCGCTCGCGGAACTGTCCACTTCAAAGCTCCTGCCTCATCGGGAGAAGCTGCGGTTCCTTTTTCTGTAAGGACTGCCTCACTGGAGGGCAAAGAAGTTACTGCCTACGAAACCATCTCAAAAGATGGTGAGAGAGTTGCTTCGCACACCGACAGTCACTCTAAAGCTCAGACTATTCGCGTAGCTCCTAAGCCCCATCTTCCGGGCACGGCAGACAATGCCTACGCAGTTCCCCTTTTACTCGCCTTGGCAGGATCAGTACTTATTGGATGCACTCATGTATTTATAGTAAAAATAAGACGCTCCTTTTAGTTGAGCAACCTTGTCTTAGCGCTAAAAAAGAAAGGGCGGAAATCTCTGCCCTTTCTTAAAAACTTGCTCTAGCTAGTGACTTGTTCGTTTATGAGCGTCTAATAAGCTCAGTAACAAGAGCTGCAGCATCGGCACACTGACCAGCGTTAACGTTCTCGCGAACATCAGCGGCGGTACGGCTAAGTGCAGGAAGCCCATCCTCATTCAAGCCCATCAAGGTAACAGAACGAACTGAATTCTGCATTGCAGGAGTTGCATCAGTGGTGCCCCAGTCAAACGCACTCTGCTCAACATCAATATGAAGATCAGTTGCAATAGTAGAAAGGAGTCGAGTCATTCTACGATCAGCGCGGCGAACGTTGCCAATTCCCTCATTCTTAAGGATGGAGAGTGAACCAGCACCAACACAATCAAGGTTAATGAGAAAAGCGCCGCGAATATCAGTTCTGTGCTTTGCGAGGAACTCCCTCATGCCTGCGTGGTCAAAATCAGACGCTCCAAGCGCAACAAACCAAATATCGTGTGCAATGAGCTCGTCATCAGAAAGTGAAAGAACAGCATTACGAAGATCATCCTCAGAAATAGTGGCTGCATCTTCAGAGTCGGTCTCTTCACGATTCTCAGCAGATGGTGCTGCTCCGCCCTTCCAATCATCTGATGGTCCGTCGTTACGACCGAAGAGTCTAAAGGAGCGACGCTTTGCCTCAGGAGTCTTTGCGTCCTGTGCCTCTGTGAGACCCTCATCAGCCGAAATGGTGTCGAATGGGCTCTCTTCGTCTTCTGCCTCTGGAGAAGGTGCAGATGTTGGAGCTGGAACATAGTGAGGAGCTGGCTCAGAAGATGGAGCCAGTGGATCAACGGCGTCGCCAGAAGGATCAGGAAGATCAAAGAGGGACGCACGACGAGCAAAATCGTTCTTAGCATGGAGCTCATGTGCAGTTTCAGGCTGTACCTGCGTTGCATCTGCATCAGCGGATTCATGAACTTGCTTCATAGTTGCATTGAGCTCATCGTCAACAGAATCATACGCAACGGTGTTGTCAGCAGAAGTATTCTCAGCCTGCTCTTCTTCTGTTGTTGCATTTACAGCCTCTGCAACATCCTCGAGAGATGCAGTCTGGCTTGCGCCAGTAGTGTCATAAGCAACGTAGCTTACTTCGCAATCCTCAGGAAGAATGCCCAGTGAATTAAGAACTTCCTCGCCGTGGCGGACGCCTTCCACCTCATCAGGCTCTGGGATAAGTGCAGCTGCATCTCCTGCAAAATGATGAACAACCTCGGGTCGATGACCAGTAGGACGGACATTCTCGAGAATACCAAGAAGCGCTGCAACTGAAGACTTGTTGTTGTTTGCGCCAATAGTGCAAGGTGCAAAACGCTCTGCAATAGTTGCGACAGAAAGAGCAACAAGTGGAAGAG
>CAUVID010000023.1:0-13263 GCA_963551855.1 Lancefieldella parvula | reverse complement strand
CTTCAATTTCTTCAACGGTAAGGCGCTCCACAAAACGATGCGTTGGCTTGCCCTCAGCAGAAATTGCCTTGCAGAAGCTCTTGAAATCGTGCTCTCCCACCAGCGCCTGCGCCGCCTTGTCCATAAGCTCTGCATCCAAGTGGCCGTTGTACCACCACGTGTGGTCCCAGCTCAGCACGGGACGAGCGCTATTTGCACAAATGCGATAGCGGTACGAGCGAGCCTGGGCATCAAAGCGTGCCGAGAAACCCTGTGGGGCACGGAAGAGTTGTCGGATAGAGATGTCATCGTCGGTCAGAGCGGTGAGCGAGCGGACGAGTTTCTCGCCAGACAGCGCCAGTTCAGCGCCATATACGGGAAGGCTCACGTACTGGGCCTGGGCGTGCACGCCGGCGTCGGTTCTGCCCGCGCAGGTGAGCTCGACCTCTCTGCGCAAAACGGTCTGAAGCGCACGGCGAAGGTCGCCCGCCACGGTGCGCTGGGTGGGCTGTTCGGCAAAGCCGCAGAATGCAGCGCCGCGATAGCCTAGCTTGATGACAAGCGTAGCTTCAGGCTCAGCAGAAGCGTCAGTAAGAGCCTCAGCAGCTGATGACTCAGCAGAAGGTTCTTCGCATGCATAAACGTTGCAGTTTGATGCATTATTCTGTGACGTTTCTGAGTGCATGAAGCTCCCTGAAAAGACTTTTGGCGCAACAAAGTGATTGTATCGTAGGCTCAAAGTTGACGCACGTATTGTATCTGCTGGACGCAAGACCTCTTCAGCATTGCAAGACCGCTACAGCGTTACAAGACCAAAGCACACGGCAGACCAGAGCAGAAGCACAACCCAGTCTACAAGCTGCATTTTTGCGGAGACACGTGTACGTTTTGCGGCACCAAGACAGCGATCCGTCATAGTTTGCGCCATATGATCTGCGCGCTGAAAGAGTGATACGGTGAGCGGCACCAGGAGCGTAAACCACTTTTTGATTCGCTCAACAATACTGCCTGATTCAAAATTAAACCCTCGAGCCCTTTGAGCTGCTCTAATTCTGTCGAGTTCTTCTAAGGTAAGCGGAATTGCTCGCAGCGCAATTGAGAGCGCAATACTCAGGCCGTCAACGTCAACACGAATAAGGCGCAGAGGCATCAACAGTACAGAAAAACCGTCAGCAAGCTGCGTGGGTGTAGTTGATGACGCTACCGATAAAACCAGTGCTAGGGCAAGCAATACGCGAGCAATAGCCACAGTGCTCCTGTAAAAGCCCGCCACAGAAAGTCCAACTGATCCAGAAAAAATGATATCGGGGTGTCCAATAAACACCAGCGTATTGGCCACAAATGAAAGGAGCAAAACAAAAGCTGCAGGCTTTGCCACGCGCAAAAACTCCAACAAACTTACACGAGCGCTCCAAAGAAGACCCACACAAATCAAAGTAAATGCAGCAAAGGCAAGTGGCTGTTGCACACAGAAAAGGGCAACAATACCCACAAGGGTGGCAACGATTTTTGTCTGCGCTGTCAACGAGGCAAGCGAGATGCGCTTAAGCAGAGCACAGGGGCACTTAGACATAGCAAGCCTCCAAAAGCTCATGCAACACGCTTACAAACAGCGGGCAGTCAAGCTGCGCAGCCTCGTATAGCTCTGGGGTTGTCTGTGCTTCTTGTACGTCGACGCTTGCAACAACACGGCCCTTCTCGAGAAACACTACCCTATCGGCAAAAGGAAGCCATTCGCTTACGTCGTGTGTGATTGCAAGAACTGCCTTGCCCTCATTTGCCAGCTCACGAGAAAGATGCAGCACCTGCGAGCGCGCCTTGCCATCAAGCCCAGATGTTGCCTCGTCAAACACAACTGCGTACGTTGCGCAGGCCAGCGTTCCCGCAAGAGCCGCACGGCGAGCCTGACCACCAGAAAGCGTCAACGGAGACGCGCCCAGGACCTGCTGATCCAAACCAACACGTTCTGCCGCATACGCAACAAGCGCCTCAACATCATCTGGCGAGAAACCCTTGTTATTTGGACCAAACGCGATATCTTCAGCAACACTTTGGGCAAAAAGTTGATCCTGGGGGCGCTGAAAACACATGCCGACATCTCCAGCGCACACCAGTCGCGCATCGATTGTTGCGTGCCCGGTATCAGCCTCTATGAGGCCAGCAGCTATGCGGGCGCAGGTTGTTTTTCCAGAGCCAGAAGCGCCTACCAGAACGGTAAGCTCCCCTGTAGAAGAAAGCGTTATATCGTGCAGAACTGGCTTATCAAACGCATGAGATACGCCACAAATTGCCAGCTCGTGCGCCTCTCCAAGCGCTTGAATTCCGTCATAGTTATTTGCTCGCACTACCTCAAGAGCACGCTGGTACACAAGGGTATCCAAAGCGTCAAACGCAAGGTTGTTCTGAACAAGAAACGTAACAAACTCTGATGCGTTAAGAGGCATGTCAAAGTTGTAGCCAGCCTGCGCTGCTACATGAGCTGTTCCCGTAAGTGCATCATCAAATCCGGCGCGGGCAATTATATCTGCGTCTGAGAGAAACTCTGTGGGGGTGCCTGTCCAAACCAGCTGGCCCTTCTCCAAAACAAGAACCTGATCAGCTCCAGGTAAAGACTCAAATGAATGAGAAATCTCAAGCACACCCATCCCGTTAGCCACAAGGTTATTTACCAGCTTAGAAAGGTGATTTCTGAATCGTGTATCAAGCTGAGCAAATGCCTCATCAAGCACCAGATAGCACGGACGCAGGGAAAGCGCTGCTGCAATAGAAACAAGCTGCTGTTGACCTCCAGAAAGCGTGTGTGTTTGGGCGTTGGCCAAGTCATCAATACCGCAGAGCTCAAGTGTTTGAGAGACGCGAGAAACAATCTCTTCTTTTGGCAGTCCAAGATTAGCAGGACCAAAGGCAACCTCGTCAAAGACAGTTGCACATACCAGCTGCGCAGTTGGATCTTGACGAACCATTCCCACATGCGAAGAAATCTGAGTAGATGGCACACCAGCAGTTGAGGTGCCGTCTACTAAAACTTCTCCAGAAAACGGGAAGAGCGATGCATTACAAAGATTTGCAAGCGTTGACTTGCCTGAACCATTGTGGCCAAGCACAACCGTTCTAGAGCCAGGCTTTAGGGTAAATGAAACGTTATCCAGGGTTGGCGCCATCTTTGGCTGAGAAAGGCTCTCAGTGGCTCCCATGGAGTCTTTTGAAGCAGGGTCGGTCATAGATTGTGTAGCAGTTGAAGAACCGTATGCAAATGAAACGCTTTTGAACTCGATCATGACAACCCTCCTTCATTTGAAAAAGAGGTCCCAGCAAAAAGCCAGGACCTCTTTAGATTCACTTTGACAGAAGTTACTCTGCAGCCTCTTCGGTCTGCTCGGTCTCCTCTGCTGGAGCCTCGGTCTCCTCTTCCTTTACAGGAGCAGGAGCAACCTTGGTAGCCTTAGCCTTCTTGTTAGAAGCCTTTGGCTGAACTGGCTCGGTAACAAGCTCAAGGATAACAACCTCAGAAGCATCGCCCTTACGAGGACCAAGCTTCATGATACGGGTGTAGCCGCCGTTGCGGTCAGCCCACATACCCTGAGCAGCCTTGTCAAATACCTCACGGACAAGCTCTGCGTTACCAACCTTGGCCATAGCAAGACGACGAGCGTGAAGGTCGCCGCGCTTTGCCCAAGTGATGACCTTGTCGACCTCGCCGCGAACTGCCTTAGCGCGGACGTCAAGAGTCTTAATACGATCGTTAGTGAAAAGGGCTTGGATCAGGCTCTTCTTGATGGCCTTGGTGTGGCTAGCATCAGTACCAAGCTTCATGCCCCTCTTCTTATTGTGCCTCATAATTTACATTCTCCTATGCGTGACAAGGCGCGACTAAGCCTTAAGGGACAGGCCCATGCTCTCGAGCTTTTCCTTGACTTCTTCAATAGACTTAACACCAAAGTTTCTGATGTTGAGAAGATCGTTCTCAGAGAAATCAACGAGCTGACGGACAGAGTGAATTCCTGCACGCTTGAGGCAGTTGTAAGAACGGACGGAAAGGTCCAGATCCTCAACCTGCTTCTCAAGCTCGGAATCGTCCTCGACGTCTGCCTTAGCAAAAATCGAAGCCTCTTCCTGAGTCTCGTCAAAATCAGTAAGTCCCATGAATGCGCTCATGTGCTGGTTAATGATGTTTGCAGCCTCAACGACAGCCTCGCGAGGGCTGATTGCACCATTGGTCTCAACCTCAAGCACCAGACGATCATAGTCGGTGTGGCGGCCAACACGGCAAGGCTCAACAGCCTTAGCGCAGCGGCGAACTGGCGAGAAGATCGAGTCAACGTGAATGAATCCAATTGGATCGCTCTCACGCTCGTTATCCTCACCGGAAACGTAACCGCGACCATTACCAAGGCGAAGTCTCATGGAAAGATGAGCTCCCTCAGCAAGAGTGCAAATGTGCTGAGCTGGGTTAACCAGCTCATAGCCCATAGGAACATCAAGATCAGCACCAGTGACTGTGCAAGGACCATCAACAGAGATAGAAGCCTCAGCCTCATCAGAGTTGTTGATGTTGCGGAAAACTAGGCCCTTAACGTTCAGAACGATGTCAGTAACGTCCTCATAGACGCCTTCAACCGTAGTGAACTCATGCTGAACGCCATCAATCTGGATGGCCTCAACCGCAGCTCCCTCAAGAGAGGAAAGCAGTACGCGGCGGAGGGAGTTGCCAAGCGTGTCACCATAGCCACGCTCAAGCGGCTCTACGCTCACACGAGCGACGTTTGCGCCGATTTCATCTACCGACACATTTGGTCGGATAAATTCGGACATTGCTACCTCCAAAACGGGTCGGGCTTACTTGGAGTAGAGCTCGACGATCAGCTGTGCGTCAATCTCAAGGTCGATCTGATCGCGGGTTGGAAGCTGAAGAACAGTGCCCTGCAGCTTCTCAATGTCAACCTCAAGCCATGCAGGAACTGCCATGTGCTCGGAGGAAATGAGAGCTTCCTTGATTGGAAGAAGATCCTTTGCCTTGGAAGCAACAGCGATAACATCGCCGCTCTTTACGCGATAAGAAGGAATGTCAACGCGCTGACCGTTAACGGTGATGTGACCGTGACGGACAGTCTGACGAGCCTCTTTACGTGTACGAGCAAAGCCAAGGCGGAAGATGACGTTGTCAAGACGAGTCTCAAGGATGCTCATCAGGTTGTCACCAGTAATGCCTGGGTTCTTCTTAGCCATCTCATAGTAGCCGTGGAACTGGTTCTCAAGGACGCCGTAAATGAACTTAGCCTTCTGCTTCTCACGGAGCTGCATACCGTACTCGCTCTCCTGGCGACGACGGCGACGTGGCTCACGGTTAGAAGTCTTATTGATCCCCATCACAACGGGATCGATGCCAAGCTGACGACATCTTTTAAGGACCGGGGTCCTATCAATTGCCATTTGCTTGTCCTTTCGTGCTAGTTGCGACGGCGCTTTTTAGGACGGCAGCCGTTGTGTGCAATAGGTGTCTTATCCTGAATACCCGAAACCTCAAGGCCTGCTGCCTGAAGGGAACGGATTGCGGTCTCGCGACCAGAGCCTGGGCCCTTAACAAAAACAGCTACCTTGTGGAGACCGTGCTCCATTGCTGCCTTTGCTGCTGCCTCTGCTGCAAGCTGTGCAGCAAAAGGAGTGGACTTACGAGAGCCCTTGAAGCCGACGGTACCACCGGACTGCCAGGAAATTACATTACCCTGGGGATCGGAAATAGAGACAATCGTGTTATTGAATGTGCTCTTGATGTGGGCCTGGCCCACTGCAATGTTTTTACGCTCGGAGCGGCGGACGCGTGTAGTGCGAGCGTTCTTTTTCTGTGCCATTAGCTACTCCTCGCCTACTTCTTCTTGCCGCCCACCTGACGCTTCTTACCCTTACGAGTACGAGCGTTAGTGTGGGTACGCTGACCGTGGACAGGGAGGCCCTTGCGGTGACGGAGGCCGCGGTAGCAGCCAATCTCCATCAGGCGGGCAACATTCTGACGCACCTCGCGGCGAAGATCGCCCTCGGTGGTGTAGTTAGCGTCAATAAAGTCACGAATCTTAGTGACTTCTTCCTCTGTGAGGTCCTTGACGCGAGTATTTACATCGATACCAGTCTCGTTGCAAATCTTGGTTGCACGAGTCTGACCAATGCCGTAAAGATAGGTGAGTCCGACCTCAACACGCTTATCGCGTGGCAGGTCGACGCCGTTAATACGGGCCAACTTGGTGCTCCTTCCTTAGCCCTGACGCTGTTTGTGGCGCGGGTTCTCGCAAATCACGTAAACCTTACCGTGGCGACGGATGACTTTGCACTTGTCGCACATCTTCTTTACCGAAGGACGTACCTTCATGTGTCTTCCTTTCGGTTCTGCTGATACGAACTATATACTCGCCCAGCCGCTGGCGTGAAATACCGACTGTACTTGCGTACATATGCCCTTGCAACATGCGCAAAGACACAGATAGCCTCATGCATGGCACAAGGCTGGACACTACTTACTTGTAACGGTAAGTAATGCGACCCCTGGTAAGATCATAAGGAGAAATCTCTACTACAACCTTGTCACCAGGGAGAATTCGAATGTAGTTCATTCGAATCTTACCTGAGATGGTGCAAAGGATGGTCTTGCCGTTCTCTAACTCAACGTTAAACATAGCGTTTGGCAGGGGTTCTAGTACCTTGCCTTCAAGCTCAATCGCGTCTTGTTTAGCCAACTTTCATCCTCTCGACACATCGACAGCGGTTATCAATAATACATAAAAATGTGCCACTCGTCTATCACTTATTTTTTCAACACAATTAGATAGCGAGAAGAACAATGTATGTGTTACTCAAGACCGCCTTGCATCTCGCACCATGGACCAACTTCATCTTCTGAAACGATAACGGGACCATCGGCAGTAATAGCAACCGTGTTCTCATAATGTGCTGATGGTAGGCCATCATCGGTAACAACGGTCCAACCATTTTCAAGAACAGTGCAATCGTAGGTACCCATAGCAATCATAGGCTCAATTGCAATTACCATTCCTTCACGAAGAACAATGCCGTTACCTGCACGACCATAGTTTCTGACCTCTGGGTCCTCGTGAAGATTGCGACCAATACCATGACCAACAAAATCACGAATGACACCATAGCCATTATCCTCGGCAAGTTTCTGAACTGCATGGCCAACGTCGCCAAGACGAGCACCAGGAACAGCAGCTGCAATACCTGCCTTAAGGCAATCGCGGGTAACCTCACAAAGTGCCTGGGTTTTCTCGTCAACTGTTCCGCAGTAGAACGTCCAAGCGTTATCTCCTGCCCAACCGTTAACGGTAGCACCCGTGTCAATGGTCAGAATATCGCCATCTTGCAAAATGACGTTAGCTGATGGAATACCGTGAACAATCTGCTCGTTAATAGAAGAGCAAACAGATCCAGGGAATCCACCGTAGCCCTTAAAGGTAGGGGTTCCGCCATGAAGTCTAATAAAAGCTTCAACAGCACGGTCAATCTCGAGCGTTGAAACACCAGGTCTAATCATGGATCCAGCACGGCGAAGAGCTGCCTTAGAAAGGGCGCCCGACACCTTCATTGCCTCGATTTGTTCAGGTGTTTTTATCGTAATCATAGTGAGAGGAGTGTCTTTACGTCGGCGAATACCTCGTCAACAGGACGATCTCCGTTGACCTCCTTCAGAATTCCATGACCCTTGTAGTACTCAATCAAAGGAGAAGTCTGGTTCTCGTATACATCAAGACGCTTACGAATTGTCTCTGGCTTATCGTCATCACGCTGATACATCTCACCAGAGCAATTTGGGCAAGTCTCTGTACCAGCAGGTGCAGTATAACCACACTCTTTGCACGTACGGCGAGAAGAAAGACGCTCAACAATAACCTCTGGCTCAACTGCAACAAGCAGAGCTGCATCAAGCTTGAGGCCCATATTCTGAAGCTCAGAATCAAGGGTTACTGCCTGAGCGGTGTTGCGTGGGAAGCCATCAAGAATAAAACCAGCCTTTGCATCGTCTGCAGAAAGGCGCTCTTTTACCAGGTCAATTACAAGCTGATCTGGAACAAGCTGACCAGCATCCATATACTCTTTAGCCTTAACGCCAAGCTCAGACTGAGCTTTAACAGCAGCACGAAGAAGGTCACCGGTTGAGATGTGAGCAAGTCCATACTCTGCAACGAGCTTCTGAGCCTGTGTACCCTTGCCAGCGCCAGGTGCGCCGAGAAGAACAATGTTCATGCTTCGCCTTCCTTTCAAATAATAAAAGGGGCCTGTTTCCAGGCCCCTTTATGCTACGTATTAAGAACTACTTAAAGAAGCCCTCATAGTTGTGCATCTTAAGGTGGGACTCAATGGAAGAGAGTGTATCCATTGCAACACCGACCATAATCAGGACGGAAGTTCCACCAAACGCCTGTATCAACGAATCGCCTGTGAACCAGAAAATAATGGTTGGAACGATTGCAAGAACTGCCATAAAGATAGCACCGGGGAGGGTGACTCTGTCAATAACAGTCTTGATATACGTTGAAGTAGCAGTACCTGGACGAACACCAGGAATAAAGCCACCCTGCTTCTTAAGCTGGTCTGCTGTCTCCTCTGGATTGAACACCATTGAGGTGTAGAAGTATGCAAAGAAGACAATGAACATAACTGAGAGAACCCAGTTAACCCATCCAGAAGAAAGTGAAGTAGCAAGATTTTGAATCCACTCTACTCCTGGGAAGAACACAGCAACCTGAGCAGGAAGATACAGGATTGCAGATGCAAAGATGATTGGTACAACGCCTGCAGTGTTTACCTTAATTGGAAGGTAAGTTGACTGACCACCCATCATACGACGACCAACAACGCGCTTGGCATAGTTGATAGGAATACGACGCTGACCACGCTCAATGTAAACAATGAGCGGAATAATAGCGAGCATAACCACAACAGTAACAACGGTAAGAACAATGTTTCCACGAGTAGCTACTGAAGAAATAAGGGCTGTTGGAAGTCCAGCCATGATGTTTGCAAAGATGATAAGACTCATTCCGTTGCCAACACCCTGCTGAGTAATAACCTCACCGAGCCACATAATAATGATGGCACCAACTAGCATGGTAAAGACTACCAGGAAGTTTTCAAGTGCCTCAGGCACGCCCTCCATAGATGCAAAAGATACACCATAGCTCTTAAACAAGAACAGGTAACCAACTGCATTGAGCAGAGCTAGGCCAACCGTAAGATAACGCGTGTACTGCGTAATCTTACGCTGGCCGCTCTCACCATCTTTAGCAAGCTCGCCAAGAGATGGAATAACGGACTGCATCATCTGGAAGATGATCTGAGCCGTAATGTAAGGCATGATGCCCAGACTGAAAACAGACATGCGAGAAAGAGCGCCACCCGAAAATAGGTTAAGCACGGCCATTGCGCCATTCTTAGCAAGACCATTCTGATAAACAGAAAGCATCTGCTGGAATGGAGCACCGGGCACAGGAAGATACGCACCAAAACGGTACAGAAGAAGAATCAGTACCGTAAGGAGAATCTTTCCCCTTAGTTCCGGAACACGAAATGCGTTGGCGATTCCTTTACTCACTACTCGGCCTCAACCTTTCCACCGGCCGCCTCGATCTTAGCCTTTGCGGAGGCGGAAACCTTGTCGACCTTAACAGTGAGCTTCTTAGAAAGCTCGCCATCACCCAGAACCTTGACTGGGATGAAGTTGTACTTAATAACTCCCTTAGCAACCAGAGCCTCTGCGTCTACGGTCTCGCCATCTGCAAAGAGTGCATTCAGACGAGCAACGTTGACTGGAGCGTACTCAACACGGTTGTGGTTAGTGAAACCAGGAAGCTTAGGAAGACGCATAGCCAGTGGCTGCTGTCCACCCTCGAAGCCAGCGCCCTTACCGCCACCAGAGCGGGAGAGCTGACCATTCATACCGCGGCCGGCAAAAGTACCATTGCCTGAAGAATTACCGCGACCTACGCGCTTACGATTTTTGCGCGAACCCACTGCGGGGCGAAGATCATTGAGCTGCATTATTACTACCTCTAGTTCTCTTCAACCTCGACAAGGTGCTTAACCTTGAAGATCATTCCACGAATGCTTGGGTTGTCAGGCTGCTCGACGGTATCGCCGATCTTGTGGAGGCCGAGGGCCTTCACCGTAGCAGTCTGGTCCTTCTTGACGCCTGCAACAGCGCCACGGACAAGCTTGATGCTAAGGTTCTTAGCCATCGTTAGTTCTCCTTTCCGACGAACATATCGCCGACGGTTAGGCCACGACGCTCAGCTGCTTCTTCTGGGCTGGAAAGCTCCTTCAGACCCTCAGCTGCTGCCTTAATCATGTTCAGAGCGTTGTCGGTACCAAGGGACTTAGAAAGTACATTGGTGATACCTGCAAGCTCGAAGAGTGGACGAATAGGACCGCCAGCAATAACACCAGTACCCTCGAATGCAGGCTTAATAAGAACAGAACCTGCACCGTAGTGACCAGTGACTGCGTGTGGTACGGAACCAGTCTCGGTCAGTGGGACCTTGAACATGTTCCTCTTTGCGTCCTCGACGCCCTTCTGAATTGCCAGAGGTACCTCAGCGGAACGACCCTGGCCAATACCAACGTTACCCTTACCGTCGCCAACGACTACCAGAGCAACGAGTGACATACGGCGGCCACCCTTGACGGTCTTGGAAACGCGGTGAATATAAACGACGCGCTCCTGAAGATCCGTATCCTGCTGGCGCTTACGATCACGTGCCATTGAATCCTCCTAGAACTTCAGGCCCGCGTTGCGGGCGCCATCTGCCAAAGCCTTGACGCGGCCGTGATAGAGACGGCCACCACGGTCAAAAGTGACCTCAGTGACGTTCTTCTCGGCAGCGCGCTTACCGATAAGCTCACCTACGAACTCAGCTGCCTCCTTGTTGGAGCCAACCTTGCCAGTAGAACGGAACTCTGGGTCAAGCGTAGAGGCAGAGCAGAGAGTTCTTCCAGAAGCGTCGTCAATAAGCTGTGCATAAATGTTTGCGTTTGTGCGGTGAACTGCAAGACGCGGACGCTCAGGTGTACCAAAGACCTTGGCACGTACGCGGCGCTTGCGGCGTTCAAGACCCGCCTTTTTCGCCTGCTGCTTGTTCATTCCTTCTCCTTAGAGACATGCCATCACCTAACGGGGTGATGGTCTTTTAGCCTAAAAGTAGGGTTGCTTTACTTAGCAGCCTTACCGAGCTTCCTGCGGATGTGCTCACCTTCGTAGTGAATGCCCTTGCCCTTGTAAGGCTCTGGTGGACGCTTCATACGAATCTCAGCTGCAACCTGGCCGACCTTCTCCTTAGAAATACCCTTAACGGTAAGGTGAGTGTTATCAGGTACCTCAAAGCTAATGCCCTCAGGTGCAACATAGAGAACTGGGTGAGAATAACCAAGGGAAAGGTCAAGATCCTTGCCCTTAAGTGCTACACGGTAACCAACGCCGGTGAGCTCAAGCTTCTTCTCGAAGCCCTCAGAGACACCAACAACCATGTTGTGAATAAGGGTACGGACAAGACCCTGCTGAGCATTGGACTCAGTGGACTCGTCAACGCGAGTAACAAGAATCTCCTCGCCCTCCTGAGCGATAGCAACCAGCTCAGAGAAAGTACGAGTCAGCTCGCCCTTAGAACCCTTAACGGTAACGGTGGTGTTATCAACTGTCACAGTGACTCCAGCAGGAATCTGGACAGGCTTCTTACCAATACGAGACACGGCTGTCTCCTTTCATTCCTGTCAGATTTACCAAACGTAAGCGATGACCTCGCCGCCAACGCCGTTCTTACGAGCGTCGCGGTCGCACATCATGCCCTTAGAAGTGGAAACCACTGCAGTACCAAGACCACCAAGAACGCGTGGAAGCTTCTCAGCGGTGGAGTAAATGCGCAGACCAGGCTTGGAAATACGACGAATGCCGCGGATAACCTTAGCGCGCTTCTTACCATACTTAAGGGTGATGTGAAGAGTCTTCTGAGGCTTAGTATCCTCAACGGTGTAACCCTCGACATAGCCCTCTTCGGTGATGACGCGAGCAATCTCAACGAGCACCTTGCTCGATGGCATGGATACGGAATCCTTGCCAGCTGAGTTTGCGTTACGAATACGCGTCAGCATGTCTGAAATGGGATCGGTAATTTTCATTTGATCCTTCTCCTTCGTTAATGATGAAACTGCGTGTCTGGTTCATCTACACCCGTGGCGCAGATGCCTTGACGCCAGAGCCCTGAGTCCTACCAGCTTGCCTTGCGGACACCAGGAAGCTCGCCCTTGCTCGCTAGCTCACGGAAGCACACACGGCACAGACCAAACTTGCGGTAAACGGAGTGGGGACGTCCACAACGCTGGCAACGGTTCTGTGTGCGCGTAGAGTACTTCGGCTCACGCGAGGCTTTGACGATCATCGAAGTCTTAGCCACAAATCCTCCTTCAAAATGCAACTTGGCGAACGCCAAGATGACTTCAAACAATAGTGCTGGTGACTATGTCACCCGGCATCAATGATGCCAACAGGAATGCGCTTAACTTAAAGCGCAGGTAAAAGTTAGTCCTGCTTGAATGGGAAGTGGAAGGCGTCGAGAAGTGCCTTGCCCTCCTCATTGGTCTTAGCAGTGGTGACAATGGTGATGTCCATACCGCGGGTGTGGTCCATCTTGTCAAAGTCAATCTCTGGGAAGATGAGCTGCTCGGTTACGCCCATGGAGAAGTTACCACGGCCGTCGAAGCTCTTAGCAGAGATACCACGGAAGTCGCGGATACGAGGAATTGCAACTGCGATCAGACGATCCAGGAACTCCCACATACGATCGCCACGAAGGGTAACTTTAGCGCCGATTGGCATACCCTGGCGAAGCTTAAAGGTTGCGATAGACTTGCGAGCGTGTGTAACAAGTGGCTGCTGACCAGTAATGGTACGGAGGTCGTTTACAGCGCCGTCAATTGCCTTAGCGTCTGTAGCTGCCTCGCCAACACCCATGTTGACAACGATCTTCTCAAACTTAGGAATCTGGTTAACGTTGGTGTAACCAAATTTCTCCTTCAGAGCATCACGCACAGATGCGTAGTAAAGCTCTTTAAGGCGAGGTGTGTACTTCTCGTCTGCCATGGTTTCTCCTTAACTCTTGGGGTTTTAAGTGCGGGGATCGCCTCGCACCTCCTAGTTTGGCGAACTAGGAGCCATCTGCGTCCTCGAGACATACGTGTCCCATAGAAAGACGCAATGAACAATATTAGACCTTATTGAGCAAAAATGGG
>CAUVID010000022.1:0-15135 GCA_963551855.1 Lancefieldella parvula | reverse complement strand
GCGTGGCCGGCAAGCTCTACAACTGCGCCGCCGTTCTCTTTAGGGGAGAGCTTTTAGGCCTGGTGCCCAAGCGTTACGTGCCCATGTACAACGAGTTTTACGAGGGTCGACACTTTGTTTCCGGCCCCAAGACCGTTACCAGCGTGGACTTTGGCCTGCTGGGCGAGGTGCCGTTTGGTACCAACCAGCTATTTGCGTGTGACACCATCCCTGAGCTGGTTGTGGGCGCGGAAATCTGCGAGGACCTCTGGGTGCCCATGCCGCCGTCAAACGCGCATGCCGTTGCCGGTGCCACGCTGATCTGCAACTTGTCCGCGTCGCCCGCGCTGGCCGGCAAGTCCGCGTACCGTCGTCAGCTGGTTGCGCAACAGAGCGCGCATCTGATCTGCGGCTACGTTTACGCAAGTGCAGGTGAGGGCGAGTCTACGACTGATTTGGTTTTCTCGGGCCATGATCTTGTTGTCGAGAATGGCCGTGTGCTTGCCGACTCTGGCGTGTTTGGCGAGGGTATTGCCGTGTCCGAGATTGACGTGCTGTCGCTGGCGGCCGACCGCAGGCGCATGTCGACGTTTGAGGTTGCTCCGACGCCGGAGGATTACAAGCATCTGACCACGTATTTCTCGCTGGAGTTTGATAGTGAGGGTGGCAACGAGCACGCCGCCGCAGGTCACGGCCACGACAGCGAGGGCGAGGGCGTCGAACTTGCAATCCGCACGCCGCTGACCAGGTACGTTGACCCACATCCGTTTGTGCCCGCGATGGATGACGCTCGCGCAACACGCTGCGAGGAGATTCTGTCGATTCAGGCTCACGGTTTGGCTTCAAGACTGGCACACACTGGCTCTGACCACGCGGTTATTGGCATTTCGGGTGGACTTGACTCTACGCTGGCCCTTCTCGTCACGGTGCGAGCGTTTGACCAGCTGGGATACGATCGCTCGGGCATTGTAGCTGTGACGATGCCGGGATTTGGCACCACGGACCGCACGTACACCAACGCTATTGAGCTGGTGCAGTCGCTTGGCGCCGACCTGCGCGAGATTTCCATTGTGGATTCCGTGCTGCAGCACTTTGCCGACATCGGCCACAACCAGGATGTTCATGACGTTGTGTACGAGAACGCCCAGGCTCGCGAACGCACGCAGATTCTGATGGACGTTGCTAACCAGGTGAGCGGCATGGTCATTGGCACGGGCGACCTTTCTGAGCTGGCGCTCGGCTGGGCAACGTATAACGGTGACCAGATGTCCATGTACGGCGTAAATGCTTCGGTACCAAAGACGCTGGTCAGGTACCTTGTTGATTACTGCGCAGACGCTTATGAGGAGCAGGGCGAGGACGAAATTGCTCACGTTTTGCGCGACGTTCTGGATACACCGGTTTCTCCTGAGCTGCTGCCATCCGCGGCAGACGGTTCCATTGAGCAGAAGACGGAGGACCTGGTTGGCCCATACGAGTTACACGATTTCTTCTTGTTCCACGTGCTTCGTCACGGAAGCGGCCCGCTCAAGGTTCTGCGTCTTGCCGAGTGTGCGTTTGGTACAGGCACTGACCAGGAGGTTTACGACCACGAGACTATCGTACGTTGGCTGAAGGTATTCTACCGCCGCTTCTTCTCGCAGCAGTTCAAGCGCTCGGCGATGCCCGACGGACCAAAGGTTGGCTCTGTTTCGTTGTCTCCGCGCGGCGACCTGCGCATGCCATCCGACGCTTCGAGCTCGCTTTGGCTCTCTGAACTGGAGAGTTTGGACGCGTAAGCGCGCGCGATGGCGCGTAGCGCGGCAGATCGTAGCGAGGCAGATCGTAGCGTGGTAGAGCGTAGCATGCGGCGATAGCGCGGTAGGACGTATTTCTTAGACGTTCAGTACCCGGCTATTCATGTATATGAATAGCCGGGTACTTTTATGCAGGTTGATTTTTGCTACGAGTAGGGAAGAGATGGTTTTGGCCCAAAAATGACCCCGAAGTGGTAAAAAATGCGTTTAGTTGGGGTTTACAGAAATAACGGGATTCTATGCATCGAGTCTACCTGCTGTTTTGCTTTGGACAAATAATCAGAAATATGGATAGAATTTGCCACCTGGTAAAATGTAGATGCAATTTTTCTGAATACTCCATTTCATCCCCAACTAAACGCATTTTTTACCCAAATTGGACCCTCCCAAAGAGGTGCTCATTTTTCCTATGCAAAATCACGAATATCACTAGCAGAATATGCACGCAGCGAATATTTGCACCAAAAATTATGCTAATGGCAAGAAATCGCAGGTGAAGACCACCTGGCGCTCGCGCCTACCGACGCAAACCGCGTCTACCAGCAGCTCAGCAGCATCGCGCGTCTGTACGCAGTCCGTACGTCGCCCGCACGCAGTCCGCACGCCGACCGCACCCCGCTCGTCCCACGCACGCCAATTGCTCGCGCATAACCGTTGACGGCTTATACTGCACGCCTACAGAAAATCTAAGTCGGTTTTGTAAGATTTTCACAATATTTCGTATAAATTGTTTTCCCGTGTGGAATAACTAATAGCGTTGGAAAAGGGCGCTTGGCGCCAATATCGGGCTTGGCCCGAAAGGGAGGTTTTCATTATGAATTTGAAGCCACTTGGAGATCGTGTTCTGGTAAAGCCTGCTCCAAAAGAGGAGAAGACATCCTCTGGTCTCTACATTGCATCCGCAGCTCAGGAGCTTCCTCAGCGTGGTGAGGTCCTCGCAGTTGGAACTGGCAAGCTTGATCAGAATGGCAATCGCATCGCTCTTGATGTCAAAGTCGGCGACCAGGTATTTTATGGCAAGTTCGGCGGCACCGAGGTCAAGGTAGACGACCAGGAGCTTCTGCTGCTTCGTGCTGACGACATCCTTGCAGTCCTCGAGGACTAATTGCTCGTAGCTCGTTAACTCGCAGCTCGTTTGCTCGCGGCCCGTCCGCTCGCAGCTTGTTCGTCCGCTTTTTTCTTGTAAATTCAGCTATTTTGGAGGAATACCATGGCTAAAGATATCGATTTTGGCACCGACGCTCGTGCCAAGCTTGCTAAGGGCGTAAACACCCTGGCAGATGCCGTAACCACCACTCTTGGACCTAAGGGTCGCTACGTTGCTCTGCAGCGTTCTTACGGCGCACCAACCATCACCAACGACGGCGTTTCCGTTGCTCGCGAGATTGAGCTCAAGGACCCAGTAGAGAACATGGGTGCTCAGCTGGTCAAAGAGGTTGCAACCAAGACTAACGACACCGTCGGCGACGGTACCACCACCGCAACCCTGCTTGCACAGGTCATTGTTAACGAGGGCCTTCGCAACGTTGCAGCTGGTGCAAACCCAATCGCAATCCGTCGCGGTATCGACAAGGCCGTTGAGGCTGTTGTCGCTCAGATGAGGGGCATCGCTAAGGAGGTTTCAACTAAGCAGCAGATTGCTTCCGTTGGTACTATTTCCGCAGGTGATCCAGTCATCGGTGGCAAGATTTCCGACGCTATGGACGTTGTCGGTAAGGACGGCGTCATCACCGTTGAGGAGTCCCAGACCTTCGGCATCGACATCGACACCGTTGAGGGTATGCAGTTTGACAAGGGCTACGTTTCCCCTTACTTCGCAACCAACAACGAGACTCTCACCGCTGAGCTGGACAATCCTTACATCCTCATGACCGACAACAAGATTTCCTCCATCCAGGATATCCTGCCTATCCTTGAGGCTGTCCAGAAGCAGGGCGCGCCTCTGCTCATCATGGCTGAGGACGTCGACGGCGAGGCTCTTACCACCCTCATCCTCAACAAGCTCCGCGGCGTTCTAAACGTCTGCGCAATCAAGGCTCCTGCATATGGCGACCGTCGTAAGCGCATGCTCGAGGACATTGCTGTTCTCACCGGTGGCCAGGCAGTCATCAAGGAGCTTGGTGTTAACCTCAACGAGATCACCGCTGACATGCTCGGTCGTGCTAAGTCCGTCAAGGTTACCAAGGAGACCACTACCATCGTTGGTGGCGCTGGCTCCAAGGAGGCAATCGACGACCGCATCACCCAGATTAGGGCTGAGATTGAGAACACCACCTCTGACTTTGACCGCGAGAAGCTCCAGGAGCGTCTTGCTAAGCTCGCCGGCGGCGTTGCAG
Source organism: Lancefieldella parvula (assembly GCA_963551855.1). Classification (GTDB taxonomy): domain Bacteria; phylum Actinomycetota; class Coriobacteriia; order Coriobacteriales; family Atopobiaceae; genus Lancefieldella; species Lancefieldella parvula_B. The sequence continues at coordinate 11,024 of CAUVID010000022.1, read as the reverse complement.
TCATCAAGGTTGGCGCAGCTACCGAGGTTGAGCTCAAGGAGATCAAGCACCGCATCGAAGACGCACTTCAGGCAACTCGCGCAGCTGTCGAGGAGGGCATTGTCGCAGGTGGCGGCGTTTCCTTCCTGGCTGCATCCTCTGTCCTGGACAGCGTTCAGACCTCTGACGCAGACGAGAAGATCGGCGTTGAGATCATCCGCAAGGCACTTGAGGCTCCAGTTCGTACCATCGCTAACAACGCTGGCTTCGAGGGCAGCGTAGTTGTCGAGAAGATCAAGGCACTCCCAACCGGCCAGGGTCTTGACTCCGCTTCCGGCCAGTATGGCGACATGATTGAGATGGGTGTTCTTGACCCAGTTAAGGTCACCCGTACCACACTCCAGAATGCAGCTTCCGTTGCATCCCTCATCCTTATCACCGAGGCAACTGTTTCCGAGATGCCAAAGGACACCACCATCGAGGAGTCCATTTCTCGCGCAGCTGCTCAGGGCGGCCAGGGCGGCATGTACTAATTCGCGCCTTCGCGTCACTTCAATCGGGTCCAGCCTCTCGCTGGGCCCGATTTTTTTGCCGCTGCGCCCACTTGGCGAGAAACCCGTCTTGTTGTGGGTGAGAAACCCGTCTAGTCGTGGGCGAGAAACCCGTTTTGTCGTAACTGCAACGTTTTCCCGCTCAACGTCCATTAATCGAAATCGTATGAATGTGACGTCATTTGAGCGGAATTATTGGTCGCTACAGGTTAAAATGTTTATTTGCGACCGCGGCTATACCGCGGCTGCGACTGTGACTGCACCCGTGGCCATACCGCCGCTGCGACCACACCGTTAACCCGCCACGCGCCAAAGGAGAGGAGGCACCATGGCACAGAACCAGAATCGTAACGAGGAGCGAGATTTTCTCGACGACCTCATTGATATCCAGGACTCCCTCCAGGTGCTCTCTAACCCGCTCGACGCGCTGATGGGAAGCCTGTCTATTGACCCAAACACGGACAAGCCGTTCGAGCCAATGGACTACAAGGAAATCCCCTGGTCAAACGCTAATCGCTGCCTGAGGTGCACCTCAGGAAAAGCCGAGGCATGTTCTCGCTGCCTTGACGTTTGCCCAGCTAATTGCATTGATATCCACAACCAGTCCGTGCGCATCGACGACGAGGTTTGCCTGCAGTGCGGTCTCTGTGTTGCTGCGTGCCCAACTGAGACGTTCAACACGCGCCGCCACACGTCCCGCATGCTGTATGACCAGGTAGCTCGCGCGGCTTCCGCGTACGAGCAGTGCTACATTACCTGCACCCGAGCTCTGGCGAGAAAACCTGAGGGCAACGAGATTTGCCTGCCCTGCGTGGGTATGCTCTCAGCCGACATTTGGTTCTCGATTCTCACGGACTTTGACAACGTAAGTGTTTACCTGCCGCTAGGCGTTTGCGACCGTTGTCGTACCACTACCGGTGAGGAAGCATATACCCAGGCCATCGCTACCGCTGAGGAGTGGACGGGCGCCACGGTTGGCCTCGAGGTCGACGGCAACAACCTCAACCACAACTTCACGCGTGCTTACATCCGTTCTCAGTTCATCTCCAACGCGATGAACGGTGCAGAACGCCTGGTATCTGCGTCGACGCCTGTTCTTGCGGGCGCCAAAGCAATCGCTGACCGCATCAACTCGCACGCTCGTTCTCTGGACAAACTCCAGACGCAGCTTGATGACGTGATGGGTCTTCGCACCACCGACATGAGGCAGTCCATGCTCACGCAGGATCGTCGTCTGGTCATGGGCGCCCTCCAGCACGACCCAGACCTTGCTCCATATGTAAAGCTCGAGGCTCCTATCTGGGATTCCAGCAAGTGTACGGTCTGCGGAGACTGCAAAAACACCTGCACAACACATGCAATCGACATCGATGAGCGCGGTAAGCTGACCATTAAGATGCCGTTCTGCGTCAACTGCGGCGCCTGCGAAATTGTCTGCCCAGAGCCTGGTGCTCTTACGATGGTGCCGATGAACACTTCTGAGCTAGTTGTTCGTGATCGCAAGGCCGAGGAGACCGAGCGTCTTGAGGCTTTGGCTCGTCGCAAGGCTCGCTTCATTTTTGACACCGGCAAGGAGCAGCTCAAACACCTGGCGGACTCGATTTCCGAGGACTCAGACAAGAGTTCTACCACCGCTGCACAACAACCTCCAAAAGAGGATAATGGGGAGTAACACGCGGCTGCTAACACAGAGCACAACGCTTCTAGCTGCTCGTTCTTCTCGCCAGAAACGCAAGTAACCGTAACCGTCCACCGAAAACAAGAGGACTCACATGTCGCTTTCAATTGGTATCGTTGGCCTGCCAAACGTTGGTAAATCCACGCTGTTCACCGCGCTGACTCGCAAGGGTGGTCTGGCCGCAAACTATCCGTTTGCCACCATCGACCCTAACGTGGGCATTGTCGACGTGCCCGACGCAAGGCTCCAGAAGCTGGCCGAGATTGTCAATCCTGGTCGTATCATGCCTGCAACCGTTGAGTTTGTGGACATCGCTGGCCTGGTCAAGGGCGCAAACGAGGGCGAGGGCCTGGGCAACCAGTTCCTGGCAAACATCCGCAACACCGACGCTATCTGCGAGGTTGTTCGTTACTTCAAAGACCCCGACGTTATTCACGTTGAGGGCCGCGTCAATCCTGACGAGGACGTTGACATCATCCAGACGGAGCTTATCCTGGCTGACCTGGGCACTATTGAGCGCGCCCTGCCTAAGCTGGAGAAAGAGGCCAAGCGCGATAAGGACCTCCAGCCCAAACTCAACGTGGCAAAGCGCCTTCAGGAGTGGCTGAACGAGGGCAATCGCGCCGCTGACATGGAGATGACCGACGAGGAGCGCCTGGCTGCTCGCGATCTTTTCCTGCTTACCATGAAGCCAATCCTGTACGTCGCAAACGTCGACGAGGACATGCTCACCGAGCCTGCTCCTGTTATTAACGGCGTTCAGTCCATCCCTGTTTGCGCAGGTGTCGAGGCTGAGCTTGCTGACCTTGATCCAGAGGAGGCTGCAGAGTATCTGGAGTCCCTGGGACTTGAGCACTCCGGCCTTGAGACGCTTGCCCAGGCCGCATACAAGCTGCTTGGTCTGCAGAGCTACTTTACCGCTGGCCCTATGGAGGTCAGAGCGTGGACCGTCCGCATTGGCGCTAAGGCTCCCGAAGCTGCTGGCGTCATCCACTCCGACTTTGAACGCGGCTTCATCAAGGCTGAGGTTGCTAGCTACAACGATTACGTTGAGCTGGGCGGCGAGGCTGGCTGCAAGACTGCGGGCAAGCTACGCATTGAGGGCAAGGAGTACGTGGTCGAGGACGGCGACGTCATGCATTTCCGCTTTAACGTCTAAGCCACAAAACCGCTTACTGTAAACGTAAAACGGGCGAGAAGACCGATCTTCTCGCCCGTTTTTGTGTGGGGTGGGGTAGCGCGCTGTGTGGCGCACGCTGTAGCGGGTCGCAGGCTGCGTATCGCCGCGTGTCGTGCTGTGTGCCGCAAGCCGTTAGCGCTTAGGAGCCTGATCGGTGCCCAGGACTACGGTGATGTCTGTGTCGGTGGGGTAGGAACCGTCGTTTGCCTTGATGTTAGCAGTTGGGATGTCCAGCGCTTTTGCAACGCCAACGGCCTTTGCCAGGCCCGTACGCGTGCCGTCGTAGACAATAATCGAGTCGGTTGGATGCTCCAGGGAGCTGTCGGCGTAAGCGGTGTAACCCTTAGTCTTCAGGATGCCAGCCTTCTGAGCTGCAAGCCCTTGAACGTCGGTACCGTTAAGCACGGCAACTTCACCGGTGTAGTCCGGCTTGATGCTGTCGATAGCTGAAGGGTCTCCTCCGACGGTACCCACAACGCCTGTGGTTTCGTCGGTACTTGCATCCTCCAGAGGAGGCAGCGCCTGGTTTACGCGGTCCATCATAGTCTTCCACGCACTCTTATCGACAATCTCATACCACACGTCATCAATGAGCTCGGACGTCGTCGGCGTACGCGCAGAATACATATCCTTGGAGGTGTCCATGCCCCTAAACGACATAGCCAGGCCCACAATGTCGGTAACGTTGAAGTCAGTAGTTACGCTCTCGGCCATGGTAGATACGGCGCCCGACATAGAAACGGGGTCCAGTTGCAGGACTTTCTTGGCAATGGCCGTCAAAATCATGCGCTGGTTAGCCGCGCGGTAGAAGTCGCCTGCGCCGTAGTTGTCGTATGCGTGACGACTGCGAGAAAGGCCAAGCGCTTGCTGGCCGTTGAGCTGCTGCTCTCCCGCAGGAAGGTCGATGCCTGAGTACTGCATGTCAGAAACAGGAACGGGCAGATTGACGGTAATGCCGCCGATAGAATCCACAATTTTGGTGAACGACTCAAAGTCTACCTCGGCATAGTGCGAAATGTTGACGTTTGCCAGCTTGGAAACGGCCTCGACCATTCCGGATGCGCCGCCATAGCTGTATGCGGAGTTAATCTTTTGCTTTCCGTGTTCTCCCAGGTCAACCATAGTGTCTCGAGGGATGGAAATCAGGGTAATCTTCTTGTTCTTAGGATCCACGCGAGCCAGAATGATAGTGTCGGCGCGGAAGTTTGCGTCGGAATCACCCCAGTTCTCTGCACGCCCCTCGTCCTTATCCACGCCCAGAAGCAGCATGTAGAACGGGTCAGACGGAGCAACTTGTACCAGTGTGGCCTGCAGGTTTGCATCCAAGCCCTGGCGAAGCTTTGAGTTGGTATCCAGCATCCACCACACAAACGCTACGCCTGCTACCAGCAGCAACGTTCCCAGAATGCCGGCAAAGATCTTAAGACCACGACCGCGAGAAGAACCTTGGCGCTTCTTGGAATATGCGCCCACGCCTTCTGCGCGCGAAGGCGCATGGCTCACGGCACCCGCTCGATGTGCAGCAAAGTGGGTGTGTTTTTGCTGCTGAGCTGGGGCTTCTTCGGGCCACTCGTCGCCAACGTTGGTCTGGCCAATCAAAGGCTCGCGCGTAAACCTGGAGCCGTGGGATTCGTGATTGTTGCGAGCAGAACTTGCACCTGCGCTTCGAACGCTGCCCAGCGTGCGAGGTTGATATGCGCCCTGATTATAAGCGTCATAATTGTCCTGTGCGAAGTCCTCTGTATCGTACTCAGGGGTATCTTCGTACCTATCACGGCTGTTGTGACCGTGATTCTGAGATGAATGTGACCTTCTGGCCATTGGGGCTCCTTTGTGTTTAATCTGCGTTTTGCCCAATGCGTTTTGTCAAACATCTACTATACGCAATTTTGCGTCTTTGTGCTGCATGGAAACAAACCTGCCACAAAAAATCCCCGCTTCAACGTGTGAAGCGGGGATGTGTGCGAGAAGTTCGTGGAGCTTGGCGCGAGAAGTACGAGCAACTTTTGCTCATGTCGTTACTTACTGCGCAACGCTGCCTTACTTACGACGATCCTTCAGAGCATAGCCAAGCGTCGTAATAACGCTGCCCACGGTAGCTACTGCAACAAGAGCGATCTCGGAGAAGTCACCAGTCTCAGGAAGCTTTGGCTGCTTCTTCTTTGGCTTCTTTGGAGTCTCTGATGGAGGAGTTGCAGGTGGGGTATTTGGTGGTGTATTTGGTGGTGTGGTAGGTGGAACGGTTGGTGGAATCTCGGTATTGGTAACCGTGAAGCCATCAGTCTGGTTGCCCGAGACTGCGCTGGTATATCCAGCAGGAACGTTCTCTTCTACTACGGTGTAAGCAATAACGTGGCCGTCTGTTGCATCGTTTTTGAGAAGACCGCTAAATGTTGCAGCCCAGTTATTGGTCTGGTCAAGAGTGACTGTCTCGGTGCTAGCAACGCCGTCTTTGTAGAGCCTGACGGTAACAGGACCGCCTACAGTTCCCACCCATGTCTTGTTAACTTGTACGTCAACTGTTGGGGTCTTCTCGTCCTCAACGGTCTTAATAACGCCGGTGGTTGCAGAAACGGTGAGGTTATACGTATCGGTATTGAGCTGGTAGCCAGCAGGAGCGGTAATCTCCTGAACATTGTAGGTGCCAGCAGGGAGCTTCTCGGTGGTAGCAGTACCATCTTCACCAGTGGTAATAGTCCAGGTCTTGGATGGATCAGTGGTGCTGGTCACCTTAAAGACTGCACCCGCAAGCTTGGTGTTGTGGTCGTTCTTATCCACCTTGACGATGCGGATACGAGCGATGAGGGTAGAAGTACCTTCTCCGCCGGAAGTTGCGTTGCGATATACCCAATCGGAGCTGTACTCAGGGTTATCGGAGTACATCTTGATGAGGTTACGCAGAGCAACACCTGGAACGTACGTGGTGCGATACGTGAACTTAAAGCTCTGACCGTTGCTGAGGTCTATGCCAGAAAGGTCAAGATCAAACGACTGTCCATCAGGAGAAATGGTGAGCATACCTGGGGTAATAGGAATGCGAGTTGCAGTTCCTGGAATGGTTGAGCCGTACTCATCAAAGCGAGCGCTCCAAAGCTCAAAAGTTCCTGGAACATAGGTAATCTCGGAAGGAAGGTCGCCGCCGCCCTGGTCGGATAGCTGGTCGTGTAGACGGACGTTGTGGAAGTTACCACCAGAGTAGTTGATGCGGCCGGTCCACTGAATCTCGTTTGCGTTGCCCTCAATAATCTTGCCCCACTTGGAGAGGTACTCAGTACCAATGGTACCAGGAGCGGTGACGTCAAACGTTACAGGAACAGGGCTGCCAGAGACAGTAAAGATAAAAGATTTACCGGTACCTGTCTGAACACGCTGTGAATCAATGGTAAAGCCAAGTCGAGCGGTACCGCGCAGGTCAGTGTGGTTGTTAACGTAGTTGGTAAAGACAACACGCATGTTTCCACCAAAACCATCGGTACCAGGGGTGACGTGAGCTACTGCCATGACCTCGCCGGTTGCGGCATCGGTGATGTTAAAGGTAGACGCAGGATGAGCTGCGGTAAACCTCATCTCGTTAGGGAGGGTGACGTCAAAGTAATCGCCCGGTTCTACGTTAGCGTTTGCAGAGGCGTCCCACGTCATAGCAATGGCATACACATTTGCCTTGTTAACAACGGTAGTTGGATTACCAAAACGATCTTCAACTCTAAAGTCTGTAATGGTTGCGACAACCGCTTTAGGGGTGCCTGTAGCAGCTTCAGTGCTTGCAGTCTCAGCAAAAGCTGATTTTGCAGCAAGCGGAAGCGCCAGGACCAGCATGAAGACAAAACTTAACAGCTTAAACAGTCGTTTGTTCATCAGGACTCCTTTGCAATAGATGCGTCTATTTTCATCTATTACAAAGAGAATTTATTTGAGATTCTGTATATATTTATATAGCTTTTTTAAAGTTCAAATATTTATGCAGGTACAAGGAATTTATCGGTTCTTTTTCTGATACCTTTTAAATAAATTACAGCTAAATTCACAGGTTCTTCACAATTGTTCACAACGAACATTCCACACTATGTGCAGCTTAACGTAATAAAAATGGATAAATATTACTCCTAATAAATCTAAATGCTGGACATTAGTCTCTTTTTATACGTGATTCCGAATAGGTCATTTTTCTGTATGCAATTAAGGAGGCGAGAAGTTCTGTGGAGCCTTGCAAAAGAGACGGTTTTCTCGCCAAAAAAGAACGCCTTGCCACGAGGACAAGACGTTCTTGTAAAGTTGCGTGGAGCTGAGTGCCCGCGCTGCTACGACTGCGCGCCAGACTTACTTGCGACGCTTAAGTGCAACTGCGCTGCCCAGGGCTGCCAAAGAACCAAAGAGGACGCCTGCAACAGAAGAGGTATCTCCGGTGTAGGGGAGGTTGGACTTCTTGCGGGTCTTAGCAGGTTTCTCTGGAGTTGGAGGAACCTGGGTGTTAGTGACTACAAAGCCCTGAGTTGCGTCGCCGGTGATCTGGCTAGTGTAGCCAGCTACCTCGTCCTCAGAGATGGTGTAGGTAATCTCAGAGCCGTCAGCTGCATAAGCCTCGAGGCCTGTGAAGGAATCCTGCCAGTTGTTGTCAGAGCTCAAGGTAAGGGTCTTACCAGTGTCAACGCCGTTTGCAAGCAGGTGAACAGTTACTGCTCCGCCCTCTGCACCATTCCAGACTTTCTGCACAGGAATGTCTGCATGAGCGTTCTTCTTGTTCTCAATAATCTTGATAGTGCCGGACTGATTGTCAACGTTTACGGTGTAGACAGTAGCGTCACGCACATAACCATCTGGAGCGGTAAGCTCTTCGATGGTGTAGGAGCCGGTAGTGAGCCTCTCGGAGGTTGCAGTTCCATCGGCGCCTGTAGTAAGAGTCCAAGAATCAGCTGGGTTGGCAACGCTTGTTACCTTAAAAGTTGCACCTGGAAGCTGGGTAGTTGCGTTGTCAGCGTCAACCTTGATGATGCGGATGCGGCCGACAAGATTGCCGATTGCGCCGCCGGAGTTGCTTGGAGAGTAGTAGGTAAAGCCAATCTCGCTTCTTGGAGCACCGCCAGCGTTGGTAAGCACACCATAGTTATGCAGAGCCATACCTGGGATAAAGGTGGTGCGGTACTGCAGGAGGTAACGCTGACCCTGGGAGAAGTCAACGCCGCTCAGGTTGAGGTGGTAGGAGTGGCCGTCAGCTGCAATAGAAAGTGCACCATTAGGAATGGTGACCTCCTGAAGGTTGCTGAAGTTACCCGTTCCATCAAAGTCTGCACGATAGAGGTGGAAAGAGTTGGCAATGTAGGTTACAGATGCAGGAAGATCTCCACCGTTTCTATCAGAGAGGGAGTCAGAGAACTCAACACCAGTCATGTTAGCAGCGGAGTAGTTAAGACGAACATACCAAAGTACCTCGGACTCGGTACCGGTAACAGGGCCGCCCCACTTGTTGAGCCACTCTTGGCCAATGGTGTTCTTTGGACGAACAATCATGTTGAGAGGAACAGCGGTGCCGTTAACGCCAAAATCAATATGGGTATTATCGCCAGCGTTGATGGCGTCGCGGTCGTAGAGAGCGGACAGCGAGAAAGTACCCCTAATCTGGGTGTGGGTGTTTGCATAGTCTGTATAAACAACATGCAGGATGCCGCCAAAAATGCTGCCAGCTGCTGGAGTTGGATAAGCCCATGCTACGGTTGCGCCGTTAGGATCTTTAACTTCAATTGGAGTTGTGTTTTGTGTGGCTGTGAACTGGACTTTATCTGGCAAGGTAATATCAAAATAGTCACCTTCTGCCACGGTAGAAGCGGTAGATTCCCAGTTGATTGTAATATGGTACAGATTATCAGTGGTAATCTCATTGACTGGTGTATAGGTATCATCAGCCACAGACATGCTGGTAATTTGAACCGGTGAAACAGTTGCAGCCGAAGCGAATGTTGCCACAAAAGTAACAACAATCATAAAAGGAACAAGAAATACACCTAGTCTGACCAGTACTTTTTTCATAAACCAAACTCCAATTCGTATTTCAAACGTGAGAAAATTATTGCAGATAGGTACTTAAAAACTGTTACCAGTTTTGGTCGTCACAAAACAATTACATTTCAAGTTATAGTGTCTTTGACCTGCTCTTCTCGCCATATTTTGTGTTTTATAATTGTTAGAAATTAGTAGCATTTCTTGTCAGATTATAGAACTTTACCGTCTTTTGTTTGCGCAGAATAAGAAGACTTTTTGGCGCGCGCAATCTCTCGTGGTGTTATCGGCTGGTTGAAGGTATTATTAATAGCAATAAATTCGTGGTAGAGATATGTGTCCATACGTGCGGCATTGCGTTGGCGCAGAATCAAGAGTGACCGGGAAACCGGAGAAGCGGAGTCATGCATGAGCGAGTCCAGGCCCAAGCAGTTTGTTGCAGTTCTAGACTTTGGTGCCCAGTACGGCCAGTTAATTGCACGTCGCGTGCGCGATCTTAATGTCTACTCCGAGATTGTTCCTTGTGATATTTCCGCAGATGAGCTTCGTGAGCTCAATCCATCTGCGCTTATTTTGTCCGGCGGCCCTGCTTCTGTCTACGCCGAGGACGCGCCAAAGATTGACCCAGAGATTCTGGAGCTTGGCCTTCCTGTCTTTGGTTTCTGCTATGGACAGCAGATCATGGCGGTTACCCTGGGCGGCACCGTTGGACATACCGAGAAGGGCGAGTATGGCCCAGCTCATCTGACCCGCGCAGGGGAGAGTCGCATTTTTGACGGCACCTCTGAGCAGCAGACCGTTTGGATGAGCCACCGCGATGCTGTCTCTGAGGTCCCAGAGGGCTTTACTGTTACCGCTTCTACCGACGTTTGCCCTATTGCAGCTATGGAAAACGCTGCTAAGAACCTGTATTCCACTCAGTTCCACCCAGAGGTTAATCACACCGAGTGCGGTTCTCAGATGCTTTCTAACTTCCTGTTCAATATCTGTGGTTTTGAGAAGACGTGGACCATGGACAACATCATTGAGCAGAAGGTGGAGGAGATTCGCCAAAAGGTTGGCGATGGTCGCGTTATTTTGGCGCTTTCCGGCGGCGTTGACTCTTCTGTTGTCGCAGCTCTTGTCCACCGCGCTATCGGCGATCAGCTGACCTGCGTGTTTGTTAACCACGGCATGCTCCGCAAAGGCGAGCCAGAGATGGTTGAGCAGGTCTTCCGCAAGCAGTTCAACGTGCCTCTGATTCACGTTCACGCAGAGGAACGCTATGCAGAGCTTCTGGCTGGCGTTACCGAGCCAGAGATGAAGCGCCGCCTGATTGGTACCGAGTTCTGGAAGGTCTTCTTTGACGAAGCCCAGAAGCTGGACGGCGTTCAGTTCCTGGCACAGGGCACTATCTACCCTGACATTATTGAGTCCGGCGCTCGTAAGACAGGCGGCAAGGCTGCAACCATCAAGAGCCACCACAACCTGATTCCATTCCCAGAAGGCGTTCACTTTGACCTGATCGAGCCTCTGGATCACTTCTTCAAGGACGAGGTCCGAGCACTGGGCGTTTCTCTTGGCCTGCCAGAGAACCTTGTCTACAGGCAGCCATTCCCAGGTCCTGGCCTTGCTATCCGCATCATTGGCGACGTTACCCCAGAAA
>CAUVID010000021.1:0-15817 GCA_963551855.1 Lancefieldella parvula | reverse complement strand
ATTTCTTATGTCCAAGTTTTGGGACGCAGTTCATATGCGGGTGATTATGATTCTGAAGCGTATTAACGTCGGCTTTTAGGCCTGGCGCACAAAATAGCGCAGCTTTCTTATGTTCTGCTGAAGAATCGATATGTTTCTAATCAAGATAGCCAGACAGCTAGGCGCTCACACTACCTGATATGCATATCTATGCATAAACTGCATCTAATATGCTTATACATGAATAGACTTATATAAGGAATTTAACTATCGATAAATTTAGTATCTACGGAACACACCTAAGTCAGATATTCTGCTCAATTGCGGGCATTTTACACACCTAATGACGATAATCTGCATGATTAAGGTATTTTCAGCGTAATGTATACGTCTTTTTAACAGATTATCCGACATAGGTGTGTTTTGAACTGACTCCTATTTCTCGTGTCCAAGAAATGGGAGGCAGTTCAAAGTTGGCGCACGCGATATGCAAAATCTTTTAGACATTGATTCGCACGTATTTTTCGGTGTGCGGTAGAATATGAGACGTAAGCGTTTTGTCTTACATCTGTATGTGAAGTATTGCTAAAAGCTTGGTGTTTGCCACGTATGGCGCACAAAGTTTGACGCGTAGAAAGGAAGCCTAATGGCTGAAGATCAGTACATGCACCTTGTTATTGTTCGCCACGGTGAGTCTGAGTGGAACAAGCTCAACCTGTTCACTGGTTGGACCGACGTTGACCTTACCGAGACTGGTCACGAGGAGGCAGCAGCTGGCGGCCGTGCTCTTAAAGAGGCTGGCTATGACTTTGATGTTTGCTACACTTCTCTGCTCAAGCGTGCTATTCACACTCTGAATCATGTTCTTGATGAGCTTGACCGTAACTGGCTTCCTGTTCATAAGACTTGGCGTCTGAACGAGCGCCACTATGGTGCACTTCAGGGCCTCAACAAGGCTGATGCAGCTGCTGAGCACGGCGAGGAGCAGGTAAAGATTTGGCGTCGTTCCTTTGATGTCCAGCCACCAGCTCTTGAGCCAGGCGACGAGCGCGATCCTCACGTTCAGGAAATGTTCCGCGATGTTCCAGCAGAGGATCTTCCTTACACCGAGTGCCTGAAGGACACCATTGCACGTGCATGGCCTTACTTCGAGCAGGAGATCAAGCCACAGCTTGAGGCAGGTAAGCGTGTTCTTATTGCTGCACACGGCAACAGCCTTCGCGCTCTTGTTATGCAGTTTGAGCACCTCACTCCAGAAGAAATTCTTGAGGTTAACATCCCAACTGGCATTCCTTGCGCATACACCTTTGACAAGGATTGGAACATTGTTGACAAGCACTATATTGGCGATCCAGCTGTCATCGAGGCAAAGATTAACGCTGTTGCTAACCAGGGCAAAGCTAAATAAACAGCTTGCTAACACGCAATATTGTTAAGCAGAACGGGGTGGTTTAAGCCACCCCGTTCTTTTTTGCCTACTTATAGAACCGTGACGAATACGCCAACAGCTATAAAACCTGCTTTGAATAGTGTTACGATGTACCGCCGAGAAAAGAAGGGATTAAATGTTTAAAAGAGAGCTCAACGCAAAACTTGTTCTTTCTGTAATTGCAACAGGAATTATGTCCTTCTCGGGAGTTGTCGTAGAAACCGCCATGAACGTGACGTTTCCAACGTTAATGGAGGAATTCTCTATTGGCACCTCAACGGTACAATGGATGACCACCTCGTACCTTTTGATTCTTGCCATTATCATGCCTATGTCGTCGTATTTAAACAGACGATTCAAGACAAAAAGTATCTTTACCGTAGCCATGATCTTCTATATCAGCGGCATTCTTTGCGGATTTGCTGCTCCAACGTTTATGTTATTGCTGCTTGGCCGCATTTTAGAAGGAATTGGCACCGGTCTAGCGCTACCACTGATGTTCAACATCATCGCCGAGCAAGCCCCACTTAAAAACATGGGTGTCATGATGGGCATTGGCATGCTTGTTACTGCCGTTGCACCTGCAGTAGGACCTTCAGCTGGTGGCTGGATTGCAGAGCATCTTGGCTGGCGAATGATTTTTGCCGGTCTTCTCCCCTTCTTGATTGTGGCATTTGTACTGGGAATTAGTTCAATCCAACAAAGCCATGAGACTGAAGTGATTTCTTTTGATGTCTTTGGATGGCTGCTGCTTACCGTAAGTTTTATTGCGCTCATCTTTGTTATTGACGAGTCCAGCGCGTTTGGCCTGTTTAGCATTCCTGTTTTGCTCGCAATTATGATTTTTGTGGGCTCACTTACGCTCTTTGTACGTCACGAAAACTCCTTTAAGCACCAAGATCAATCTGAAGCATCTCCAAAAATTCCTATCATTAACCTTGAGGTATTTAGCGAGAAGGGCTTTGTGCTCTCGCTCTTTGCTATTGTTGCTCTGCAATTTATTATTCTTGGTCAGTCATATCTTTTGCCTAATTTTTCCCAGCTGGTACTAGGTGCAGGCGCTACCGCAGCAGGAGCTCAGATGCTTCCAGGATGTGCTATTGGCGCAGTTATGGCACCAATTTCTGGCCAGATTTTAGACAAGCTGGGAGCTAAAAAACCTATTGTTACAGGCATTCTTTGCTGCCTTACCAGCATGCTCCTTTTGCTGCTCTTTGTTCACGTACTTACCGTAGAAATGATCACGTATATTTTTGCCATCTTTGCCATTGGTCAGGCACTTCAGATGGGAAACAATTTTACGGTAGCCTTGGGACACTTACCGGAAGACCGCAAGGCAGATGGAAATGCTGTTATTAACACAATGCAGCAGCTCTTTGGCGCTATGGGAACCAGCGTTATTTCTGGCGTTGTAGCGGCTTCTCAGCTTGGAGCTACAGACTTAGCTACAAGCACCCTTGCAGGAGCTCAGAATGCACTCTTTGTACTTGTGTGCGTAGCTTGTATCCCTCTTGTTACCATGGGAATCGTGCTCTTTGTACTGCCTAAGATGACAAAATAAAACGCAACTGCGGTATTTAAAAGAAAGCAAATTAAAAAGCTAGGTATCCAAAAGAAGGATATCTAGCTTTTAATTTAGACGAGTGAACTATTGCGCTACGACACAACAGCTGATAATTTCAATCCAATAAACACAGCAACCAGGCACGTTATAACATTAACTGCAATGTTCACACCTGCAGCAGCCCAATTACCTGCTTGAATAAAGGTAAGAGTTTCATTTGAGAAGGTTGAGAAGGTAGAAAGTCCTCCGCAAAGACCCACGGCTAAGAATAGCTTTACCTGTGGCTGAAGTGGACTTGCAAGATCAAGCCCCGTCACAAAGCCAATAATCAAACCTGCAACAACATTTGCAGCAAACGTACCAACTGGCAGGTTAGGAATCCACTGTTTAAAGAGGACGCCCAACTGCCAACGACCTAAACTACCCAGCGCTCCACCAAGAGCCACAGCTAACGCTTCAAACATAAAGCACCCCTACTCCAGCTCACGCGAGCCCGTATACAGCTGGTAATACTCTCCATGCTTTGCAATAAGCTCATCGTGAGTACCGCGCTCAATAATACGACCGTGCTCCAGAACCATAATGGCGTCAGAATTTCGAACCGTAGATAACCTGTGAGCAATCACAAAGACGGTACGACCTGCCATCAGGGCATCCATGCCCTTCTCGATAAGTGCCTCAGTACGCGTATCAATACTGGAAGTTGCCTCGTCCAAGATAAGCACGGGAGGATCAGCAATAGCAGCACGCGCAATTGCCAGAAGCTGCCTCTGACCTTGTGAAAGGTTAGCACCGTCTGAGGTAAGTACGGTGTTGTAGCCACGTGGCATACGACGGATAAACTTGTCCGCGTTTGCAATCTTTGCTGCAGCAATAACCTCGTCATCAGTGGCGTCTAACTTACCAAAGCGAATATTGTCTGCAATGGTACCTGTGAACAGATGCGTATCTTGCAAAACAATACCAAGCGAGGACCTTAATGCAGATTTCTTAATGTCATTGATAGGGATGCCGTCGTAGGTGATGGTTCCACTACGAACATCGTAGAAGCGGTTAATGAGGTTGGTAATAGTTGTTTTACCAGCACCAGTTGAGCCGACAAACGCAATCTTCTGGCCAGGCTTTGCAAACAGCGTGAGGTTTGCAAGAACCGTCTGATCATCGTCGTATCCAAAGGTCACGTCATCAAAGCGAACGTCTCCAGCAAGAGGGGTTTTCTCGCCAGACGGTGTGACCCAAGCCCAGGACTCTTCTCCTGACTCATAACCACTAACGCGAACCAGGTCAACCTTGCCCTCATCAACCTCGGGAGTCATCTCCATAACCGCAAAGATGCGCTCAGCACCAGCAAGAGCGGTAAGCAGGAAGTTGGAGAGCTGTGTGAACTGGTTAAACGGCATGGCTGCCTGGCGAACAAAGACCAGGTAGGACGCAAGACTTGCAACATCCGCGTGTCCGTTTACGGCAAGCAGTGCGCCAACCACGGTGACCACGGCGTAATTGATATACGTCAACGAAACCGTGATAGGAACCATAGTTGCTGCGTAGCCCTGAGCACTTGTTCCAGAGTGCCGTAACTCCTCATTGACCTTTAGAAAATCAGCAAAGTTGGCATCCTCGTGGTTAAAAACTTTAACCACTTTAAGGCCAGAAATGGTTTCTTCTGCAAAACCGTTGAGAACACCAAGGCTCTTTTGCTGCACCGAATAATGTTTAGCAGAGCGCTTACTTGCATAGCGTGCATAAATCACAATCAAAACGTCAAAGAGAACAGTGATGAGCGTCAGCTGCCAGTTAAGAACAATGAGCAGCACAAGCGTGCCAACCATCTGAATAAACGCCAGAACAAGGTTGGCAAAGCTGTTATTGAGCGCTTCCGAGATGGTATCCACGTCATTTGTAAAGAAGCTCATGATATCGCCGCGAGTTCGGCGGTCAAAGAACCTCAGCGGCAGCGATTCAATATGCTCAAAGAGATCTCGTCTGATGTCAAAAACAATCCTCTGAGCAGCACGAACCATAATTTGCGTGTAACCAACACTGGTAAGAGCACCAATTGCATACACAACCGCTGTAAACACAACAAGGTGAGTAAATGCGTTTACGTCTCCCCTGCCCACTGCTGCAACAACAGGTTTAATCATATAGGTGCCAAGGAGCGCTGCTAAACCACTGATAGAAACAAGAAGTGCCACCAACATAAGGCGCTTTTTGGCATGACCTAAATACGAGACAAACACTCTAATGGTATGTCCGATGTTTTGAGGACGTGCTCCTCCTGCGCGATTAGCCATGTGACACTTCCTTACCAGCAGCGTCAATGTCTGACTGACTACCGCCAGTCTGCGACTCATAAAGCTCTCTATAGATAGGGCTCTTGGCGAGAAGTTCTGTGTGGGTGCCAGTCATATGAACCTTACCGTTATCAAGAACGACAATCTGATCGGAGTCCATAACCGAGTTCACACGCTGGGCAATGATGATCTTTGTCATGTCAGCAAGTTCGGAAAGTCCTGCACGAATCTTTGCGTCAGTTGCGGTATCAACCGCGCTGGTAGAGTCATCAAAAATGATAATTTTTGGCTTCTTCAAAAGCGCGCGCGCAATACAAAGACGCTGCTTCTGGCCACCGGAGACATTAACGCCACCCTGACCAAGGTCTCCGTCCAAGCCACCAATCCTATCTAGGAACTCATCAACGCATGCAATAGAACAAGCGTGAAGCAGCTCCTCATCAGTAGCGTTGGGATCTCCCCAGAGCAGGTTGTCGCGGACGGTACCGCTGAACAGCACATTTTTCTGAAGGACAACAGACACTGCATCACGAAGTGAAACAAGATTGTAGGAGCGGACGTCATTCTCGCCAACAAACACGGTGCCTTCAGTAGCATCGTACAAGCGGGCAATCAGCTGGATAAGGGTAGTTTTTCCGGAACCGGTGCCACCGAGAATACCAACGGTAGAGCCTGGCGCAAACGAGAGATTAATGTCTTCAAGAACGTTCTCTTCAGCACTCTGGCTGTACTTGAAAGATACGTTTTCAAAGCGTACTGCACCATTCTTAACGTCAGTCAAGCCGTGCTCTGGAGACTCAATAGCAGGCTCCTCGGAAAGAATCTCTCCGATTCGACGCACACTAGTAATGGCGCGAGCAGTAAGCAAGAACACGCCAGAAATCATCATAAGAGAGTTCATGATAAGCAATACGTAACTCATGAAGCCCGTAAGCTCACCAACACCCAGTCTGCCAGCCATAATCATCTGGCCACCAAACCAAAGAATAGCCACATTAGTGACATACATTGAAGCCTGGAAAATAGGCAGGTTTAAGACGGACGTGCCAAAGGTCTTTGTAGCAGTATGTGCATACTGGGTATTAACTTTTTCAAAGCGCTCGGAGACATATCCTTCTCGGACATATGCCTTGATTGCGCGCACCGCGGCAAAGTCTTCCTGCAGTGCCTCGTTAAGTTTATCCATTGCGCTTTGCATAACGCGGTACAAAGGACCAACGCGCTTCACAATAAAGAAGAGTGCAATGGCCAAGAAAGGCAGCACGGCAAAATACACAACCGCCAGCTCTGGGCTCATAATAAACGCCATAACCAAGCCCATGACCAGCATAATTGGTCCACGCATAAACGGGCGTGTACCCATTGCAAAGGCATTCTGAATAATGGTTACATCAGAAGTCAAACGCGTAACCAAAGAAGATGAATCGTATTTATCAAGATTTGCAAAAGCAAACTCTTCCATTCGGCGATATTCATCTTGTCTGAGTTGGGCGCCTAGTCCCATAGCCGCTTTTGCCGAGTAGCGAGCATAGCCAATGCCGGCAAACATGGCGAGAAGAGCAAAGACAACCATAACGGTACCGTTTACAAAAACAGTCTGAAGGTTGCCTTGCAAAATACCCTGGTCAACAATTTGAGCCATGAGTACAGGAATCACTAATTCGAGTAGGGACTCTGCAAACACGCAGAGTCCCGACATAACAAAGTCTTTTTTATACGCGCCAAAGTGGTCCAAGATAACCTTTAACTCAGCACGAGCAGATGGAGCCTTTTCTTCTACAAAAGCATCATTCATTGTTAAAACACCACGTACCTTACTGTCTTGCTTTGCTTGATTTGCTTATGCCTCTTTTGGAAGTGTCTGAAGCGAAACCTCCTTGAGCTGCTCATTAGAAACAGGCGAAGGAGCGCTCGACATCAAATCAGAGCCAGAAGTAGTCTTTGGGAATGCCATGACATCACGGATGGAATCGGCGCCTGCAAGCAACATGCATACGCGGTCAAGACCAAGCGCAAAGCCACCCATTGGAGGCGCACCAAATGTCAGGGCCTCCATTAAGAAGCCAAACTGAGCCTTTGCGCGCTCTTCAGTAAAGCCGAGTTTCTCCAGAATCTTAAGCTGCAGCTCAGCGTTGTGAATACGCATTCCGCCACCGCCAGCCTCAAAGCCGTCCATGACAAAGTCGTACGTATACGAGCCCATAGCCAGAGGGTCAGTGTCCAGAAGGTCAAGCTCATCCTCACGAGGAAGCGTAAAGGGCTGATGCTCAGAGGCATAGGACTGAGTTTCCTCATCCCAGTGGAACAGTGGGAAATTAACAACCCAAAGGAAATCATGACCTTCTCGCAGTACATCCAAAACCTTTGCCATATGCAGACGCATACCACCAAGAATCTCATCTGTCTCCAGGCGGCCGCCTACAGCAAAGAGAATCAAGTCCCCCGCCTCAGCAGACATCTCTGCGCGAAGTGCCTCAAGCTCTTCTGGCGAGAAGAACTTGGTAATAGGACCTCCCACGGAACCGTCCTCTTTGAAGGCGACCCATGCAAGTCCCTTGGCACCAAAGCCGGCAGCTACCTCGGCAAGTTTATCTACCTGAGAGCGTGGCCAGGTGCCTGCACCCTTAACGTTGATTGCCTTGACGTACTGACCATCGGTTGTTGCAGCAGAGCTAAAGAGCTTAAAGCTGGATTGCTTGAAAACCTCAGAGACGTCGTGAAGCTCCATACCAATGCGGGTATCAGGCTTATCGGAACCGTAAGTATCCATTGCATCCCAGTACTGAATCTTGCGCAGTGGAGCTGGGAACTCAATGCCCATCTTTGCAAATGCATCGCCCAGAATATCCTCAAGCTCAGCCATGACATCTTCCTCGCGGACAAATGCCATCTCCATATCAACCTGCGTAAACTCAGGCTGACGATCTGCGCGAAGATCCTCATCGCGGAAGCACTTAGTAATCTGGTAGTAGCGCTCAACGCCACCAATCATCAGCAGCTGCTTCAACAGCTGTGGAGACTGTGGCAGTGCATAGAAGTTTCCACCCTGCATTCTGGATGGAACCAGGAAGTCACGAGCTCCCTCAGGAGTAGATTTGAACAGCGCTGGAGTCTCTACCTCGGTAAAGTCACGCTTATGGAATGCTTCACGAAGCGCAAACGCAAAATCAGAACGCATACGAAGATTCTGTGCCATCTGGGGACGGCGCAGGTCAACATAGCGATATCTCAGGCGAAGGTCCTCGTTAACATCAATGTGGTTCTCAATCTGGAATGGTGGAACAGCGCTCGTATTAAGAACCTCAATCTTGGAAGCAAGTACCTCTACCTCACCGGTAGCAAGAGCCTCATTAGTCTGACCTTCAGAGCGATGCTGAACCGTACCAGAAATCAAAACAGGCCACTCAGGACGAATAGTCTCTGCAGTTGCAAATGTTTCTGCATCAACATCTGGGTCAAATAAAATCTGTGTCAAACCCTCGCGATCACGAAGGTCAACAAAGATTAGGCCTCCAAAGTCACGACGACGCCAAACCCAACCAGTGAGCGTAACAGTCTGGCCGATATGCTCTGCGCGAAGCTCTCCGCAGGTATGCGTATGCATACTGTGCAAATCAACAGCTGCATGAGCGGAATAATTCTGGGGGGTTTCTGAGGAACAGTCCATTTTTATCCTTTCGTCTTTGCTTCCCTGTGCCAAATCGGAAAGCACCTTCAAGACGGCAAAAACGTGTAGACGGCACGTTCTTGCTCATAGATAGACTATTGTACTCTCCAACGTTTAGTCGAATCCTCTCAATCTAAACTTAGTGGAGATTCACGAGGAATAAATAACTTACCGTCACACTTTTACGCTAGACTGAAATTGATACACATGAGCCCTCTTACAGGGCGAGAAGAACTTGGAGCTTTCATGGCCTATAAAGCCGCTGTTTTTGATCTAGACGGAACACTTCTGAACACCATTGTTGATCTTGCCTGGGCAACCAATTACGCCCTTGAGCAGTTCAACATGCCCACCTATACCGTTGATAAAGTACGTCAGATGGTTGGAAATGGCGTTGCTAAACTTATCCGTGACGCTGTGCCAGAGGGTACCGATGATGCAACATACCAGTGCGTTCTCGCATGCTTTAAGGAGCACTACGCTGATCACAGCTTGGATAACACTGCGCCCTACCCTGGCATCCTCGATGCGGTAGATACGCTCAGATCAGCAGGTGTTAAATGCGCTGTTGTTTCCAACAAGCCAGACTTTGCTATTGCAGATTTAATGAGCAATTTCTTCCCAGGTAGATTTGACTTTGCCCTGGGTCAGCGAGATGACCTTAAAAGAAAGCCTGATGCCGAGCCTGTTCATTACGCCCTTGCTCAAATTGGTGTTGACCCTCAAGACGCTGTCTATATTGGAGACTCTGAGGTTGATGTTGCAACAGCACGCAACAGTGGCATGCCTTGCATTAGTGTTACCTGGGGATTTAGAGATAAAGAAACGCTTCTAGCTGCAGGTGCCACCACACTCTGCGATACTGCAGATGAGATGGTGCAAGAAATTCTCAAATAGTAGCACTAAAAATTGCAACCATCCGCTCATTGCCGTTGAGCGAGAAAAAACGTCCGCTTGCCTATGCCTCTCAATTCATCTGAATAAGCGTATTCTGAGGGCGGTATAGTCTATAAAAGTGCGTCCATAATTTGCGCGCAAGCGACGTGGAAAGGATTGCATCATGGGCAAGAAAAGTTCTGAGGTTCTCCAGATTTCTTACGAAGACCTGGTAGAGTACCTGCACAGTAACCACTCTGTGTACATGCAAGTCGGACACCAGGTTTATTACCTCACTGATGTCAATTTTGAGGCATGGAGAGCTCAAGACACCAGTATCAGAAACTCAAAAAACCACTTTGTAGATTGTTCTGAACTAGTTCCAACGGTAGACGAATTTCTCGCGCTTCCATTTATTAATGGAAAAACCATTAAAGACGTTTTTGCACATGCAACGTTCTATGCATCCATGAAAAACGAAAAATCTGAGTAATTCAAATTAATCAACTTTTTGTTGACTATCTCTCAGCTAAAACTTAAAGGATCTGTTAATCGCAGATCCTTTTTTATTACCTGGTAGATTGCCTTATTGGGCTACATTTCTCATAAAAAACGCCGATGCAGCGCACCGGCGTTTTACGTTTGATTTGAGAGAACGTTCCTACTCAACAGGTTTTTGAACCTCAAGAACCTCGGCGATCTCAACCTCAGCAGAGACCGTACCAGCAAGTTCTGGAATAAGATCGTTGTACTTATTAGCAGAAGCCAGCTCGGAGGAAGCGGTCTTTGCGTAACGCTTAACTGCTGCGGCAGCACGGTTGACTGCGCTCAGCGTACCGGCGCCACCAACGCATCCTCCTGGGCAAGCCATGCCCTCAAGAAGATAACCTGGATATTTACCCTTAACGGCATCCTTGAGCATAGCTCGGCACTCAGCAAGGCCGTCAACAGCCATGACAGGTACTTCTTTATCGGGGTACTTCTGGTGAATGACGTTAACTACGGCACCTGCAACGCCACCGGCTACTGCAAAAGCGCGACCATCATGAGAAGCGTTTTCAAAATCGGAGTTGTCGTCATCAAGCTTGGTGTAGTCAATGCCCTTGGACTCCATCATTCCCGCAAGCTCCTCAAAGGTCAGAACAAAATCGACCTCGGACTTAACGGAACGACGCAGTGCCTCAAGCTTCTTAGCGGTGCATGGTCCAATAAAGACAATCTTGGACTCTGGGTTTTGCTTTCTTACCAGACGAGCAGTCAAAACCATGGGGGTTAGTGCCATAGAAATAGCATCAGCGTGCTCTGGGTGCTCTTTTTTAGCCATGGCAGACCAGGAAGGGCAGCAACTTGTTCCCATAAATGGCAGCTTTTCTGGGACTTCTTTGACAAAGTCTTCTGCCTCCTGAACGGTACAAAGGTCAGCACCGGTTGCTACTTCTTCTACCTCGGCAAAGCCCATCTCTTTGAAGGCCTCACGAAGACGACCAACGCTGCCCTTACCAAACTGACCAACAAACGAAGGAGCCACAATTGGAACAACGGTATAACCCTCATTGATAGCCTGAATTACCTGGAAAATCTGGCTCTTATCGGCAATTGCGCCAAAGGGGCAGTTGACCAGGCACTGGCCACAAGATACGCACTTCTCGTAATCAATATCTGCACGACCGTGCTCATCAGAGCCAATAGCGTCCATACCACAAGCAGCGGCGCAAGGGCGTACGTGGTGATGAATTGCCTGGTAAGGGCAAACCTTGAAGCACATGCCGCACTGAATGCACTTCTCCTGATCAATATATGCCTTTTTGTCCACGAAGCTAATTGCTTCTTTAGGACAAATCTCTCGACAAGGGTGTGCAAGACAGCCCTGGCACGCGTTGGTGACACGATACACATTGTCCTCGCATGCGTTGCACGCAAACTTGACAATATTGATCAGCGGAGGCTGGTAATAAACCTCTGGTCGAGAGGCCTCTTCCAAGCCGTCAGAAATAAGCTCTGGTTGATCAACGCCCTGCATAGGCATGCCCATAGTCATGCGAATGCGCTCGCCAACAATAGCGCGCTCCAAGAAGACGCTCTCACGATACGTAGCAATATCACCAGGAATAATCTTGTACGGCAGCTCTTCCATCTGGCGAGCAATTTCATCAACGCTCTTATCTGCTTTTTCATACGCAAGCGTTGATACCTCTTTAAATACCTTCCTGCGGATTTCAGTCAGGTTGGTATAGACACCTCGCATTGTGCCAGGCATTTCTCCCCCTCCTCGTTCACTTTATGCACGTCTGGGTAACGTATCCGCACAAAATGAATGTATGTCTTTACCACAAAGTATGTACTATAAGTCCACCTCGGTGACACCAAAATAAGAAAATCGCTCTGGAATATCCGTTTTAATCACAATTTTTGCGCCCGTGACTGGATGAATAAATCCAACGCGATATGCATGGAGCATTAACGACTGCGGTCTATGTTTCTTTTTTGCTCCGCGCTGCAGAGACGATACGCCTCCATACAGCGTGTCTCCTACCAGGGGAAATCCGAGTGACGAGAGATGCACTCTAATTTGATGCTTTCTTCCTGTCAGCAAATTGACCAGTAGCAAGCTTTGAGTTTGACCTTGTGCTGACGATGCAACCTTAATAAGGCGTACCTCCGTTTGAGAAGGCTTGCCTGTGGCTGAGATTCTCATCTTCTGAGCGTCATGCCGATCTTTTCCAATTGCCTTATCTATCAGCACTTTATTTGGTTCAAACGTTCCCTTAACAGCTGCCAGATACTCTTTGGAAAGTTCCTTGGAGGCAATAAGCTGGTCAAACTGAGCCTGCGTTTCTTTTTTGAGCGAGAAAAGCACTATGCCCGTAGTCTCCCTATCAAGGCGATTCAGAGCTTGAACCTGGGAAAGGTCTATCTTGCTTGGACTCTCAAGTGCGCGAAGTTTCTCGCAAACTGCCCCAGTTAACGAAGGCTCATGGGTACCATCCGCATGAACGATAATTCCCGCCGGTTTATTCACGGCAAGCAGATACTCATCCTGGTACAAAATCTCAAGGTTGTTGTCAGACTGAAGAGCATCCACGCTACTCCCCTCGCTTAACTACGTAGCGCTGCTCAGAGAGAACCTGAGCAAATGACTCAATTGCGCTCCACACATGGTCAGTGCGTCGCCAGGCAACACTAACCGAGTACGACATCTCTTTTCCCAGTTCAATGATGTGAAGACCAGACGTTTCAAAGTCGTAATAAGAAGAGGCCACCAGCTCTGATGGCAAGAAGCACGCGCCGACGCCTCTCATGGCAAGCGCCAAAAGCGTCTCGGAGTTTCTGGACATGACCTTGATAGTGGGAGAAATACCCGACGCGGCAAACGCATGACGAGCAAAACTACCAGCAATGTCTCGCTTACCAACCGTTAAGAAAGGACAAGCTTCCAAGGCCGTGAGCTTTCCCGTCTTTTTGACTTGCGCGACAACCGAGTCAACCTTATCTGCATACAAAGATTCAAGAAGCGCTTGAGAAACTACCAGAACGATCTTCTCGTCAAACAGCTTTTTAACAACCAAGTCATACGACGACGAATTAACCGTTGCAACAATCAAGTCAAGCTGACCTTCGGACAGCCACTCAACAAGCTC
This sequence comes from Lancefieldella parvula, assembly GCA_963551855.1. GTDB lineage: Bacteria > Actinomycetota > Coriobacteriia > Coriobacteriales > Atopobiaceae > Lancefieldella > Lancefieldella parvula_B. The sequence continues at coordinate 2,370 of CAUVID010000021.1, read as the reverse complement.
GTCATTCTCGCCCTCATCAAGCTCAATGGAGATGTTTGGGTGCAGTTTTTGGAAAGCGGCAATGGAGCGCGGCATAATGATGTGGCCTCGTGTTGCGGTGACACCAACACGCAGGCGACCTCGCTCATTGCCTGCAATATCAAGAAACTCCTGATCCATAGCGCGACGCTGAGCCTGGAACCTACGGGCATAGCGCAAGAACTCTTCTCCCGCAAACGTGAGCGACAGCGGGACCGTACGTTCTAGCAGCTTAGAGCCAAGTTCGTTTTCTGCTGCCGCAATATTTGCCGAGAGCGTTTGCTGCGTTACACTCAGGCGCTCAGCTGCCTTAGTGAAGCTTTTTTCTTCTGCAATGGCGACAAAATAATCTATGGTCTGAAAATTCATTTTTGCTCCCACTTAATTACAAAAATTGCTTGTAATTATAACCATTGAAAACAGTTGGACTTCAACATTTTAGTTGCCTACTCTATTTACATAAGAAATTCGTTTGGAGTGGATGCATGGTAGAGCTAATAGTACTGAGTGCCTTTGCGGTGATGCTCATCGTAGGTACAGCCCTATCTTTTCCCCTTACATCTATCCTGACCATTGGTTTCTTACTCTTTTTTGGTTACGGACTCTCTCGCAAAATCTCTGCAAAAAAGCTTCTTGTAGCAGCCTTTGAATCTGTTTGGGAAGTTAAAACAATTATTGCGCTGTTTGCTGTTGTTGGTGCTATGAGCGCAGCATGGCGAGCAGCTGGAACCATTCCAGAAATTGTCAGCATTTCTGCTTCGCTTATTTCTCCGTCTATCTTCATTCTGGCAACATTTTTGCTCTGCACCATGATGTCTATGCTTCTGGGTACCGCATTTGGTACTGCTGCAACCATGGGAATCATCTGCATGTCTATTGGTAAGGCAATTGGAGCAAGCGAGTTCTTTATTGGTGGTGCCGTTCTTGCAGGTAGCTACTTTGGAGATCGTTGCTCCCCTATGTCTACCAGCGCAATCCTTGTTTCACAGCTCACCGATACCAATCTATCCAAGAACATTAACCGCATGCTTCGTACCAGCGTAGTGCCTTTCATTGCCGCATGCGTTATCTATGTAGCGTGGGATTTCTTTATGGCAAACACGGGAACTATCCCCGATGTCACTGGTCTTCTCAGCCGCTCTTTTAGGCTCTCTTTAATTTCACTTACACCAGCACTTCTTGTGATTGTATTCTCGCTTCTTAAGGTTGATGTCATTGTTACCATGGCTTCTAGCCTGGTACTTGCTTGCATTCTGTGTGTCACTATCCAGCGCGTCCCTCTTGCCGACCTGCCAGTCATTCTGCTCTTTGGCCTTCGTGCTCCAGGTGCTACCGTTGCAAACATGGTTAATGGTGGCGGCGTTTTCTCCATGATGAACGTTTTGACAATTGTCACCATTTCTTCAAGCTACGCTGGTCTTTTCCAAACAACTGGCCTGCTTCGCCGTATGTGCCAGCTGGTAGCTGACCTTTCCGATAACTCCACGCCTTTCTTTGGCGTTCTGATTACCAGCATGTTTACCTCAATGGTTTCTTGTAATCAGACCTTGGCTATTATGCTGACAAACGACCTATGCGAGAACGCAGAGAACTCTTCTAGCGCTCTTGCCTTGGATATCGAGAATAGCGCCGTAATTCTTGCTCCTCTGGTACCGTGGTCTATTTCAAACATCTCGGTACTCTCTGCAATTGGCGCACCTTCCATGAGTCTTCTAGCTGCGAGCTTCCTTTATTTGCTGCCTCTTTGGACTCTGGGAATTTCCCTGTGGCTTCATCGCCGTCCAGCAAAAATTGACGGTCACCGCGCTCGTTGGCTTGGCCTTACCTCTGAAGATGTCCGCAGCTGCTCATGGCCTCACGTGCAGGACGAAGACACAACGGATGCGACTGCAAGCCTTCCTGCTGTAAAAGTTGCCTAACAAAACAAAACCTCTCATGCCTAAGACATGAGAGGTTTAAATTTAACTTCCAGTCCTATTTGTTACTGTCGTGCTTTAACCTCAGCAACAAGCTGGTCGGCAGGCACCTGTACCTGCTCGTGAGACTCCATGTCACGAAGAGTTACCGCACCAGCTTCAACCTCATCTGGACCAATAACCACACAAAGCGTTGCACCCATCTTATCTGCCTGCTTAAACTGAGCCTTCAGCGAACGACCAGTGCGATCAGCCTCACATCTAATGCCAGCCTCACGTAGCGCCAGCACAGCATCAAATACAATAGGAGCCTGCTCAGCACCTGCGCAGGCAACATAAACACAGCTTGGAGCTGCTGGCTCGGCTGCAACACCAAGAGCCTCCAGCGCAAGCATAATGCGCTCAAAACCAACAGCAAAACCGACACCTGGAGTTG
>CAUVID010000020.1:0-15997 GCA_963551855.1 Lancefieldella parvula | reverse complement strand
GAGACCATTTCAAATGGCAAGCGAGACATCTTTGTCAGGGAGTTTGTCATTAACGGTGACGCCAACGACATGAAGAATTGGAGCCTCACGGGCAACGAATGGCCTGTTGAACCATGGCACGACTAAGTTAGGTGTCCGGTAATCTGCCTGCTGGCGAGAAAACCGGTGCACTTGGCGAGAAAACCGGTGCACCCGCCGTCGAGAAATCCAACTACAAGAAAAGCCGCGTCCACACGACGCGGCTTTTTGGTGACCAGTTATGTGAGCTGTTTCGCGAAGGAAGCTTGTCCGTGAGCTGAGGTTATTCCGGCATAATCCATGCAGGTAGACCATCAGAGAAGATACGTGCGAATGGGTATGCCTCTTCAATAGTTAGTGTTGTAATAACGTGATAAGGGCCTTCTGCTGATGTATCAAATACCAGCGCAAGGGGTTTCTCGCCATCAGAGGTGGGAAGTGCAAGGTAGATGCAGTGCTTGGACGGATTGTAGAGCTCAACAGCCATACGCCAGCCGCGCTTTGCAGCTCGCAAGGCGTTTTGCACCAGAGGCGAGTTGTCATCAAATCCGCACTCGGGATCAAAGAGCAGGGGCGAGGCAACTGTGACGGGAAGCGAGAAGTCGGCGTCGGTATGCATGAGCTGCTGCTCGTTCTTTCTGTAGACGTACGCCGCGGAAAGGCAGGCCTGTGCCGCTTGTAACGAGGGTGCGTCGCTCAGATAGGTGGTACAAAGCGCGTTCCAATCGGAGACAGGAGCCTCGTTCATAACCACGTCAACAGGGTTGATAGGTAGCTGCTTTGCTGCAGCAGGAAGCTTTTCCCATGAAGCAATGCCAGACTTTGGCAGTCCGTGAAGTACATCAACTGCCTGATCCTGCAGCTCATCTGCAGAAACGCTGAGCTTCAAGAGCGTCCAGGGACGCAGAGCACCGCGCTTAGATTTGCGAATAGTAGCAGTAATAACCTCGTCTGTCTGCGGCTTCTTGTAACGTGTGTTAAACGTGAACGTGCCGCCCTTAGAAATGAGTGCGCGAGAAGACTCGGCAAGTTTGAAGTCTTCTTCTAACTGCTTGAGGACGTTGGCGTCAACGGGAGCCATCTGATACAAAATGCCGAGAAGCTCGTTGTTAACGTGGACGTCTTCCTCAAAATTGGCAGGGTATGTTGAGGCGGGGGCATGAGTCTCATTCTGATTGATTACCTGCGTAGAAGCCTGGGATTCAGAAACTGTAGTGCTAGAGACAGAACTTGTTGCATTCAGTGCCTGCTGCAATACTGAAGGAGCAGCTTCAAGCGTCTTCTCTTCATCGGAGCCGTCGTAGGGGTTATAGGTTACGGTAAGCGAGATGGTTGGCTCAGGCACTACAGGTTCGGGCACTGTCGGCTCAGCAGCTTTAGGCTCTGGAGCTGGTGTTTCGGTTTCGACAGGTTCTGGAGCGGCATTATCGGTTCCAGCGGGCTCTGGAGCAGCGTCATCGGTAGATTCTTGCTGGAGATCTTCTTCAGGCACCTCAGCGGCAGATTCCTCTGCAACTAGTGCTGTTTCTGCAACAGGCAGTTCCTCTGAGCTTTCTGCGACAGGCAGCTCCTCTGGCTCCGTCGGCTCTTCCTGTGCAGGAAGCTCCTCAACTTCAGGTTCCGCTTCAACTACCAGGTGTTTTGGCTTGAGTGCGCGAATAGACTTTGCTCCACGTCGGCGTTTCCATGGTTTGCCGTTGTTTTGCGACTCGACGTTTTTCTCGCCAGCTACAAGGGCGGCCTCAAAGGTATCAAAGATCAAAAGCGTTGCGTAGACGTAGCCTTTTTTGAAGGCTGTGATCTTAATGAAGTCAGGGCATGCCTCCATAAGTGCACGGATGTCGTCAAAACCAAAATCTTGTGGCGCAAGCTCATCTTCAATCAAGACGTCTTCAACGGTAGAAAGAGGAGTTTGCTTGGAGATGCCAATGGTAGCTTTTAGTAGTTTATACAGGTAGAGAGCGTGTTCTTGTTTTATAACAGCCATGATGCTCCTGAGATAGTAGTTAGTGGACTACATACTACTCGATTTTGAACAGACAAAGATACTGATTACGCACAGAAAGTCGCAATACGTAGCGAAAAAGCGAGAACTGGACTGATAGAATAAAGCTAGATTGAAGGGAGCTTACATGATTGGTCGTTTTATTAAGAGAGCTGCAGTTAGAGCTGCAGGTTTAGCAATTACTCAGTATGCCGCAAAGGCAGCACTTCAATCCGAGGCTGGAAGAAAGCTGCTTGCTACAACGGCTTCTAAGGCTGCTAACTTAGCAGGTAATATTGCAAAAGAGCAGCTTACAGCTGGGTTTAATGCTCATATTAGGCCAGCACTGCCAAACGGCGATGCTATTCAGTCATCAGTCGCTCGTGCTCAGTCTGCGCTTCGTTCGGCTCAGACTTCAGTTTTGGCTGCTCAGGCCCAGCTTCAGTCTAATCTAGAGAATCGTTTTTCTCGCCCAAAGAACAAGCTTTCAAAGCAACTTGCAAGCACTGCAGAGTCGCTTGAAGAGATGGGGGAGACCCTGGCTGAGCATCAGGATGCTGCCGCAGATATCGCAGTTGCAGATGTTGTTGAGGAAATTGCTGCTCAAGATGGACAGGATTCTGACGCTTTGTTAGCCTCTACCAAAAAACGCAAGACGCTCAGAAACGTTGCAATTGCTGGTGGCGTTGTGGCTGGTGCTGCTCTTGGTTTGGCTGCATACGGTGCTTATTCCATTGCTCCTCGCAAGCAAAATGATCGCCTACTTCTGGAGCGCTGGCACGAGATTGCTCGTCATCGCTATGCTCACCGTGGCCTCTACAACAACGAGGCGGGCATTCCAGAGAACTCCCTGCTTGCTTTCCGCGCAGCTGTCGAGAAGGGCTTTGGCTCCGAGGTTGATGTTCACCTGACCGCAGATAATAAGCTGGTTGTTGTTCACGATTCTGCACTTGATCGCCTCTGCGGCGTACAGAAGATTGTTGAGGAGTCCACGCTGGAGGAGCTTCGTGGTCTCAGACTTCTTGCTACTGACGAGCAGATTCCAACGTTTGAGGAAGTCCTTGAGGTCTATGCATGGAGTGGTTCCGGTGAGCTACCTGCACCTTTGATTATTGAGGCTAAGACACGCAACAATAACGCTGAGCAGCTGACAGAAAAGATTATGCAGGCTCTTGATCTTCGCCCTGTTCGTGCCTGCATCGAGAGTTTTGATCCTCGCGTCTTGCAGTGGCTACGTCAGAACCGTCCTGAGATGCTTCGCGGCCAGCTTTCAGAGAATTTCCTGGTTGACCGTCAGACTAAGCACATGAACATTGCTACGCGCGCCGGCGCTACAGCTCTCTTTGGTAATTCTGTTGGTCGTCCAGACTTCATTTCTTACAAGTTTGAAGACCGCAAGAACCCCTTTGTTAAGCTGGCTTGCAATACCATGGGCGCACACCTGATTACCTGGACCGTTAGGAACGAGGAGGACATGATTGCCTCCGAGCTTGAGGGAGCTCCTGTCATTTTTGAGGGATTCATCCCAACTCCTGGGTCGCTGATCAACTAGCTTTCCAATCGGTGAGAAGAACGTTTGACTTAAACTACGTCCTAAACTCTAGGTTTATCTGGGACTCCACGGGTTTCTCGCCCGTGGAGTTTTTTGCGTAACAAAGCTCCTAAATATAATAGTATGAATATATGTACATATATAGATTTAAGTAGTAGACTAGGCATATCAACCTACCCGAGGAGGAGCTATGAGCTCGAAGACAAAGGTAAAGATTGCTCGCATTGTCTGTTCTGCTGTTTTGCTAGTAGTAGCTTATGTGATTGAACACACCTTTAACCTGCAGCTTTGGCAGGCGCTCTTGATCTATCTGTTGCCCTATGCTGTTGCTGGATACGATGTTGTCTTAGAAGCATGGGAGAGTATCACTGAGGGTGAGTGCTTTAACGAAGACCTACTCATGACCATTGCTACCATTGGTGCTTTGCTTATTGGCTTTGTGCCTAACGGTTCTCCTATGTTTGATGAGGCCGTCTTTGTCATGCTTTTCTTCCAGGTAGGAGAAGTGTTTGAACACCTTGCTTCCGATAACAGCAAGAAATCTATTGCCAAGCTTATGGATATCCGTCCTGACAGCGCAACGGTTGAACGTGACGGACAGCTGCTTACTATCTCTCCAGAAGAAGTTGGGCTAGGAGAGATTATTGTGGTAAAGCCTGGCGACCGTGTTCCTGTTGACGCAGAGATTGTTGAGGGTTCCACTAGTCTTGATACCGTTGCTCTTACCGGTGAAAGTATTCCTCGCGACGCAACGGTAGGAGATAACATTATCTCGGGCTGCGTAAATCTTTCTGGCGTGGTTCGTGCTCGCGTTACCCACCCCTTTGAAGACTCTACTGCTTCCCGCATTATTAAGCTGGTAGAAAGCTCAAACCAAAACAAGTCCAAGAGCGAGAGTTTTATTCGTCGTTTTTCTCGCGTGTATACTCCAGCTGTTGTTTATGGTGCTATTGCACTGGCGTTTTTGCCACCACTGTTCTCGGGAGACTTTGTGGGTAATGCGTCCATCTGGATTGTACGAGCACTGACCTTCCTCATTGCATCGTGTCCTTGCGCGCTGGTAGTTTCTGTACCATTGACCTTCTTTGGCGGCATTGGCGCCGCTTCAAAGGAGGGCATCCTAATCAAAGGATCCGCATACATTGATACGCTCTCTACCCTTGGTACCGTTGCATTTGACAAGACCGGTACGCTGACTGAGGGTGTCTTTGAGGTCCTTGCTGTTCACCCGCAAACCATTGGCGAGAAAGACCTTTTGCACCTAGCCTCTCACGTTGAGATGCACTCCACGCATCCAATTGCTGCAGCTCTTCGTGCCGCCTATCCAAGCGAGGACGATGGCTGTGTTATCACGGACATCAAAGAAATTGCTGGTCAGGGCATCTGCGCTAACGTGAATGGTAAGAACGTCGCCGTTGGTAACTGCGCACTTATGGAGAGTGTAGGAGCTTCTTGGAAAGCGTGCGAAAACCACGGAACCATCATTCACGTGGCTGTTGATGGAACCTACATGGGCCACATTGTTATTTCTGACCGCGAACGAGCTGATGCTCCAGCAGCAATCGCTTCCCTCAAAAACGTTGGTGTATCTAAGGTTGTTATGCTCACGGGCGATAAACGCGACGTTGCAGAAGAGATTGCAGCTAAGATGGGCATCACCGAGGTCCGCTCTGAGCTTCTCCCACAGGATAAGGTATCTGCGGTCGAAGGTCTTCTCGCTCAGAAGGCAGCTGGTAAGTCTCTTGCCTTTGTAGGCGATGGCATCAATGATGCTCCTGTCCTTGCTCGTGCAGACGTAGGCGTAGCTATGGGCGGTTTAGGATCTGATGCTGCTATTGAAGCTGCCGACGTAGTTCTTATGGATGACAAACTCTCTAAGCTTTCAAAGGCAGTAAAGATTGCTCGTCGCACTCTCGGTATTGCTAAGCAAAATATTGTGTTTGCCATTAGCGTTAAGGTTGCCGTTTTGATTCTTGCGGCCCTTGGTCTGGCTCCTATGTGGTTGGCTATTTTTGGAGATACGGGCGTCATGGTACTTGCTGTTCTTAATTCCACCAGAGCTCTTAAGATTCAATCAATCAAGTAGGGGAGTCTAAAGCCCACTTATCAACGTAAAAGGAGCACTCACAGAAGAAGTGCTCCTAGAACTTACTTTACAAATTATCGAGCCTTCTTACGAAGTCTACGAGCACGGTTTGCAAGATTGCGGACCGTGCTTTCCATGCCATGAGGAACGTAGGTTAGCGACTCTAAATCTTCTGGAAGGTAGTCAACAAGACTGACAGGCTCTGTGGGTGTGAAATCTGCTGGTACAGGACCCGGAGTAATCAGGTAGGCATGAACCTTAGCGCCCTGGGCGCCAAGTTTTTGTTCGTACTCACTAGGAACATCGTGAGGAAAATCGTCTTGAGCATCTCGCGTTTTCCAAATAAAGTTGTATCCTGCAACTTCAACTTGCTCAAGAGAAAAATCAAAAAGTGGTTGGCTATCCGTTTTAAGACGAACAACGCCATCTTTAGCCAGAACATTTCTATACTGCATAAGGCGCTCAGCATCAGTAAGGCGCAGCTTTGCCTGCTTAATCCTAGGGAATGGTGCAGGGAAGTTGAGGTAAATAACAGAGACTTCTTCTGGCGAGAAGTACTCATCAATCTTCATGCCGGTACCAGGAACTACGATGGCGTTAGGCACTCCTGCTTCATAAATTGTTTTAGCAGCATATGAAATACAGATAGGTTCTGTATCAATGGCTACAAAAAGCACATTAGGATTTGCCTTAGCTTGAGCGGCAGTAAAAGATCCCTTGCCGCAGCCAAGGTCTACACGGACCTCAGAGAAGGGAACATGCCCCTCAGCAGTAATTGGCGCACACGCAGAAGCCCACGTACCTCTCAAAGTCTCTGGATGAGGCTCAATAACGCTGGAATACGCCTCTAAGCGCTCTTCCAGAACAAAGTTTTTAGGCAAACGTGCATGTAGTGCGCGCAAAGCAACTCCTCAACAAGCAGGCAAAATCAGCGTTTCTTTACAGAAGCTGATCAAGCGTTTCTCCGTACGAAGGTAGGAATTCTGTCATAAAATCGCGCACTTCTGGAAGAGAATCTGCTAAATCTTCAACAACTCCACGAGTTGAGGCTTCAGCGGTAATAAATTCTGAGTTTCCAGACTGAGCCTCCTCAATACACTTAATAAGTGCTGCAATTTTATCTGCAGCTTTAATAAGCTTTCTAAGATAAGCTTCACTCTCTGAAGCCTCAGCGCTGTGAGTAAGCACCTGAGCATAGGTATCTTGCAGGTCTTCTGGCAGTGTGGAGAGAATGGTTTTCTCGGCACGTGCTTCTACCTGATGATATGCATCTCTAATCTCTGAATTAGCATACTTTACAGGCGTGGGCATGTCTCCGGTGATAATCTCTGATGCATCGTGATACATACCAATAAGGGCCGCGCGATCTGCGTCAAGATTTCTGTGATAGCGCACATTTGCAATAGTTGCTAGGCAGTGAGAAATAACGGCCACGTCAAGGGCGTGTTCAGCAAGACTTTCTGAGCGAGAATTGCGCATAAGCGACCAGCGCTCAATGTAGCGCATGCGAGATATAAGTGCAAAAAAGCTGGACTGCGACGAAGAATTCTGAGACATTGCCCCTCCTTAATTTGTTTTCTCAACCTTACCACGGATACCGGACAAAAACTGTTTTGACACAACTATGCAATGTAGTCATAGCAAATATGAAGTAATCAAATACTTTAGATGTTTATATGAAATTATTGATATCTGAACATCCGTTCATGGGTATTTTTGCTCCGCTTACCGGCAACCATGGCTAACTTATTCCAAAGGAGTTAACCCGGGCTTACTATGCAAGTAAACCTCGTCCGTTTAAAAGAAGTGAGCGGACAACAAAGGAAGGATGGGAAACATGAGTAAGTATGCTTTTGTAGGCGGCAAGCTCGTTGACGGTACTGGCGCTGCACCAGTTGAGGACTCCCTTGTCCTTATCGATGACGACAAGATTACCTATGCTGGTCTTCGCAAAGAGGTCCCAGAGGGATATGAGGTACGTGACGCATCCGGTCATACCGTAATGCCTGGTCTTGTTGATACACACCTGCACTTCTCCGGCAACCTGACCGACAACGATAACGACTGGGTTATCGAGTCCGTTGCTCAGAAGCAGGCATGCGCAGTCAAGCAGGCTTATGACGCTCTTACCCACGGCCTCACCACTGTCGTTGAGATTGGCCGCAATGGTATTGCTATCCGCGACCTCGTTAACATGGGCATTATGCAGGGTCCTCGTATCTTTGCTACCGGCCTTGGCCTTTGCCGCGTTGCTGGTCACGGTGACTCTCACCACCTGCCATTGCAGATCTCCAAGGACGGACACCCTTGGGGCGACCAGGTAGACGGTCCATGGGAGCTTCGTAAGGCAATTCGTCGTCGTCTCCGTGAAGAGCCTGACGGCATCAAGATTTGGGCAACCGGTGGCGGCATTTGGCGCTGGGACTCCGACCGTCTGCAGCTCTTCTGCACCGAGGAGATTAAGGCAATTGCTGACGAGTGCGCACTGGTAGGCATTCCTCTGTACGCTCACTCCTACAATAACTTTGACGCTGCATATGACTGCGTCCGCTTTGGTTGCAAGCAGCTCATTCACGGCTTTGAGCTTGACGAGCGCACCATGAAGCTTATGGCTGAGCAGGGAACATACTTCACCCCAACCATCGGCTTCCTGCCAACTTGGTACGGAACTTATCCACCAGACTGGACTCCAGAGCTTGACGCATTCCCAGGCGAGACTGTTGTCGAGAAGGGCCTTGCACGCACCTACGCTAACCTGCGTAAGGCTTATGATATGGGTATCACCATTACCATCGGCTCTGACTCCTTCAGCTTTGTCACTCCTTACGGCTACGTCACCATCGATGAGATGTATGACTTTGTCGAGAAGGTTGGCATCTCCATCCTTGATACTGTTGCAGCTGCTACTTACAACGGCGCAAAGATGCTTGGCAAGGAGAACGAGTTTGGTGCTGTCAAGGAAGGCCTCTCCGCTGATATCCTTGTAGTCAAGGGCGACGTTGCTAACAACATCCGCGACCTCACGCCTGAGAACATGGACGTCATCATGAAGGAAGGCAAGATTATTGATCGCGGTAGCTTCTAAGCTTCCAGCTCGATAATTTGTAACGCGAAGGTTGGGCCCTGACTCACTTAAGCGTCAGGGCCCACTTTTACAAACAAGAAGTTTATTCTTTGATATAAAAGTTTGACATTTGATAGGAGCTCACTATGTCTGAACCAAAGCAGGTGAAAATTGTGCTACTTACCGGCTATTTAGGCGCAGGTAAGACCACTATTTTGAACCACATTCTCTCTAACACTGAAGGTATTCACGCAGCAGTCATTGTCAATGATATTGGCGAGATTAACGTTGATGCTGGTCTTATTAAAGACGGCGGCTACGCTAAAGAGGGCGACGTTATTCCTCTGACCAACGGTTGTCTCTGCTGCACCCTTTCTAATGACTTAGCACTTCAGTTGGGTGATTTGGCCGATACCGAGGAGTTTGACTACATCATTATTGAGGCTTCGGGCATCTGCGAGCCAATCCCCATTACCTATAACATTTCTGCATTCTGCAATCAGAGTCAGCATGCAACTAATCACTCTCACCTCAACCTTGATAACATCGTCGCAGTTGTTGACTGTGCTCGCATGTTTGAGGAGTTCCACAACGGCGCCGATCTTCTCGACCCTGATATTGAAGAAGACGATATCGAGAACCTGCTTATTCAGCAGATTGAGTTCTGCTCTACGCTGGTGCTCAACAAGACTGACCTGGTAACCCCTGAGCAGCTCCACGAGCTCAAGGCACTTGTGCGCGGACTTCAGAAGGACGCCGTTATTGTCGAGGCAGTCAACGGTGACATTCCAATGAGTGAGCTCATCAATACAGGTCGTTTTGACTTTGACAAGGCCTACGCCTCCGCTGCCTGGATGGATGCAATGGAGCACCCTGAGGAGCACGAGGATCCAGAGGTTTTGGAGTACGAGATTACCACCTTTGTGTATCGCCGTCGTCAGCCATTTGACCTGGACAAACTCAATGAGTTTGTGGCTAGCTGGCCAAAGAACATCATCCGCGTCAAGGGTAGCGTTTGGATTTCGCAAGACCCCGAGATGAGCTTTGTTTTTGAGCAGGCAGGCAAGCAGGTCCAGTTCTACGAGAACGGTATGTTCTACGCATCGCTGCCAGAGGATGAGCGAGAAACCCTTCTTGACGAGAAACCCGAGCTACGCGCAGAATGGGATGATGAACTGGGCGATCGTCAAACAAAACTGTGCTTCATTGGTCGTCATATGAACCATGAAGAAATTGAAGCCGGTCTGGATGCATGCCTTACTGAGTATGTTCCTAACGAGTTTGACTACTAGCGTTTTCAGCGCCAAGAGCTCCGGCGCTTGAAATCGAGGGACCCAGTTTATCCGGGTCCCTTTTTTAGGTTAGAGGTGCCTAATGACCAAGATTGAGCAGCTTAAAGACTGGATTCAGTCGTCAGATAACATTGTCTTCTTTGGTGGTGCAGGCGTATCAACAGAAAGTGGTATTCCAGATTTTAGGGGTACTAATGGTCTGTATCGTCAGGGCGGCATCAAGGTAGAAAACATGACTATTGGCCTTGGCCAAGACGGCTATGACATGGGAAAAGAAGCCTATGACCTGGGAAATGGCGTAACCGTTGATCCAGACAACGAGGAGTCTTTTGCCTACAGCAAGGCGCCAGACTTTACACTTGAAGAGATCTTCTCGCTTGATGTGTTTTTGGATTATCCCGCAGCGTATTACACGTATTTTAGAAATTCTCATCATCTGGGGGAGGCCCAGCCAAACATTGCCCACAAGTGGCTGGCGTCGCTGGAAGCTGCGGGAAAGCTGCGCGCTGTGGTGACGCAAAACATCGACGGACTGCATCAAGCCGCTGGTAGCAAGCGTGTATTTGAGCTTCACGGCAACGAAACGCGCTTTTATTGTCCCGAGTGCGGCCACACCTACACGCTCGATCAGATTGAAGAGCAGTCGTCTGTCGTGCCGCTTTGTCAATGCGGCGCAGTTATTAGGCCTGATATTGTCTTCTACGGAGAAGGCCTCAACATGGACACCGTGTATGGAGCCTTGAACGTCATCTCGCAAGCGGAGGTCCTTGTGGTTGCAGGAAGTTCGCTGGTAGTGCAGCCTGCCGCCGGTCTTCTCGACTACTACGAGGGCAACAAGATGGCCATCATTAACGACCAGCCTACGCCGTACGATAATCGCGCCAATCTGGTGATCAGAGACAGAATAGGCGCCGTCATAGAACAGCTCCTGTAGAAAAACGCCTACCCGCACATGTGCAGGTAGGCGTTGTCATTTCAGTCAATGGCGAGAAGTCCGTGCAGTGGAAGCTCGCGTGAGGCGCGGAAGCTCGTATGAGGTCGCCGTGCGAGAAACCCGTGCTAGTTGGAGGCTTCCTCGGCAAGCGTCTGAAGCGTTGCCATGAGAGATGGAACAACCTGCTTCTTACGGCTTACGACGCCTGGAAGAACAGCAATGTTGCCATCAACCTTTACGTTAAAGGCACGCTCGATGACGTTGGCAGCATTAGCACCGTAGAAGAGCATCTCGGTGACCTGGCTCTTAACGTCGGTGAACATGTAGAAGACCATTGGAAGCTCTTCGGATTTTGCGGCAGTCTCCAAGAATGGTCCAACAAGTTCCTCTGCGGCCTTGCGGCTGGACTCGGTCATGAAGGATCCCTGGCCAACGCCAAACTTTACGCCGCCACGGCTGAACACCTTGTAATCACCGTGGAAGACTTCTTCTGCAGTACGACCAGTAAGGTCTGCACCAGCGTCGAACATCTGCTCAGAGTAGGTGTCAATGTCTTCTCCGCAAATCTCCGCAAGCTTCTTACCAGCAACGATATCGCGCTCGGTGCAGGTAGGGGAGCGGAATGCAAGGGTGTCAGAAAGGATTGCAGAGAGCATAAGGCCAGCAATATTCTTAGGAATATCAACGCCGTACTCATGATAGAGGCCGTAGATGATGGTGCAGGTGCAGCCAACAGGGACGTTTCTAAAGGTAATTGGGTTAGAAGTCTCAATAGAGCCGATGCGGTGGTGGTCAACAATCTCCATGATCTCGGCCTGCTCAAGACCGTCAACTGCCTGAGCGCGCTCGTTGTGGTCAACAAGAATGACGTGCTTCTTGCGAGGGTTCAAAAGACCAGGGCCGCTGATAAGACCAGCAAAAGTGCCGTTCTCGTTAATAACGGGGAAGAAGCGGTGCCTTGAGTTGGTCATTTCCTTACGAGCATCATCAATTGCGGTGTTGACGCTGAACTTAAGGATGTCGTCAGTGAGCATCTTCTCACGTACAGGCATAGACATGATAAGCAGGCGAGCTACTTCAAAGGTATCGCGTGGAGTGCTGATAATAGCGCAATCACGCTTTTTAGCCAGGTCAATGACGTCCTGAGCAATTGGAGCATCGCAAGAGACAATAAGGCAAGAAGCACCGTGCTCAACTGCGATAGTCTGGTTCTCATGGTTGCCAGCAACAACAATGATATCGCCAGCATCAACAATCTCTGAAAGAGCGGAAGCGCTGGTACCAACGCGAATATTGCCCTGCTTAACAACGCCCTGAGGATCACCAAGAACTATGGTGCCACCAAGCGTAGAAACAATATTTGCATAGCTTGTCTTAGCCTTAGAGAGCAGGTTTGGCTCGGAAAGACTCATGTTTGCATTTGCAATATCTTTAACGGCAATCAGGCCAGTAAGCTCTTCTTCCTCATCAGTAACGCAAAGTGTATCAAGCTTGACGTCCTGCATAAGCTGCCAAGCAGCATAGAGGCTCATTCCAGCATCAACTTTTGGCTGAGCCTGAATCTCTGCATCTTTGATCTGAGGAGTAACCGTAGTAATAAGCTGTGGCTCTTCGAAGCCAAAGTGATTTAGGACAAACGCAGTCTCACGGTTGAGTGAGCCAGCGCGACGAGCTTCATAGATAGGGTTATCAATCTGATTTTTGAGATACGCATAAGAAATTGCAGCACAAATGCTGTCTGTATCTGGGTTCAAATGGCCAATGATATTTACTTTACGAATTGCTTCTGCCATCTTCGCCTCCCTGGTAATGTCGATGATGTAACTTTCTAATTAGAACACACTTTAGTAAGCACATTTTGTTTCTTTTTTAATACCACCCTGTAGTGTACCCCTCTCTCTTTTTACTTAGAACAGAAAATCGCAGAAAAACAGCGGGCGTACCTGTGAATCTGGTAAATGTGTATAGGACAAATGACAATTCAAAAGTTGAAGGAAATTAGTACAATGAAATAGTTAACAAATCGATTGAATTGGAATACCTAGTGAGTTCTCCTACGCGTTTTTCTGCTAAAAAAAGAAACGCTCGTCATATGGTTAAAGCAGCGCACGTCCCTGAGCCTTCATCTGAGGCAAGGGAAGTTGCACCTGTAGAAGCACCTCAGGTTCCCGTAGAGAAGGCTGATACTTCGGCAAGTCCAGTGGCCTCTCTGCAGACTGCATCTGAGCAGCTTTCGTCTGCTTTTACGTCGTTTGCGCAGCGTAAGCCTGCAGAAGTGTCTGCTGTACAGCCTGCAGAAAAGTCTGCTACACAGCCCGCAGAAAAGTCTGCAGAAAACATGCGGTCTAAAGTTGCGCCAGAAAAAAAGAAGCGCCAGAAAACTCCTCTATCTGCACGCAAAAGCATTCGTGTGGAGAAGCGTCCTCGCAATCAAGCAGATCCAGAACCAGAACAGCGTCATTCTCGCCCGGTGAGTGCGGGCAGAAGAAAGCTCGAGCTGGTAAGTGTCGTTGCAATTTTGGTGCTTGCGGTGCTCTCGATTGTTCTGGTTAACCGACCAAGTCAAAAAACGCTGGTATTCGGCGACAATCAGGTGACGTATACCGGCACTACCATTCAGGGAAAGATGAATGGTCAAGGCAAGATGACTTTTGAGAATGGCGATACCTACGAGGGAGAATTTGTCGACGGGTATTTTCAGGGTACGGGAACGTACACCTCAAAAGATGGCTGGACGTACGAAGGTCAGTTCGTAAAAGGCCAGGCAGATGGCCAGGGAAGGCTCACTACGCAAGACAACATTGTGTACGAAGGAACTTTTAAGCAAGGGATTTATCAAAGTGCGAATTAAATGGTTTTCGCTTGTACGTATAACAGGACTTGTTTTAGTCCTCATATATCACTTTTTTAAGGACGCGCTTCCAGGCGGCTTCATTGGTGTCGACGTATTCTTTACGTTTTCGGGCTATCTCATCACGGCTCTTTTGATTGACGAGTTTGCTCGCTTTAGATCCATCGACGTCATTGGATTCCTGCGCAGGCGTTTCTACAGAATTGTGCCGCCGCTTGTGTTTATGGTGCTTGTGTGCACGCCGTTTCTTCTGCTTGTGCGTACCGAGTTCATTTCCGGTATTAAGTATCAGATTGCCGCAGCTCTTGGCTTTGTAACTAACTACTTTGAGATAGTTCTGGGCAACAGCTACGAGAACCAATTTGCTCCTCATGTGTATCTGCACACCTGGAGTCTTGCCGTTGAAATGCACTTTTATGTGCTCTGGGGTTTGTGCGCCTGGCTGCTTGCTTGCATGAGCAAAACAATTAGAAGCTATAAGGTAAAGATTGCTGGAGCTTCCCTGGTGCTGTTGGTCGCTACTTACTTGGCGATGGCCACCGGCGCCCAAAGCTCTACGAATCTTTCTATTCAATATTTCTCGACGCAAACACACGTGTTCCCCTTCTTTATCGGTGCGCTTTTATCGTGTGTTGCAGGAATTGCTCAGACAGGCGAGCTCTTTGACCAGCTTGAGCAGAAGCTTTCTACTCAGCTAACGCTTGTGGGCCTTGTGGCAAGCTGCGGCGTTCTTGTCTTCCTGAGCGTCTTCATGCACTTCGAGGACCTCTTTACGTACACCTTTGGTTTCCTTTTTGCCTCGCTCGCAGCAGCCGCAATGATTTTCTTTGCTCGCATGTTGCATCAAAAAACCGAGGGCATCAACGAGCCTGGCATCGTTTCTTTTGTGGCAGATACCAGCTACGGCGTGTATCTGTTCCACTGGCCTTTGTACATTATTTTTGCCGAGAAGGTCGATCCAGTCCTGGCTGCACTCCTAACCCTGGTGCTTTCGTTTGTATTTGCAAGTTGCTCGTTCTATGTGCTTGAGCCAGCGTTGGCAGGGAAGTCTCCAGAGATTTTCTCGCGCATCAAGCTTGATGGTCAGAAGGTTTTGCGAGGTACCGGCCTTGCGCTTATTCCTTTTGCTGCGGCCGTCGCCTTTATTGCGCTAACCGCTCCACAGCTCAGCGATTTCCAGAACGATCTGCTGCTCAACGCTTCGTTACAGGAGCAGAGCACCATGACTATGACTCGCAAGCATGCGGATACCTCGCAGGCAAGCAACTACAACGTTGTTGAGGGAGTCACCTACATTGGCGATTCTGTTTCGCTGCGCGCTCGTTCTTACCTGCAGGATGCGCTGCCCGATGCTCAAATTGACGCTTCTGTTAGTAGAAATGTGGCGATGGGTGTAGATTTGCTGCAGTCTGCGATCGACAACAACACCCTCTACCAGGACGTTGTTGTTGCCCTGGGTACCAACCCTGTTGGCGGCTCCGATGCGGTTGATAAGATTGTGGACATGCTGCCGCGTGGACATCGTCTGATTTTTGTCACTCCGTATGACGGTAGAAACTCCGATCCAAATGCTGGTGCAAATGCCATTCGCGCACACGAGCTTGAGCTCGCTCAACAGTACGACTTCATTACCATTGCGGATTGGGCTCAGGTTGCTCAGGATAATCCTGACATTTGGGCAGGTACTGACTACGTTCACTTTGGCTCTGATTCAGATTCCATTAATCGTGGTGGCACTCTGTACGCGCAGATGGTCAAAGACGCTGTAGATAAAGCAAATCAGGGCCACGTAAAACCGTAAGCTCACTTAAACCACAAAAGACCACGTTAACCCACAATTTTGTTGCCATTCTTCCTACTCGTTCGTAACGACGCGGTTGAATGGCAATTTACAATGCGATTGTTCTATATAGCTTGGAGATTTGGTGTCTCTTGCGACAAACCATCCGAAGACGGCAATCTAATGCGAGCCATAATCACAATTAATGGGTCAATTCATCATTATGTATAAATAAGACTCAATATTCGTAATGGTGAATACTGATATATAAATATTTTAACTACCCCTATTTTCGAGCCTCTAGCTACACACCTATGTCGGATAATCTGCTTAATGCGAGGCAAAAAACACACCTAAGTCCAATAATCTGCAAGATATAGAGGTTTTGAGTGCAATGTATACGCCTTTTGAGCAGATTATCTGACATAGGTGTGTT
>CAUVID010000019.1:0-16743 GCA_963551855.1 Lancefieldella parvula | reverse complement strand
AAAACTGGGTGCAACTGGAGTGACGAGACGGCAAAACTATAACCACCGAGTGGGAATAAGGAAATTCTTTAGTTATAGGGGTACAAATCATATTTTCGATAAAATATACCCCAATAAACCTGTAATTTGATATACTGGCTCCAATGAAGATTGGAGCCAGTATGCGTTTGTTTCCTAGAGAAAACTACCTAAAAAAGATTCGCGGCTTCTACCATGACGCCGGGATGATCAAGGTAATCACCGGCGTACGCCGCTGCGGCAAGTCCTGCCTCATGCAGTGCATCGCCGAAGAGCTGAGGGCCGAAGGCGTCGATGACGAGCACATCGTTTTTCTCGACCTAGACCGATACGGGTACCGGTCTGTCAAGGCTCCAGAGCAGCTTGAGGACCTCATCAGACCCTTGCTCGCTATCTCGGGGACGAAGTACCTTTTCATCGACGAGGTACAGAACGTCGATGGTTTCGAAGACGTGCTCAATGGGTTTCGCACTGAGGGTGGCTTCTCCATCTTCATCACCGGATCGAACTCCTATCTGCTTTCAGGAGAGCTGGCCACGAAACTAACCGGCCGCTACATCGAATTCGAGATGCAGACGCTGGACTTTGGCGAGTATTGCCAGATGAAGCGTTTCTTGGGACTACCCGTGAACCCGAATCCGGTCGCGGAGTTCGATGCGTATATCCTCGAGGGCGGCTTCCCGAAAGCGATGGATTACCCTCGGCTCGCCGACAAGCGCGCCTACGTTGCTGCGGTAATCCAGGAAATCTTCGAGAAGGACATCCGCAGGCGTGTGAAAATCAAGAACGTCTCCGTGTTCAACCATGTGCGCGACTACGTCATCAACAACTTCGGCGCCACCATGTCGCTTGCGAACATCCAATCCGACCTCGAGAGCAAACAGGGTGTGAAGGTCAAGCGCGAAACGCTAGCGAGATACCTCCAGATTCTCGAAGATGCGAAGATCATCAGCAAGTGCTCCCGCTTCGACCTGAAGTCCCGAAAATCACTGCGGGGCGAGCAAAAGTACTACCTGGCGGACCTGAGCTTCTACTTTGCCCTCAACACCGATAACCGCATCAACTACGGACCCGTCCTTGAGAACATCGTTTATCGCTACGCTCTCTCGCAGGGTTGCAAGGTCAGTGTCGGTCGCATTGGAAAGCTGGAATGTGACTTCATCCTCAGAAACCCCGAGATGGGCTACGCGTACGTTCAGGTCGCAATGACCATCATGGCCGACCGGGCCACCGAGGAGCGCGAGTATCGCCCCTTCGCCCAGATAATGGACAACTATCCCAAGTACCTGTTGACGCGAGGCGATGTTATCCAACAAAGGGATGGCATCATTCATGCTAACATTCCTGAATTTATGCAGGAAGGAAGGGCATTCTAGGAGGGCAATGCCTCCTTTCGATACTCGCCTGTATGAGGCTGATTTTGAATGGGCGCTTTAGCCTTCATTTGCTTTTATGAGCCTACTGCATCGATTCAACGCGCGTCCCTTGGTGGTGACAGGACTGATAGCAAGCAGACAATCTACCAAGGACGTGCCCTTGGTAGATTGCAAGTGAAAGCTGTTCCGGTAGTCAAAGATAAAGCCGACGACCCAATTGGAGTTGACTGGAATGGCACAACAGCAAATGAACGTAAAAGAGTGAGAATAGAGACAGGTAGAACATATCTTTATTATTCAGCCAAATTATTTATTAACTCCTCGCTCACGATGCGAGGAGTTTTTTAATAATGAATTATGAGAATATCACGATATCGTGATATCTTATATTTCGTGAGAGAAAATAGGGAAGGAATAAGAATTTAAGAAAATCAATCCGCTCGTCTAAAGGAGGTAGATTATGAAATTTCATCAGGTAAAAGATGTCTCTGCCTTGACTGGCTTAAAGTTGAGCATTCAGTTTACTAACGGCACCACAAAAATCTACGATGTAGCTCCGCTCATGAGGCGTTTTTCGGCTTTTAAGCTTCTGAAAGACGAGTCGCTGTTCAGAGACGTAGGGGTTGATCAGGGAGGTTACGGTATTATCTGGAACGATGATCTTGATCTCTCTTGTGACGAGTTGTGGGAGAACGGAATCGAGGTCGTGACGCCCTTTGATGGACTCATTTCGTTTTCAGATGCTAGCGAGCTTTGGGGTTTAAGCGAGTCCACTCTGCGTAAGGCTGTTGCGTACGGCAAGATAGTTCCAGGCGTGGATGCTCGCAAGTATGGTAAGCAATGGATTATTAACCGTGATGCTATGTTGCGCGAGTATGGCAATCCCGTGTGTTAGGGACTATAAATATTCAACCTCAAATACTGTCCATTTCAGTGGACAGTATTTTTTTATATGTTTACGTAGACTGGTATTTCTATAAACGCGTGGTCTTTTAGTAGGCATCGTGAGATGGGAGTACCAATGGAAAAGCAGAGTTCAGATAACCCCGTATGTCCTAAATGTAACAGCACAAATGTTGCTAAATATCTTTGGGGTTTACGACTGCTGGACGATCAATTAGAGCGTGATATTGAAGAAGGTCGTGTCATTTTAGGAGGCTGCGTTGTATGTGTAGATGACCCTAAGTTTCATTGCAATGATTGCAAGTATGATTGGAACTAGCTGTGATTTTGAATTTTGCCGATATCGGCAATAAACAGTCTCCTTTGCTATAATAATCTCACCAGTTTTTGCCGATAGGGAGGTGAAGCTTAATGGGATTTCTTTCTGCGGCAGAGATTGCTGAGCTCTGGGGCATATCCGAGAGAAGTGTGCGCAATTACTGCGCTAATGGCCGCGTGCCAGGCGCTTTTCTCGTGGGAAAAACTTGGAACATTCCAGCCGATGCAGTAAAACCTTCTCGAAAAAATGCCAAAACATCGTCAACAAGTCCGCTGCTTTCGCGCTTGATTGAAGAAAAGACCTCAAAAATAAAGGGCGGTATTTACCATAAGCTCCAGGTCGAGCTTACCTATAACTCTAATCACATTGAGGGAAGCAAGCTCTCCCTCGATCAGACACGCATGATTTTTGAAACGGCTACTATCGGCGTTGAAGAAAATCCTGTTCATATTGATGACATTGTAGAAACTCAGAACCACTTCCGCGCTATCGATTACGTGATTGACCACGCAAAAGACCCTCTTACAGAGATCATCATCAAAGAACTCCACCGCATTCTAAAAACGGGAACTACAGATTCTGTAAAAGATTGGTTTGCTGTTGGAGATTACAAACGCTCACCAAATGAGGTAGGTGGGCGAGAAACCACTCCTCCAGAAAATGTTGCTAAAGAGATGAAATCGCTGTTAAAGGCTTATAACTCAAACAGCTCCCATTCTTTTGAAAATATTGTTGATTACCACGTTCGCTTTGAGCGCATTCATCCGTTCCAAGATGGCAACGGACGTGTTGGTAGGTTGATTATGCTTAAAGAATGTCTTGCTCATGACGTTGTCCCGTTCGTAATTACTGACGAAATGAAGTCTTTCTATTATCGAGGGCTCTCTAAGTGGGATAAGGAGAACGGCTATCTTCTTGATACGTGCCTTACAGCTCAAGATAGATTCAAAGCCACACTGGATTACTTCCGAATTCCGTACGGTGATAAGTAGGTGTAACTGCTTTTCTCGTTTTAACGTTATAGTGCTGTTTTAGATTAATAGACGTCATCATATTGCGCATGCAGCCGATGAGCTCCTTCTGGATAAAGAAAGACCCTCGTGAATCGTTGCACCACTTCCTCAGGGGAGGGGGGGTCACTGCGTCTTTTGCGTAGTGGTAGATTTTGATTGGCTTGACTCCAGCAACCTCGCAACCTCCGCCGTGGAATAGACGTCCTGTGGCAGGACGGGTTTTTGCACGGGCCCCATCACGAACAGAGTGTTGCCGTTGTCCTCGCCATGTTGCCTCCTTGGCTATCGCGGTTTTTTTGCAACATGCATCAGGGGAGCAGGTCAACGGAAAACAGAATAGGTTCTATGGGAACTTTCAGTTTCAGTAGGCATACCGATGTGGGGTTTATCGTCTCCCCACTCTTTGACATTCGTTCGGCGTCACCTAGAATGAACAATACTGAATTAATATTCAGCATTGAGAGGATTTGAGGAGAAAAACATGCAGGTTCTCAAGGAAGAGGTGCGCGAGCGCATACTTGCCGCCGCCGTCCAGGTGTTCTACGAGAAGGACTTCCGTAGCGCGAAGTTGCAGGACATCGCGAGACTCGCAGACGTGTCGGTAAGCCTGCTGTACTCGTACTTCAAAAACAAGGAAAAGCTATTCGAGGGCGTCGTTTCGTCTGCTCCCTTCGACTTCAACCGGATTGCACGTGAAGAAGAATCTATCATTGCGGATAGACCCTCTGATAGGTACCAGATTGCCGCCGAGGGACCCCTGCTCAACATGCTGGCCCATCACAAGTTGCTGGTTATCCTAATTGACAAGAGCCAGGGTACCGCCTACGAGCATGCGAAGGACGATTTCGTAGAGAGCATCGAGCGGCATATCCGATACATGATGAATGAGCGTGCAGTTCTGCGCTACCCGGACTTGCTCGTCCACGTGCTCGCAAGCAACTTCGTGGAGAGCCTAATGGAGGTAGCCCGCCACTACAGCAGCGAGAATGAAGCTCGTGAGATGCTTGCGCTCATCGCCCAGTGCTATTACGAAGGAGTGAACTCCCTGTGACAGAATTTTCTGCCACCCCATTCGGATACCCTGACATTCAATATTGAATTTTGATTCAATATTGATATAGTTAGTCTAGTCGAACTGAGATAGGGCTTAATCTACTTACAATATCGAATCTAAATTTAATATTGGAGGAGAGATTCTATGAAAGACAAGAGGGAGCTGGTCAGGAAGATGACGGCGAAAAGCCGGCTAGCTAATGCCTTGCTTCTGACCAGGGCGGTTCTTGGGCTTGTTCCCACAGTTCTCGTAATCTTCCTTGTCCACCTGTTTTTGGAAGGGTCCCTCTCGCCCGCTGCAATTGCCTATGTCGCTGCGGGAATGACGGCATGTGTGGTGGCGAAGGCGTTGTGCATGTACACGGCAACATGGAAAGCACATCTGGTGGCGTATTCGTGCCTGACGGACATCCGCCTGCGCATCGTGCGCCATCTGAAAAAGCTCCCTCTCGGCTTCTTTCAGATCAGAAGGCCAGGAGACCTCGCGAACGTCATGCGTAATGACGTGGAGCAGGTGGAGGTGTACCTTGCCCACGGGCTACCCGAATCGGCCTCAGCCACTCTGTTCCCCGCCGCCGCGTTCGTCCTCATGCTTGCAGTGGACTGGCGGCTTGCCCTGTGCATGATGGCAGGTCTGCCCCTTATGTGGCTCGTGAAGAAGGCGGCGGCGCCTGCTTGGGCGAGAGGCTTCGAGATAGTAGCCCAGTACGCCTCCCGCATGCAGAACAGCCTTATGGAATACGTCGCCAATATAGCCGTTGTCAAAGCATTCGGAAAGGAAGAACGCAAGACCGATGAGACAGTCGGGGCGGCGCGTGATTACGTGAACTGGGCAACGAGCTCGATGAACGATGTCTCGGTCCCTATGGCTCTTATCGCTCTGTTCATGGAGTTCGGGACGGTACTCGTGCTGATTGTGGGAACGTGGCTTCTCTCCACGGGCGGCGTATCCATCGAACGTCTTATCTTGGCTATGGTGCTCGCAGCCGCCTTCACTTCCTCAGTGGCCAAAACGGCGACCCTGCAACACTACCGCTTCATGTTCGACCAGGCTATGACGGGCATTGAA
Source organism: Lancefieldella parvula (assembly GCA_963551855.1). Taxonomy (GTDB): domain Bacteria; phylum Actinomycetota; class Coriobacteriia; order Coriobacteriales; family Atopobiaceae; genus Lancefieldella; species Lancefieldella parvula_B. Next base: position 10,992 of record CAUVID010000019.1, on the reverse strand, counting down.
TCGGTGCTGGGCGTCAAGCCCCCAAACCTCATCGAGAGCTCCGAGGAGCCTCGCATGGGAGACATAGAACTGCACGGAGTATCGTTCTCCTACCCGCAGAGCGAGGAAGACGGCAACGAGAGGAAGCAGGCTCTCGACTCGATAGACCTCGTGTTCCACAGGGGAAGCACCAACGCGCTCGTAGGTTCCTCGGGATGCGGGAAGAGCACCCTCGCGAGCTTAATCATGGGATTCTGGCAACCTGACAGCGGGCGCGCAACTGTGGGTGGACAGGACCTTTCCCAACTTTCCGAAAGGCAGGTGTCGAGACTCTTCTCCATAGTCCAGCAGGACGTGTTCCTCTTCAACCAGAGCATCGAGGAAAACATCCTCATCGGCCGACCAGGAGCAACGCATGAGGAGGTGGTCAAGGCAGCTAAAAGAGCGCGTATCCACGACTTCATCACTAGACTCCCGCACGGTTACGCTACGGTTCCTGGCGAGGGCGGCATCCAGCTCTCGGGTGGCGAGCGCCAGCGCATCTCGATCGCCCGAGTGATGCTGAAAGATGCCCCCATCATCATCCTTGACGAAGCGACGGCCGCGGTCGACGCCGAGAACGAGGCCCTCATACAGGAGGCGATAGACGACCTGTCTCGCGACAAGACTGTCGTGACCATAGCCCACCACCTGAACGCCGTTCGTGGAGTGGAGCAGATCGTCGTGATGAGGGAAGGCCGCATCGCCGGGGCTGGAACCCACGAAGAACTTATGTCTACCTGTCCTCTCTATCAGGAGATGGTTGCCAAGCAAAAGCAGGTGGACAACTGGGATATCAGGGAGGTCGCATCATGGTAAGAGAGATCCTAGAACGGATGACCCCCGCTGGCCGGCGCATGATGTTCATAAGCATCGCCGCATTCACGATTTATGCACTAACCAGCGTGGCAATGGCCTTCGTTATCCTCGCGGCTATCTATTCGGTCCTGGATGGACCGGTCGACCTTGCGCCCTACTGGGTGGCGCTCATCTGCCTTCTCCTCATCAAAGGAGCAAGCAGCATTGTGGCAGACAAACAGAAGCATTGTGCGGGTTTCGACCTTGTGCTTGAGATCAGGATCGCCGTCGTCAGGCGGCTGAAGTCGCTTTCCCTCGGTTTCTACACGGGGGAGCGACTAGGCGAGATTGGCGATATTGTTCATAAGGACATCGATAACATGGAGATGGTGGTGGGGCACCTATGGACGAGGATGGCAGCTGATTTCATCGTCGCGGCGATTTTGCTCGTGGCTGCGGTCCTCGTTGATTGGCGCATGGCGCTACTTACGGTATCAACCTTGCCCGCTGCGCTTGCGCTCCTTGCAGCAGGACTGAGGAAGGCCCAAGCCCTCGAAAGAAGATGCGGGGATGACGCGGCGGACATGACGAGCCTGTTCGTCGAGTACGTGAAGGGCATCCCGCTTCTGAAGGCTTTTGCTGAAAGCGAGGCCCTCGACCGTAGGCTCGAGGCGACGGTGGCGAGCTTCGGCGAGAGCAGCAAGGCAGCGTCGCGGAACATAGCGCTGGTCCTGTCCGCTTACAGTCTGGTAGCGGACCTTGCCTTCGTAGTCATGGCGTCGTGCGGTGCCCTGCTCGTGCAGAGTGGTTCTCTGCCCCTGTTCGTCTACATCGGCTTCATTATTGCGAGCGTGGAGTTCTACAAGCCCTTCTTTGCAATGGAGTCGCATTGGATGAACTATCTCAAGGTGAGGGATAGCTTCCGAAGGATAGAGAAGATTATCCGAGCGTCCTCTGTCCCCGAGCCCGATGAGCCGCGCGTGCCTACGTCGCACTCGATTAGGTTCAATCAGGTGCGTTTCTCCTATGGAAGGGACTCTTTTGAGTTGCCCGAGGCAACGTTTACGGTCCCCGAACATACTATGACAGCACTCGTAGGCGAGTCCGGGTCGGGCAAGAGCACACTGACCAACCTTCTGCTGAGATTCTGGGACGTAAATGCGGGAAGCGTGAGCATCGGCGGCGTGGACGTGAGGGACATCCCCTACGACGATCTTCTTGCCTCTATCAGCATCGTTATGCAGGATGTACGGCTCTTCGCGGACACCATTGAGGGTAATATCCGCATAGGCAAGGCTGATGCGACGCACGAGGAAGTGGTGGAGGCGGCCAAGAAGGCGTGCATCCACGAGTTCGTGATGTCGCTTCCACAGGGCTACGAGACGCTCATCGGGGAGAACGGCGTGGGTCTCTCAGGCGGGCAGAAGCAGAGGTTGTCTGTTGCTCGGGCGTTTCTAAAAGACGCCCCCATCCTCGTACTCGACGAGATGACGAGCAGTGTGGACCCGATTAACGAGGTGCTTATGCAGAAAGCCGTTTCTGCGCTCGCGCAGAACAGAACAGTGCTCGTGGTGGCGCACCATCTGAGCACTATCCGCTCTGCAGACCAGATAATCGTGATGCGACAGGGGGAAATTGTGCAGAGGGGTACCCACGAACAGCTCCTCGAGGAGAGCACCGGTTATTATCGGACTCTCTGGGAACGTGGGGCCAAGACGGAGGGCCAGGAATGAGCGCCTTCGCGCATATAACCCTCGACAAGGTGACGTTCCAATACGCGGGGAAGGATAGCGATGCTATCCACAGTGTCGACCTGGATATCCATGAAGGCGAGTTTGTGCTCCTGACAGGAAGAAGCGGCTGCGGGAAAACCACGGTCGCAAGGCTCATAAATGGTCTTATTCCTCATTTCTACAAGGGTGAGCTGGAAGGAACGGCGAGAGTCGGCGGAACGGAAACTCGCGAGATGGAAATCGGAGACATCGGAAAGATGGTCGGCTCGGTTTTCCAGGACCCGCGCAGCCAGTTCTTCATGACCGACACGACGAGCGAGGTGGCATTCGGCTGCGTGAACGCGGGACTGCCACGCAACGATGTAGCTCAGCGGGTCGAAAGCGCATTCCGACGCATGAACATTCAGTGTCTGCGGGATAGGAGCGTGTTCGAACTCTCGAGTGGAGAGATGCAGCTGGTGGCTATAGCCTCCTGCTATGCGATGGGGCCTTCCGTGTACGTCTTCGACGAGCCGTCCGCAAACCTCGATATGGAAGCCGTGGAGACCCTCAGGAAGACACTATCCGAGCTAAAACGCGAGGGAAAGACTGTCATCGTTCTAGAGCACCGACTTTTCTATCTGTCTAATCTCATCGACCGGATGGTCGTCATCGAAGATGGTGCCGTATCCCACGTATACGACGCAGCCAGCGCTTTGTCCCTTGGCGACTCCACACTCGCTCATATGGGTCTAAGGAACTTGCATCTGAAGTCGGCGCTAAACGCTATGCCCGACCATAAGCCGACCTTGTCAAAGTGTGAGAATGCGGCCTTCGAGATAAATAATCTTACGTTCTCATACGGCTCACAGCATTCGACGAGGAGTGCCGGATCGACACCGCGCGACCCTCGCACCATCGGTCCGCTGAGCTTTTCCGCCCGATTCGGCGAGGTAATCGGAATCATAGGAGAAAACGGTGCGGGGAAGACAACTCTGTCGCGTCTGTGCTGCGGACTTGAGAAAGAGGATGGGGGCACCGTGTCCGTAGACGGCAGACCCCTTTCGCCAAAGGAGCGATTGGGGCGCATCCGACTAGTCATGCAGGATCCCGACTACCAGCTTTTCTCCGATAGCGTGCTGGGAGAGCTTTCGTTGGGTGGACGGAGAGACGCCGATGTCTGTGAGCGAGCACTCAGAAAGCTGGGGCTATGGGATATGAGGGAAGCTCATCCCGCAACGCTTTCGCGAGGGCAGAAGCAGCGCCTCACAATAGCATGTGCCCTCGTCGATGAGACTGCTACCTACTTTTTCGATGAACCGACGAGCGGCTTGGACAGGGAGAACATGGAGAGAGTCTCTTCTACGATCCGATCGCTCGCACAATCGGGAAGCGTCGTATTCGCCGTCTCTCACGATCCTGAGTTCCTTCTCTCTGCCTGTGACCGCATTCTCCATCTGAGCGGTGGACTAATCGTTGACGACTTCGCCCTTGACGGCTCGTCGCGAGAGAGGCTCTTGAGATCGCTTTGTAAAGGAGGTGTGCAATGGGGCGCTCATGCAGACGCATAGACCCGCGGACGGCTCTGCTCGCAACCTGCCTTCTGGGCATTACCGCAGTGATCTCCAACCGGCCGGAGGCAGCTCATGCGGCATGCGCTATCGGGGCCCTATGCGCGCTCGTCTCCGGGGCGTGGCGGCCGTGCATCGCCCTATCTGCCGCCTATGGACTCATAGCCGCCGTGATGGCACTTGCCGAGGGAGCTGGAAGCACAACGCTTATGACCGCTGTGGTCATGCTGAGCTACATGGCCCAAAAGTTTGTAGTTCTGGCTCTCCTGGGCGTCTCCCTTTCTAAACTGGCCTCGATGCAGGATCTTCTCGCTGCGCTGCAGTCTATGGGGACTCCGCAGGCAATTCTTATTCCATGCATGGTCATTCTGCGATTCTTCCCAACTATACGCAGGGACGCCTTACATCTCATGGAAAGTCTAAAAACGCGCCGCGTGCTCGCAGGAGGAGGGTTCGCATTCCGACACCCAGCTCTCACATGCGAGCTTTTGATAGTTCCGCTCCTCATGAGGAGCGTGAGGGTATCCGACGAGCTTGCGGCATCCGCACTTGCCCGCGGCTTAGACGGCGAGACCCAAGCAACGGTGCTGCAGCCTCTGTTTTTTGGAGGAAGGGACATCGTGGCGGCCGCCTTAACCCTCCTGGCAACCGGAGTGCTTGTGTGGCTTCAATTTGGACCGTGATAGAGGGACTCAGGATGAGACTTGTCTCGTCAAATTTGTACGTCTTAAACCAGAACGGAAGAAAGGACTCATTATGAAAAAAGGCGGAACCTCGGCCATAGGGGCTCGAGATCTCGTATCCATTGGTGTCTTCGGAGCGCTGTCTCTCCTAATCTTCTTCGTAGTGGGAGGTATCGCTGGTCTTACTGTCGTGGGGACAGTCGCCAACATACCCATTGTCTGCTTCTTCACATCGATAGCCTATCTACTCCTTGCCGCAAAAGTCAGGAAGACTGGGATCTTCCTCATCATGGGGACCATAAACGTGTTGCCCGGCCTGATGGCGGCAAACGTCTTCGGTGTCATCGGCAGTATCGCGGGCTGGGCTCTTGCGGAGGTGGTTGCCACGCGGATCGGGTACTCGAACAGGAAAGGTCTCGTTGCGGCTTACGTCGTCGGTTGCACACTGCAGTCGGCGCTCTACACCCTTCCCATATACCTTTCAGCTGCTCAGTATCTTTCCGAGCGCCAAGAAATACTGCGACTCACCGATGAGACCATGGCGCAGTTCGTCGCGATGTTCTCGGGTCCCATGTATGTCGGAATGGTTGTCCTTACGGCGGTAACGAGCCTTGTCGGTGCGTTCGTCTCGCTAAAGATCATGAGGAAGCATTTTGAGAAGGCGGGGATTGTCTAAGGGACGCCTCGCAACAAGAAAATCGAGAGATGGAACAGGATGGCCCCATGGCTGCTGATGACCCAAAGAGTATCGGGGATTCTCGGGGGCCATACAATAAATTGAGGCCCACGTGTTTCGCTGACCTAATCTTTTTCTGTTTCAGTCACATTACCTGTGGATATGCCCGCGAGTGAACTGTGTCCCAATACTTTGCATATATCTCGCTATTACTTAGAAATCTGCCAGCCTTCAATACGTGAGCGAGCTTCGACAAAGTCATGGTAGGGACCGCTGTGCGAGATAAGCTCCTCATGGGTGCCCTGTTCTGCAACACGTCCATCTCTAAGGAAGAAGATCTGGTCAGCTTCCTCAATTGTTGAGAGACGATGCGCAATTTCAAGCACAGTTTTTCCCTTACAGAGCTGGGCAAGGGCTGCTTGAATCTCTGCTTCGTTTTCTGGGTCAACGCTCGCTGTTGCTTCATCGAGAACAACAAGAGGCGCATCTTTCAAAATTGCGCGAGCAATTGAGATGCGTTGTCTCTCGCCTCCAGAAAGTCGAGCTCCACCTTCTCCAACTTTTGTCTTATAACCCTCGGGCAGAGCTTTTATGAACTCATCGCAGCGTGCGGCCTTTGCCGCTTCTACAATCTCTTCAAACTGTGCATCAGGCCTGCTTAGGGCAATATTACGCTCAATCGTGTCATCCATAAGATAGACGTCTTGGAAAACCATGGAGAAGTCCTCAAGAATACTGTCGCAAGAAAGCTCTCGTACATCGTGGCCTCCTATGCGTACGGAGCCGCCTGTTGCATCGTAGAAACGTGCAAACAACTTGGCAACAGTTGTCTTACCTGAACCACTTCCTCCAACAAGAGCTGCAGTTGTTCCTTCGGGAATGGACAAAGACATTCCGTTGAGCACAAGAGGTCCATCTCCGTAAGCGAATGAGACGTCATGCATCTCAAGGTTGTGATGCTCAAGTTTCACAGCTTTGCAATTGTCATCGATTGCGGGTGCGGATTCGATAGCGTCAAGACGGTCGATAACTTCTCCGATGTGTCCAATTACGTAGGCAGCATCGCCACAAGCCTCAATTGATTGGAACAGCATAAAGGAGAACATCACCAGCGTGCAGAAGTTAAGCAGAGATATCGTGCCGTTCAGGAAAGAGATACATACGATAACAATGACGCCAATCGAAGCACTGCGTGTCACAAAGAGAAGCAAGGCGTTGAAGGGTTGGAAAGCAAGCTCGGTTTTGAGATTTACATTTCTAGAACGTGCGTATGCGGAGCGTACTGCTGAAACAGCAGCATCTACCTGCCGGTAACTCTTAACAACGGGCATACCGTGGATATATTCCAACGTTGCTTGAGCCATATCTTCGCGTGCGTCATTTTGCGCGGGCGACAAACGCGCGGAATTTTTGAACATCAGCTCCAGTACCACCGTTGTTACCGCAATCGCAGCCAATGCAAGGATGCAGGCCCGCAGATCCATGAAGGCGAGAAACGCCACCATTGCAGCTGCGGTTATGTATCCGTTGCCAAGCATATCTACCATGCGCATACCGTGGATTTCCACGAATGACAGCTCGGTTGTGAGTGCCGAGAGAATTTCTCCTGATGGGTGATTGTCAAAGTAACCAAGAGGGACGCGTTTCAGCGCTTCTCCGATACGTACACGCACCTCGTTGGAACGTTCTGCAGCTACGGTTTCCTCGGCTCGTGCTCTTAGCCACATGAGCGCAGCGCGTAGCGCAATCGAAGCAATAATGGCCAGTCCAGCCGTAAGTGCAATTTTCAGATCGGGTTTCTCGCCATATGATAAGCCGAGAAACCCGCACATGGCCCAGGCGGCAATAGCGATGGGTGCTGCAGAAACAAGTGAGATAAGAAAAGAGTATGCAAAGCCAAAGAGAATTCGCGTTTTCTTGTTGCCCGTCCAACGCACCACTTTTATAAGCGCACTAAACATTACGCTACCCCTTTCTTACTTCATGAGTTCCATTGGAGATATGTGCTTCCCACATGCGTCGATAGAGATCACTTGAACCAAGGAGGTCCGTATGTGTTCCCTCAGCGACGATGTTTCCGGAATCCATGACTACTATCTTGTCAAAATTACGTACCGTTGAGATTCTGTGTGCGATTACAATCAGCGTCTTTCCACGTGCAAGTTCTGAGAGTGCCTGTTGAATGAGCTCCTCACTCTCGGGGTCTATGAACGCAGTTGCCTCATCGAGCACAAGAATCGGTGCATCTTTCAGATAGGCGCGTGCGATAGAGATGCGCTGGCGTTCTCCACCCGAAAGAGCCCCTCCGGCTTCTCCGGAAAGGGTCTCAAATCCATTTGCAAGCTTATCTGCCAACTCTTCACAGTGCGCAGCGGCAAGCGCGCGCTCTACCTCGGCGTCAGTTGCGCCCTCACGTCCGAGCCTTACGTTCTCAAAGATTGTTCGATCAAAGAGGAAATTGTCTTGAGTCACAAAGCTCACAAGACCAGCTAGCTGATCAAGTGGTATATCGCGCACGTCAGTTTCCCCGATGCGGATTGCCCCTGATCCCGCGTCCCAGAATCGAGCAATGAGCTTGGCCATTGTTGACTTTCCAGAACCACTTGGTCCCACCAGAGCACATGAGGTACCTTCAGGCACTTCAAGAGAGATTCCGTGGAGCACTTCTTCGTTGGAATATGAGAATCGGACGTTCGTGAATGAGATATCGTGAGACGTGATGAGTGCGGGAGAGGAGACTTCGGGCAAGGGTTTCATCTCTAACAGCTTACTAACGCTGTCCATTACCTTCTCGATTTCCTTGAACATATTGGTGTACTGCGTAATTTTAGTGAGAGGACCAATGACGCCGATTGACAACATACATGCAAGAGCCATCTGAGCTACGTCGATACTGCCCGAAGCTACAAGAATGCATCCAACTGGTACAACACCCAGAAGAAGCGTTGGCAGTATTGCAAACATGGCGTTCATGGGGATGCGAGCAGACTTATACCAGGCAAGTGTTAGTTTCTCAAATTCAGAGATGTCGTTACGAAAGCGAGCATACGAGGAGTCGGCTTGATTGAAAGTCTTGATGACTTCGATTCCATCGATGTATTCGACGAGTGTTGAGTTAACGCGCTCACTTGCTGTCCAGTACGCTGTATAGTCTCGTTCAAAGTTTTTAAAAAGGAGCGAAAGGGGCACAATTGACAAGGCTGGTGCGATGAGCATAGAGAGAGCGAGCCGGATATCAATTGAGCACACGATTGCAAAACACAAGATGAGAAGAAGCACATTGCTGGTAAATTCCGGGATAACGTGGGCAATGGGCAGCTCCATTTGCTCAATATCGTCAATGATTATTTTCTTAAGTGCTCCAGAGGGCGCTGATTGAACATCGCCGAGGGAGCATGCAGCAAGATGTTTGCAAGCGGCGTTTCGCAAGTTTTCAAGCGTATGGTAGGCAACGCTGTGTGATGTCGATGTTGAGGCTAGATAGCCTATTGTCTGAACTGCCACTCCGAGAAGGGCAATGAGTGCCCAGTGTCCAACTTCACTGATGGCAAGGGTGCCTGATATTGAAAGCGCAATCAACTTGTAGGCGGCAAAAAAGGGAACAATGCCTCCAACAACACCTATCACAGCAAATAACAGCGAGGCTCCAAGTTTTAGACGCTGTCCGCGTGTAAATGAAGCAAGCTGCTGTATCCAACTGCTCTTTTTCTTTTTGCTAGGGTCCATGGGTCCTCCCAAACGACGAGTATGAGCAAATTGTATTCATAGCTCGTTGCATGAGAAAAGCCCGATTGTCGCGGCTAGCTCCAAGTGTATCTATGCGGGTGGATTATCTTTCTTGCCCAGCGCTTTCACGGTAATCGCCAGGTGCCATGCCAACGACATTACGGAATGTGGAAGCAAATTTTGAGGCATTGGTATATCCGACTTCAAATGCCACCTCACCAATTGGCTTGGAGGTTGTCCGAAGGAGTGTCGCAGCTTGTGCCATGCGATAGCGTGTAAGGTATACGTGCACACTGGTGCCATAAACCTCCTTGAACCACCGCTGCATGCTGGCATAGGGAAACTCGAACTCTTGTGAGAGCTCTTTGAGTGTCTTATGGGAAGAAAGATCAGAGGTTATAGCTCGTTCTATTTCCTTTACCTTATCAACCTGTGCGCGTGTGAGACCGTACTGTCCAATGCGTCCGCCTTCAGGAATATTACTGCCGAGAAACAAGAGAAGCTCCATAATCTTGAGTTTTAGGTAAGCATCTCTAAAGCGGTCATGAGCGTTATATATCTCGCAGAAAATATGCTCGACCGACGGTCCGCTACGGAGCACACTTGGTTCATCGCCTGAACAGAACCTCTCGTAGAGCTGCTTAACACTTACAGGAAAGCCCTCGGGAAACATTGATTGCAGCGATTTATCTGCTATGTCGGGATCAAGACAGACGGTGACACCACGGTAGTGTCCAAACGGAAACCGAAAGAGACTTTCATGTCTTGCGTGATCGTCAATACCAAGATCACCTACGTCAAGGTACAGACATGAGTCAGTTCCGGACTCCCACTCAATTCTTCCTTCTCGACAATAGTTCAGGCAGAGCATGCGTGATCCTGGGGTAAGTTTAAAGCCCGACTCAAGGTTCCATACGCTTGTGAAGTCATTGAACATGAGGGTAATTCCAGGCATGACATCGTGCATTGTCATGATGCCCTGTCCGTCAGTACCTTCTGCCCTCCATACAGAATGATCTGTATCGTGCGTCACGCGACGGACGTTGCCACCCATGTCAGCATAGTTAGCAATGTCCATCGTGTCTCCAATCCCCTTCGTTTCTCTGAAGAGTGTTCTCAAAAAATGACAGCACTTTTGACCAGCCCGCATCGTCGAGCGCGCCTTGGTCTACAAACGATCCGTCTTCCATGCGGGCAAAGTCGGTGCAACATGCTCTGATGAACTCAGGATCGTGTGTTACAACCACGACAGCTCGTCCTTCTGCCGCTGCTGCGGTAACGCTTGCAGCAACCTGTTCCATATGGGCAAGGTCAAGTCCACTGGTAGGTTCGTCAAGCACGAGTAAATCACGACCTGATGCAAGTGCCGTAGCGAGGGCAACGCGTTGCATTTGGCCTCCTGAAAGCGACAGCGGATGGCGTTGTGCCAGTTCAGTTAAGTCCAACGATGCAAGTATAGTACGGGTAAGGTGCTCGTCAGCACGACTCGTGGAGTCGAGTACCTCATCAAATACGCTCTCTTGGAAGAGCTGATGGCTTACGTCCTGCATAACCAAGGAGCCGTTCTTTGGTTTGCTTGAGAATGGGCTAGGACCTTCTCCAACGTCTATGGTCCCTTTGCAACCGCTCATAAGACCGCAGATGCAGCGTGCGAAGGTAGACTTTCCAGCACCATTGCTTCCGATGATGGCAGTGACACCTCCTCGCCTGAAAGCGATGTGAGAAACGTTGATGCCGTGGCTTGACTGCGGGAAGTGATAGCTCATATCCCGTATTTCTACAAACTCGTTCTTCTCGCATCGTGCGCA
>CAUVID010000018.1:0-16789 GCA_963551855.1 Lancefieldella parvula | reverse complement strand
GCGAACCAAAGAGGAATTTCTCGGCCATAGACCTTCTGTCCGAGAAATCAATAGTGCCCTCAACAAGGCCATGGATGACTCTATCAAAGCCTTCAATGGCGTAAATATCAGAAGTTGAAGCTTTTGCTTCCTCAAATTTACCAACTGCATCTGCGGTAGAGGCATCTTTTGGGATGTTGTTGAGAGTGGTGTTCCAAAGCCTAATGCGATGAGATGCCTCAGAATAGCCAAGGTCACTCACCTTTTGTGCTCCACAAACAGCAGTAACTGCTGGCGAGCAGGGGCGATCAGAAAGGTCTGGCATTTCAAAGAAGCTACGAGGAGACACCCACTCGTCTGTTGGCTTCATAAAAGGCTCAACCTCGCTAAACCAACCTTCAGAGTCAAAAGAAACTCTGAGCGCCGGATCTTGTGGGAAGCTGTTGCCGTCAATTTGAGTGTTTGCTGCAGTAGGCAGCAGGCGAGCAAGAGCATCCTCGTTTAGGTCCATGGATAAGACAATGCGTTCTTCTCCGCGCAAGCTGCCGTTGATACAGACGCGAGAGATTTTGCAGCTTTGAAGTGCCATACGAGCTACGCAAAGAGAAGTACGCAGCGCGTAAGCGCGCGCCGCTGCAATTTGCTCTGCCTTTTCTGCAGATAAGAAACTAAAGCAGCGAGGACGAGCTACAAAGAACTCGAATACCAAAATATCAAGTTGTGGATTGTAAGAGAAGTTGTATACCATCCTAAAAGGGAAAGGCGTGTTCTCAACATAGTTGGCAAACCAGAGACGCTTCATCCAGTCTGAGCTACCATCAGCGTTACCGCTAAAAGGAGCAACTTGCTCAGAAAGAGAAGCTGACTTGGGCATGAGACTTGCTACCTGCGAGAGGGTGGTGCGAACAAGCTGAAGATCTGTCTCAGAAGCATGTGTATTCTTTAGGGCTTCAACATCTTGTGAAATGTTGAGGATTGCTTCAGTTGCAATAAATGCGTCGTACTCTTCTGGAGCACACTCCATTGTGTTGGCGTTGAACCACCAGCGACCCGTTCTGTCTAGCTTATGAACATCGCCCTTGGGCAGATTGGTATTCTCGAGATTCTTAGAGCGCATCAGCATCTCTTGAAGACCAGCCTCTGCAATCTGATTGTTTGCAACAAGGTCTTTAAGAGCGGCAATGACATTATTTGAGCGCAGCAAAATATTCTCTAGGGTAGAACCCTGAGGTTGCTTTGAAGCTTTATTTAGCGAGAAAAGATCTGAGACGCCCAAGGTATCTCCTTTATCTGATGTAACTTGTTTATTTAAATGCTAGTTTAACGCATATAGGTAATGTATTTATTACCCGTCACACTTTGAAACTATACTGCAATTTATAAATAGTATAGAACAAGTGTTTCAGTTTTGAGAAGTGGGGTATACTACTTTCACAAGAAAAGGAGAATCTCATGGATGCATCTCATGCTGAAAATCAACATAAAGAATATATAGGTGCTGAACTGCGCCGATTTGGTCGTGAAGCAGGAGAAGAGAAGCTTCAGGTAGTATCTCCTTTTGAGCCTGCAGGTGATCAGCCACAGGCAATAGAAAAGCTTGCCCAAGGAATTGAAGACGGGCTTAGGTATCAGACGCTCTTAGGTGTTACGGGCTCGGGCAAGACCTTCTCTATGGCTAAAACTATCGAGAAGCTCAACCGCCCCACGCTTATTATGGAGCCCAATAAAACACTGGCTGCCCAGGTTGCCTCAGAGATGAAGGAGCTCTTTCCTAACAACGCAGTTGTGTACTTTGTCTCGTACTATGACTACTACCAGCCAGAAGCATATGTTCCGCAATCAGATACGTACATAGAAAAAGATGCTTCTATTAATGAAGAGGTAGAGAAGCTCCGTCACCAGGCAACTTCGTCACTTTTGTCTAGGCGTGATGTCATTGTTGTGGCATCTGTATCGTGTATTTACGGTATTGGTAGCCCTCAAGATTATGCAGGTCTTGCTCCTAATGTAGATAAATCCGTTCCTCTTGAGCGTGATGATTTTATTAAAGATCTTATTGATGTTCAGTACGATAGAAATGATTATGACCTGCAGCGCGGTATGTTTAGGGTGCGTGGAGACGTTGTTGATGTATTCCCACCGTATGCAGAAAACCCGCTGCGTATTGAGTTCTTTGGGGATGAAGTAGAAAGCATCTCAGAGGTTAGCAATGTAACGGGAGAAGTACTGAGAGAGTTTGATGCTATTCCCATTTGGCCTGCATCTCACTATGTTACTGAGCGTCCAAAGATTACCCACGCCCTTACAACCATTTCTGAAGAGATGGAAGCTCGTGTTAAAGAGCTTAAAGAAAACGATAAATTACTTGAAGCTCAGCGTCTTGCTCAGAGAACAAACTATGACTTAGAGATGCTTGAGACTATGGGTTATTGCAATGGTATTGAGAACTATTCGCGCCATTTGGATGGTCGTGCTCCCGGTGAGCCTCCCTATACGCTCATTGATTATTTCCCTAAAGATATGATTTGCATTATCGATGAGTCTCACGTTACGGTTCCTCAAATTAGAGGTATGTATGAGGGTGATAGATCTCGTAAGGTTACGCTGGTAGATCACGGATTTAGACTTCCTTCTGCACTTGATAACAGGCCGCTCAGATTTGATGAGTTTGAAGGACGCATTCCACAGTTCATTTACGTTTCCGCAACTCCTGGAGATTATGAAGAGACGGTTGCTCAGCAACAGGTGCAGCAAATCATTCGTCCAACTGGCCTCCTCGATCCAAAGATTGATGTCAGACCAGTAAGAGGTCAGATTGATGATCTAATTTCAGAGGTCAAAGAGAGAGTGGCAAAAAAAGAGCGCGTTCTTGTTACCACGCTTACTAAACGAATGGCAGAAGATCTTACAGATCACCTGTTAGACGAGGGTATCAAAGTCAACTATATGCACTCGGATACAGCTACACTTGACCGTGTAGAAATCATTAGAGATTTGCGTCAGGGAAAAATTGACGTGCTTGTTGGAATCAACCTTTTGCGAGAAGGACTTGATATTCCAGAGGTTTCTCTCGTAGCTATTCTTGATGCTGATAAAGAGGGTTTCTTAAGAAACAGAAGGTCTCTTATTCAGACTATGGGTAGAGCCGCAAGAAACGCTTCCGGCCAGGTCATTATGTACGCTGATAAAATCACTGATTCTATGCGCATTGCCATTGATGAAACAAAAAGGCGTCGAGAAATTCAGGAAGCGTTTAACAAAGAGCACGGTATTGTGCCTAAAACCGTTAAGAAATCTATTACAGATATTGCAGGTTTTATTGCCGAGGCATCAGAGAACATTGATAAACGCAAGCGCAAAAATGGAGAGTTCTACACCGCCTCAGATGATGAAGACTCTTTAGAAGAGCAGCAAGAATCAATTCTTGAAATGCCTGCAGAGTTGCTTACTGAAGAGCTACAAAATCTTCCTCGTACAGAGGTCGAAGCAATGCTTTCTGGTATGGAAGCAGAGATGGCAGAAGCATCTGCATCTATGGATTATGAGCATGCAGCAGAACTCAGAGATCAGATTGTTGCCATTAGAAGCCAGCTTGAAGGTACTACATCAGATGATGTTATCAAGAGGCTTAAAACTGGTGCTAGAAAAGGCAGCGCTCACGCAACTCGCAGACGTTATAGAGGCAAGCACTAAGCGTTGTTGTAGTGCTCTACTACAAGCTCAGCTATTCTAATGCCATCTGCAGCAGCACTCATAATGCCGCCCGCATAGCCAGCTCCTTCACCTACAGGCCATATTCCTGGTGTGTTAATGCTTTGTCCTGTTTCATCGCGAGTAATTCTTACAGGAGAGCTTGATCTTGTTTCAACACCCGTAAGCACAGCATCGGGATGAGCAAAGCCATGAAGTTTTTTGTCCATAATTGGAAGGGCTTCTCGCAAGGTTTGTAGGATGTAGGGAGGCAGACAGTCTTCAAGTGAGGTCCAGGTAACACCACGTGGATACGTCGGTTTTACCGAGCGCGGTCCAGTAGAAGCTTTCTTGTGTAGAAAGTCACCCACCAGCTGAGCAGGAGCAACATGAGCGCCGCCGCCTGCTTTAAAAGCTGCTTGCTCACAAGAGCGTTGCAGCTCAATGCCAGCGAGTACGTCGTCTCCTGGTAGGTCTTCTGGATAGACGTTGGCTAACAGGCCGGAGTTGGCATTTTTGCCCGCACGGTCAGACAGGCTCATGCCGTTTGTGACTACGCCGCCCTTCTCGCTAGCTGCAGATACAACATAGCCACCAGGACACATGCAGAATGAGAAAGCGCTTCTTCCAGAGGGAAGATGGACGGAGAGTTTGTAAGGGGCTGCACCAAGTACGGGATTAGTTGCCTCGGGACCGTACAACGATTTATTGATTTGAGACTGAAGATGCTCAATTCGCACACCCATAGCAAAGGTTTTTCTCTCCATAGAAATGCCTTTGTCTTTGAGCATGACATACGTGTCTCTACTTGAGTGACCAGTCGCAAGAATCATTGTGCGAGTCTTTATGGTTTCAGTTTGAGTTGAACCGTCTGGATTGGTCTTCTCAACCTGAATTGCAGAAAGAGAGCCATCTGAGGCTCGCTCTAGGGAGGCGAGTTTTGTCCTAAATGCAACGGTTCCACCCGCCTCTTCAATCATTGTGACAATGTTTGTCACAACAGCGGGAAGAACATCACTTCCTACATGGGGTTTTGCATCCCATAAAATGTTTTTCTGTGCACCTGCTTTTACAAAAGTCTCAAGAATAAAGCGGTGAGAAGCACTTTTGGTACCCGTGTTGAGCTTGCCGTCAGAGAATGTACCAGCACCACCAAGACCAAATTGGATGTTGCTCTCAAGATCTAGCTGACCCGTTTGGTTATGATGCTCTACCGCTGCAGTTCTTCTTGTTGCGTCATCTCCGCGCTCAATAAGCAGGGGATTAAGGCCAGCCTTGGCAAGTGTAAGCGCACAGAACAAGCCTGCACATCCCGCTCCTACAACAACGGGACGATTCTCTGAAGGAGCAGGTTGCTTCGCTTTGGGAAGCGTAAAAGTATTTGCCTCGGCAAGCTTAATGTGCTTTGCCGCAGGCTTGCCTTGAATCTTGTTAAGGAGTTTTTGTTCCGCTGCAGGCCCACCTTTAAGGTGTACGTGGTAGGTGAGGATAAGAACAATATCGTTTCTTTTACGTGCATCAATTGAGCGTTTATGCAGCTCATATGAGGCAATCTCATCCGCAGAAACTCTGAGGGCACGAAGCAGTGCGTCAAAACCCACCTTTGATTCTTTAGCAGGATGCTTACGAAGAGGCGCAACATGAACTTTAATGTTTGATACTTCCAGCATGTTAGTTGTCCTCTTTCAAAGATTTGCAATTCTGACCAGCGCTCTTTGCGGCAGCCAGACCGGCAACCATACCGCTCTTCCATGCCCACGAGAGGTTAAAACCTCCACATTGAGCGTCAATATCAAGAGCTTCTCCCGCAATAAACAGACCAGGAACACCGTGCGCTCCAAGAGTGTTTGAGTCCACTTGATCGATGGAAATTCCACCAATACAGACCTGTGGAACAACTTTGGAGGATGTGCCGGTAACGGTAAAAGTGATTTTGTGAGCTTTGGTAATAGTGGCTTCAACTGAGTCATGAGCACCCAGGTAAGCAGCAATCTGTGGGTCGAGAAGACCGTCAGTGGTGTGAGCTTCTACAGCTGCTGCAACTTCCTCTTCCGTAAGCTGGGGGAGAAGGTCAATCTCAAGTACGTCACCAGGCAGAGCTGTACGAGACAAGTTGAAAATCATGATGCCCGAGAGTCCAAATGACCTAAAAAGCAGCTCGCCAGATTCCTGTTTGAGCACCGCGCCGTCTCTTACAAGAGCTGCGTGTGCTCGTACACGCTTTCCATCAAGGCTTGTTGGAGGCTGAGGAGCGCAAGTGAGCGTACAAAGCCCCGGTCGCAATGAGGTGGTCTGTAACTGAAGGCTTTCAGCAAGTTTGGTGGTTGTGAGCCCACCAGTAGCTAGAACTACCGATGATGCATGGACCTCATGGGTCTTCTCGCCAGCAAAGCATTCTTTGAAGGCAACGATGAAGCCGTTGTGTTGTGGCTTGACTGACGTTACTTCTCGCCCCAAAGCAAATTGAACACCTGCTTTTTGGGCTCGCTTGAGCAGCAATGATTGGATGGAGCTTGCTTGCCTGGTAAGAGGGTACATTCTGCCCTCGTCTTCAGTTGCCCACGCAAGACCGCTGGATCTAAAGAAAGTCAGGATGTCCGCAAGAAACGTGTCCTTGTCTTTGCAGACAGCCTGAACAAACTCTGGATGAGAAAAATTCTCAAAGCTCAAATCTGCATTGGTGAAGTTGCAACGACCGCCGCCTGTTGCCAGGATAGTCCTGCCGCTCTCCAATGCCTTTTCAAAGATAACAACGCGTTTATTGGCACCAAGAGTCTCAGCAGCAGTGATGGCAGCGCAGAGTCCTGCCGCGCCGCCACCTAAAATTGCTACATCAATGTCGTCTGGCACCATGAAAGCCTGAGCTTGCTTAATACGTTGAGCCTGTGCTGCCTGACGTTCTTTAATACGCGTTGTTTGAGCCATAGTAAGAATTACCTTTTGTGTTGTGTAACTTCTAGAAGCTAGAACTTACAGGTCAAGAACGCTTTGTGTAGCTTCAGGAATTAGGCCTTCTGGAAGCTCGGTGCTAAACGTTCCCTTATCGGCAATCTGCGCAAAGGTTGCATCCATAGGAAGCTGTCCTAAAGGCTCGAGGTTAAATGCTGCTGCAGTCTCAGCAAGTTTTGATGGACCATAAGGCTCAATACGCTCATCACAGTGAGGACAGGTGATATATGCCATGTTCTCAATCAAACCAAGTACAGGTACATGCATCATTTCTGCCATGCGCACTGCCTTGCCCACAACCATCTGAACAAGATCTTGTGGAGAAGAAACAATCACAACACCTTCAACAGGGAGGGACTGGAATACCGTCAGCGCAACGTCGCCTGTTCCTGGAGGCATATCAATCAGCAGATAATCCAGGTCTCCCCAGTTACATTGACTGTAGAACTGCTGAATAGCGCCAGCAACAACGGGGCCTCTCCAGAGAACAGGATCGGTCTCGTTCTGAAGCACCAGGTTGGCGCTCATGATCTTGATACCGTTTGCATCCTCGATAGGAATAAGCTGCTCTTCAACGCCGTAAGAGCGCTCGTCAGAGATGCCAAACATACGAGGAATTGAAGGACCGGTAATATCACCGTCAAGAATACCAACGCGCTTACCTGCGCGAGCAAGGTTAGTAGCAAGAATGCCGGTGACAAAGGACTTACCAACACCACCTTTGCCAGAAACAACGCCAATAACGTGCTTAACGCTTGAGTGTTGATTGAGTTCAAAGCCGGCAGGTGGCTGTGGCTCTTTCTTTTTGCCGTGAAGTGCAGCGTCAATTTCTTTACGAAGCGCCTCACGATCAATATCTACGTCTGCCATGTCTCTCCTTATGTAGCAGTTGTATGCAGTAACTACTTAATTCTACCCATAGAAGTTTATGGCAAACGAGATAGCTATAATCTTTTCGGCGTACTTTAGCTGAACGTAGGAGGTTCACATGATTTTCTCGTCAATTAAGAATTTATCTGAGAATGACTTTGGTCAGAAATATATGGCCTGTGCTGCGGAGTTTTTAACAACTCATAATCTGGACGAGCTACCTTTGGGCAAGACAGAAATTGATGGAGATAACGTTTTTGTGAACGTCATGGAGTTTGAGTCAGCTCTGCCTGGCGAGAAGGACTATGAGGCTCATAAGATTTACGCCGATATTCATGTGGTTATTTCTGGCACCGAAAGCATTGCCGTTGCCCCTCTTGAGCAGTGTGTTCTTAAGGGTGAATTTAATTTTGATGCTGATTTTGGTGCTTACACCAATCCTGGAGAAGAGACATGGGTTACCTTGCACGCTGGTGATTTTCTAGTGACACCTCCATCTGATGCTCACAAACCAGGCTGTACGCTGGAGAAATCTGGCTCAAAGCTCAAAAAAGCTGTGATGAAGGTTCGCATTAAATAGGGAAGCGTGCTTGCCGTGTTTTGGCGGCATTATCTTGGGTATACTAGAACATCAGTACGCACAAAATGTATCGGTGTGTACTGATGTTGTTTTCTATTGTTTGGCAGTTGGCGCGTAAAAGAAATGTGCATGTCAAACTGGTTATGTGAGGAACTATGGCTTCAAGCAAAATTGCTATCCGTGGTGCACGAGAGCACAACCTGCAAGACATTGATATTGATATCCCTCGTGATCAGCTGGTAGTTATTACGGGACTTTCTGGTTCGGGCAAGTCAAGTCTTGCCTTCGACACCATTTACGCAGAGGGACAGCGTCGCTACGTTGAGTCCTTGTCCAGCTATGCCCGTCAGTTCTTGGGACAGATGGATAAGCCAGACCTTGACTCTATTGATGGCCTTTCTCCTGCGGTGTCCATTGACCAGAAGACCACTTCCAGAAATCCTCGCTCTACCGTAGGTACCGTTACAGAAATCTACGACTATCTGCGCCTTTTGTATGCTCGCATGGGTACTCCTCACTGCCCTGAGTGCGGTCGCGTTATTGAGCGCCAGACAACAGATCAGGTTGCCGATAAAATCCTCGAGGCTGGTCAGGGACGCAGAGCTTATGTTTTAGCTCCTGTTGTTTTGGGTCGTAAGGGCGAGTACGTTAAGCTCTTTGAAGACTTGCGCAAAGAAGGATTTTCTCGCGTTCGTGTTGACGGCGTTGTGCGTGAGCTCGATGAAGAAATTACGCTGGGAAAGACCCTCAAGCACGATATTGAGGTGGTTGTAGACCGTATTGTCATTCGTCCTGATTCTTTGGGTCGTATTGTTGAAGGCGTTGAGCAGGCAACCAAGCTTGCCCAGGGCAAGGTAGGCATATTGCTCCTGGCCGATAAATCCAACCCAGAAACTATGCCAGAAGAGCTCCTGCAGTATTCGCTGGCGCTTGCTTGTCCTATTCACGGTCACTCTATGGATGACCTTCAACCTCGCGATTTCTCGTTCAATGCCCCTTACGGTGCCTGTCCTGACTGCGACGGCCTAGGAACTCGTAAAATTATTGATGCAGCAGCACTCATTGCTGATCCAAAGCTGTCTGTTTCCGAAGGCGTTTTTGGAAGCCTCTTTGGCCATTCAAACTACTATCCTCAGATTTTGTCTGCAGTCTGCAAGCATTTTGACGTGTCTGATACAACGCCTTGGAATAAGCTACCAAAGAAGGTACAAGACGCCCTTCTCGGTGGCCTTGGTTCAACTAAGATTCGCGTTGACTACAAAACGCGAGACGGCCGCAATACACACTGGTTTACTACGTTCTCTGGTGTCAGAAAGATTCTTTTTGACAAGTATCAAGAGACCACGTCAGAAAATATGAAGACGCATCTTGAGAAGTACATTCGCGAGATGCCCTGTACAACCTGTCACGGAGCTCGCTTAAAGCCAGAAATTCTCTCCGTTACGGTTGGCGAGAAAAACATCTGGGAGGTCTGTGAACTTTCCTGCAAAGAGTCACTCCAGTTCTTCAAGCAGCTGACTATTACTGACCGTCAGAGGGTCATTGCAGGTCCTATTGTCAAAGAGATTGTGGCAAGGCTACAGTTCTTGGTAAACGTTGGCTTGGATTACCTCACGCTTTCTCGCGCAGCAGCATCGCTTTCTGGTGGAGAAGCCCAGCGTATTCGCTTGGCAACTCAGATTGGTGCTGGTCTTATGGGCGTCCTTTACATTTTGGACGAGCCTTCCATTGGTCTGCATCAAAGAGACAACAACCGTCTTATTGAGACCCTCAAGCAGCTCAGAGACCGCGGTAATACCGTACTTGTGGTCGAGCACGATGAAGATACCATTCGTGCAGCTGACTACGTTATTGACATGGGTCCCGGCGCCGGTGAGCTTGGTGGTCACGTTGTTGCTGCTGGCACTCCAGAAGAGATTGTTGAAAACCCTGATTCCATCACAGGTGCGTATCTCACGGGAAAGAAGCAGATTAGGCTGCCAGAGGCTCGTCGTAAGCCTGGTCGCGGAAAAATCAAGATTACAGGAGCTAGCGCTAACAACCTTAAGAACGTTTCCGCCGCTATCGAGCTGGGCACATTGACAGTAGTCACAGGTGTTTCTGGCTCTGGTAAGTCTTCTTTGGTTACCGATACCCTTGCTCCCGCGCTTACCAATGCAGTTCAGCATTCAAAGCGCGTGGTGGGAGAGTATAAAAAGCTTGAAGGCGTAGATCTTATCGATAAGGTCATTGATATTGACCAGAGTCCTATTGGAAGAACACCTCGTTCTAACCCAGCAACCTATATTGGCCTTTGGGACGACCTGCGCGCATTGTACGCTTCAGTCCCAGAGTCCCGCGCACGCGGCTACTCGGCTGGTCGTTTCTCGTTTAACGTCCAGGGAGGCCGCTGCGAGGCTTGTAAGGGCGACGGCCAGATCAAGATTGAGATGAACTTCCTGCCTGACGTCTATGTTCCTTGTGAGGTCTGCCACGGCAAGCGTTATAACCGTGAGACGCTCGAGATTCTCTATCACGGCAAGTCTGTCTCTGACGTCCTTGACATGACGGTTCATGAGGCACTAGCGTTTTTTGCAAACATTCCTCGCATTAAGAACAAGCTGCAGACTCTCCACGATGTTGGTCTTGGTTACATTCACCTTGGTCAACCAGCAACCACACTTTCTGGTGGCGAGGCACAGCGCGTCAAACTTGCAAAAGAGCTTCACCGTCAGCAGACTGGTAAAACTCTTTATATTCTGGACGAGCCAACAACTGGCCTTCATTTTGAGGATGTCAGACAGCTTATTGTTGTTCTTGAGCGTCTTGTTGATGCGGGTAACACCGTTCTTGTTATTGAGCACAACTTGGATGTCATTAAGATGGCTGACCGTATTGTTGACATGGGTCCAGAGGGTGGCGATGGTGGTGGAACCGTAGTTGTTTCCGGTACGCCAGAAAAGGTTGCGGCAACTCCAGAAAGCCACACCGGTAAGTTCCTTAAAGAGATTCTAGACCGCGATAACGCACGTCTAGCTGCAGAGAAAAAAGCTCAGAAGAAGCGCGCATAACATGGCGAGAAAAACAGCAAAGGTTCAAAAGACAAATGCCATGAGGGAGCTTGATGCTGCCGGCATTGCTTACGAGCTCCAATCTTACGAGGTGGACGAAGACGTTCCTTCTGGTGAGTTGGGAACTCATATTGCAGAGATGCTTGGAGAAGATCCAGACGCTGCGTTCAAAACACTTGTCTGCGTAACTTCAAGTGGAGAGCACGTGGTGTGTTGTATTCCTGTAGATCAAGAACTTGATCTTAAGAAGGCAGCAGTCGCGTCCGGCCAAAAGAACCTTTCCATGCTGCCTGTTAAAGAGCTTGAGGGTTTAACAGGTTATGTTCGTGGTGGCTGCACTCCCGTTGGTATGAAAAAGCAGTTTCCCACTATAATTGACGAGACTGCTCAGCTTTTTGAGCTCATCCATATCTCTGGTGGAAAACGCGGACTCAGTTTAACGCTTTCTCCAGAAGATTTGGCTTCATTTGTATCGGCTACGTTTGCAGATATTGTTCGCGAGGTGCACTAGTGGCATATCAGCCCAAACATATGCGACTTTCAGCAGAGTCTTCTGATGGAACCTTATCTGAAGAAACTCTGAGCAAGGCTCTTGATCAGACCTTCGATGAGCCTCCTGTAGTGGACAACATTGTTGTTCCAGAGACGTTTCATCAACCAATTGAGGATGAAGCCTTTGAGCAGATTGTAAGTCAGAAACTCGAAGAGGTCGCTGCTGAAGAGGATAACTCTGAGGCAGATAACAGCTCTGTGTCAGACGGCAACTTCGACGCAGGTAATTCTTATAGTGAAGAGGCTTCTTCTGATGAAGAAGATGCGTCTAAGCAAAAAGACTTAAGTCGTTCTACCTCTATGATGAGCATACTTGTTCTGATTAGCCGTATTACGGGCTTTTTAAGAACCTGGGCCCAAGCATTTGCTATGGGTGCTACCGTTCTTGCAAGCTGCTATTCCATTGCAAACACCCTTCCTGACCAGCTCTATGAGCTTGTTGGTGCGGGAATGCTCACCACAGCTTTCTTGCCGGTATATCTCTCTATTAAGAAGAAGGTTGGACAGGATGAGGCAAATGCCTATACCTCTAACCTGCTTTCCATTGTTGTTGTTGCAACTGGACTTGTTGCGGTTCTAGGCTTCTTCTTTGCCGCAGAAGTGGTGTATACACAGTCCTTCTCGGCAGGTGCTGATTTTGACCCAACGCTGGCAGTGTACTTCTTTAGGTTCTTTGTTATTGAGGTTATGCTGTATTGTTTCTCCACCATTTTCTCTGGTGTTTTGAATGCAGAAAGAGACTACCTCTGGCCAGCTGCAGCTCCTATTTTTAATAACTTTGTCACTACGGTATCGTTCTTTGCGTATGCTTTCTTGGTTAACACTAACCCTGAGCTGGGTCTTCTTATTCTTGCGCTGGGAAATCCACTGGGCGTTCTGATTCAGGTTCTGATTCAGGTACCGTCACTTAAGCGCAAGGGAATTAAGCTCTCGTGGAGAATTAACCTCAAAGACCCCGCTCTTAAAGAGACGCTTAAGATTGGCGCGCCTGCTCTGATTGTTGTGGTTGCCACGTTTGTAACTATGTCGGTTCAGACAAGCTCGCAGCTCAGCGTTTCTGCATCGGGCGCTTCAATTGCTGCATACGCTCGCCTTTGGTACACGCTGCCATATTCCATTTTGACGGTACCTATTACCACAGCCCTCTTTACGGAGCTGTCCGATAGCTGGGCAAAAGAGAATATGGACCAGTTCAAGAAGGACTTCAAGCACGGTATCAACCAGATTCTTTTCTTTACCGTGCCGTTCATGATGTACTTGATGATCTTCTCGATGCCTCTTGTTTCTATTATTGGAGCAAGCAAGTTCACTGAAGATCAACTGCTGTTAACCCAGCAATTCTTGATTGGTCAGTCGCTTGCCTTGCCTCTGTATGGTATTGGCATGTACCTGCAAAAAGTCTGTTCTGCTATGCGTCGTATGACACTTTATGCTGTTTCGGCAACGCTCGGTTCTGTCGTGCAGGTTTTGGTGCTGTTGGTGGGTACTTCTCACTTTGGCATGATGTTTGTAGCAACTACCTCGGCCATCTTCTACGTGGTCATTGACACCATTATGTTGATTAGCCTGCGTAAGCACCTTGGTCAGATTGGGCTCAAATCAATGGTGTTTGCGTTTGTACGCTCGGTTGTTTTTGGTCTCGCTGGATCAGCGGCGGCGCTTCTTATTATGGTGGGCCTGCGCGCTGGTATTGGCGTACCAGATGGACGAGCACTTTACGGCGTGCTGTATTGCATCTTTGCAGGTATCCCAGCTGTTTTGGTTACCTATGGCTTGGCAATTCTCTTCAAATCACCAGAGTCCACCATGCTGCGTTCACTGGTATCTCGTGTAAGGTCATAGCATGGCCAAAAGCGGTGCCAGAGGCGGCAAAGATAACTCTCAGAACAATCTTGACCCCAACTACGTGCCTTCGGGAGCACCAGGTCTTGCACCGTCATTTTCTTCCGAACCTTCAGATGACCTGGTATCCATCAGAGAACAGGTTGATCAGGTTCCTACTAATCCAGGTTGCTACCTCTGGAAAGACGGGTCTGGCAAGGTTATCTATGTAGGCAAAGCTAAAAACCTGCGTGCTCGCATGAGGCAGTACGTCACGCTTCAAGATGACCGTGCCAAGATTCCTCTGATGATGCAGGTCGTACGTAGTTTTGACTATATTGTGGTAGAAAACGAGCACGAGGCATTGGTGCTGGAGCGCAATCTTATTGCTCAGTATCGCCCGTACTTCAACGTAGACTTTAAAGACGATAAGAGCTATCCCTACATTGCCATTACCGAATCGGATACCTTCCCAGCAATTAAATACACGCGCGAGAAGCACAAGAAGGGGACACGTTATTTTGGTCCCTACACTGATTCCTACGCTGCGCGTCAGACTATTGAGACACTCAGAAAAGTAGTACCTATCTGCTCCGCTACGTGCGTAGAGTGGAAGCGTGCTAAACGTCTGCTAGAAAAAGACCCTGACGGTGCAGCCGTTGCTAACCTGCTGCTGGCAAAGAAAGGGCGTCCCTGTTTTGACTACCACGTAGGCAAAGGTCCTGGTGTGTGTGTGGGAGCCATTGACACCGTCTCCTATGCAAAGAATGTCAGGCAGGTAGAGAACTTCCTCCGCGGAAATCGCTCCGAGATTGTCTCTGAGCTCAAAGACCAGATGCAAGAAGCCGCTGCTGACCTGGATTTTGAGAAAGCAGCTCGGCTCAAATCCCGTCTGACTTCACTCTCTGATCTCGATGACCGTCAGCAAGTCACGTTTCCTACCTCAGTCAACATTGACCTCATTGGTATTTATCGAGAAGAAACTATCTCCGCCGCCTGCGTTTTTGTTGTGCGAGAAGGCCGTACCATCCGCTCGGTTGAGTTTATCCTGGATAAAGGCTTGGACGTTTCCGAGGAGGAGCTGGTCTCGGGCTTCTTGAAGCGCTACTACGACGAAACCGCTGACATTCCCGCAGAGGTTAACCTGCCCATCGATCTTCTCGACGCAGAGGTTTTGTCCGAGTGGTTGACACAAAAACGAGGCCACAACTGCGTGCTTCACCACCCACAACGTGGCGAGAAGTTCCGTCTTCTCCAGATGGCTTCTGCTAACGCTCGTCATGCGCTGATGCGCCATATGATTCGCACGGGTTATGCTGACGACCGTACTAACCAGGCACTGCTTCAGCTTGAAAGCGCACTTGCGCTTGACGCACCGCCACTGCGCATTGAGTGCTTTGATATTTCTACGCTTCATGGCAACTTTACTGTTGCGTCGATGGTGGTCTTTACTAACGGAAAGGCTGATAAAAGCCAGTATCGTCGCTTTAAGATTCGCGCTGAGCTTGATGAAGCAAACGACTTTGTCTCAATGACGGAGGTCCTGGGCAGAAGGTATAGTCCAGAGCGTATGGCGGATGAGCGCTTTGGCTCACGACCTGATTTGCTGGTGGTTGATGGTGGTAAACCTCAGTTGACCGCTGCCATCAACCAGCTTAATGAGCTGGGGTTGGATATTCCTGTCTGCGGCCTTGCTAAGTCTGATGAGGAAGTCTTTGTACCTTGGGACGACACGCCAATCGTGTTACCTACAGGGTCGGCTTCTTTGTACCTTATCAAGCAAGTTCGTGATGAGTCTCACCGTTTTGCGATTACGTTCCATCGTGAGCTTAGAGATAAGGCAATGACCGTCTCTATTCTGGACGAAATCCCTGGTGTAGGACCTAAACGTAAAAAAGATATCATGCGTCATTTTGGCTCTTTTAAGCGCTTAAAGGCTGCAAGTGTTGAGGATATCTCTCAGGTAAAAGGTGTTTCTGTGAATTTGGCAGAAACTATTTATGAAGAACTCAAAGCTTGGGAAGAATCCTCAACAGCTGTACATGAGAAATTAGATGCAAGGGGAGGAACTCATGAGTAAAACAGCAGACGAGAAGATCTTGGCATTAGTAAATCCTGAATATATTAAGCGTATTCCGTTCTTTGTTCGTGGACACGCAACAGGTAAGTCTTGTGAGTATATTGCTCGGGAGTATCCAGAGCTTTACGCTGCATTTGAGGATGAACCTAGTGCACAACAAGTTGAAGAGATGTCAAAGATTATCAACGAGCTCTTTGAGCAAAGGATGAAGAAACATAATCTCTAAAATCAAATCAAACAATAGAGTTATTTGTTTTTCAAATATCTAGTATGTGAAATACTTACTGGTGTTGTGTATTTTTTTGCATTTAACATTGAATTTATCCCGATAACAGAATAAAACTTTTGAGTCTTACATTCTTTTTATTTATTATTAGTTGATAGATACCTGTTTAGTGTTTGGAGGGTATTTTGAAGAATAATAAATTGCGCTTTAGCCTTATTGCTCTATTCCTAATCTTTTGTGTCTTTTTTACGCCAATCCAGGTTTTCGCAAGGGACATTCCCTTAAAGGAGGTTGAAGAGCTTACCGCTACTATAATTCCAGAGCTTTTAAGCGTGAATAATATTTCTACTGAATCAAACGAATATGAGTTGCGAAACTACATACCTGAATATATATATTCGTCAAATGGTCTAGTTGAAAGGCCGGTAGTCTATTTCCCGGTGTATTCAAATGGAACTGTAGTTGCAAAGATTGCTGGCATTTATGATTCGATTAATAATGGATACGCCTACTGTTCTTCAATAGGGTCGGTTGAAATTTTAAATATGTCGACACAATATTTCTCTAAAGGTGTGTATGTCGATATAAATGATGATTGTTTTTATACTGATGGAAACACATTTATCTCAATGACCTCAGGTGAGATATTGAGCATTAATGAGTTCGATGAAGGTGTCCAGAACATTCTAAAGGACTTCTTTTTAACGTTTGATTGGACAAGCTTATCTCTGTATAAATCAGAGTGTAATAATTCAGTATGTAGAGTTCAGAGTTTTGATTCAAATAAAGTTCTTATAAAGTTATTAAGTTATTGCAAAGGGAATAGTCTAATTTCTGAAGGATATTCGTACAGATAGCGGAATTACGTCTTGCAAAACTTAACAGTCTTTCTTTGTAGAGCTAGTTAGATTTAGTTAAGTAATTTTGCGGAGTTTTTGCTGTTCTAAGACAAGAGTCAGTTCATTTTGGACTGACTCTTGTTTAATCTTCAC
>CAUVID010000017.1:0-18151 GCA_963551855.1 Lancefieldella parvula | reverse complement strand
AAGAACATGTACAACCTCAACACCAAGCGCGCCATTATTGGCAGCAATGCAAAGATGGAGTGGGTCTCGGGCTCTTTTGGTAGCCACGTTTCCTACCTCTATCCTTCTACGATCATGAACGGCGATTCTTCTAACTGTGAGTTCACCGGTATTACGTTTGCAGGCGCTACGCAAGACCTGGATACAGGCTGCAAGGTGATTATCAACGGCTCCAATAACTCGGCAAACGTTGACACTAAGTCCATCTCCAAGGATGGCGGCGTCAACACTTTCCGCTCAGCCGTGACCGTTGGACGCAAGGCAGAAAACGCTCGCGTGGCGTTCTCGTGCCAGTCGCTGATGCTGGATAACATCAGCCGCTCCGACACCATCCCAGAGATGGATGTTCGCAATGCGACTGCTCAGATTGGTCACGAGGCAACTATTGGCCGCATTTCTGACGACACCGTTTTGTACCTGATGAGCCGTGGTTGCTCTGAGGCTGAGGCTCGCACCATGGTAGTAAACGGATTTGCAAACCCTGTCTCAAAGGAGCTCCCAATGGAGTACGCCGTTGAGATGAATAACCTGATTAAACTTGAGATGGAAGGAGCGATTGGCTAATGGATAACATTTTGATTAATCGCGCCAACGTTCCTGCAGCTCAGACATGGAACCGTCTACGCGCTAACTCACTGTCAGTTACCGTCCCTAATCACGCTGATGCAGGCACAGTCTACCTGCCTCTGCCTCGCCTTTTTGAGCGCATTGAGTGTGGAATGGGTCAGGAGGTTACTGACTACGTAGAGTCACAGGCATTCAAGTCTGATTTCTACAACGTTCCCGCTCGTACCAAGCGAGAAGAGCCTATTGTTGTTGCTGTTTCTGCAGCTCAAAATCAGTGCGCTAACACCGGCATCATTGTGCGCGAAGGTGCCGAGGCTACCGTAGTCATCGCAGCGTTTGCGGGTGATGTTGACGGCGACGCACCTGCAGGCAACGACGCGAACGACAGCGCACTTCCAACCAGCGCTGCGCTCACCCGCATTGTGGTTGAGGCTGGCGCTAAGCTGCACCTTATTGAGATGCTTGGCGTCAACGAGGGCCAGCAGCACCTTGAAAGCGTTGGCCTTGAGATTCACCAAGACGCGGCTGTTGATGTTAAGCAGTACGCTCTGGGTGGATCAACCATCGGTCTTGGCCTTACCGCCAACTTAGTTGGCACTCAAGCTCGCCTTGACCTTAACAATCGCTATCACGCTACTCACGAAGAGACGCTTGATATCAACCACCTGGTACGCATGCGTGGTACCTCTACGCGCGCGCAGCTCACCGAGTCCGGCGTCCTTAACGAGGCAGCTAAGAAGACGCTTCGCGCAACCATCGATCTTGTCCGCGGTGCAAAGGATGCCCAGGGCAACGAGATTGAAACGGTCATGATTCTTGGTGACGACGTTGTCAACAAGACCATGCCTGTTATTCTCTGTGATGAGGACGATGTTGCTGGTAACCACGGAGCTACCATCGGATCCGTCTCCCCTGAGCAACTTGATTACCTTGCAGCTCGAGGACTTTCTCGCCAGGCTGCTGAGCAGCTGTTTATACGCGCTCTCTTTGAAGACGCCATCATCAACGCGCCTGAGG
Organism: Lancefieldella parvula; assembly: GCA_963551855.1. Classification (GTDB taxonomy): domain Bacteria; phylum Actinomycetota; class Coriobacteriia; order Coriobacteriales; family Atopobiaceae; genus Lancefieldella; species Lancefieldella parvula_B. Next base: position 16,528 of record CAUVID010000017.1, on the reverse strand, counting down.
AGATTTCCCACCGCGTGGCTGTTGAGCGTTGCGAGGCTGAGCTGGGCGCAGAAATTGCTCACGACTATGACGAAGCTGCAGCTAGTGACGATGCAGCTGGCAACTCCCTGGCTGCCAGTGATGGCAGGGATTCCGACGCTGAAGCCGATTCCAGCAAAGGTGGTGTCGCGTAATGACCGACGCAGAAGTTGCTCAGATTACCGATAACCCTTACAAGGCAGATTTTCCGCTGCTGGCAGCAAACCCCGAGGTAGCTTACTTGGACAGCGCTGCTACTTCTCAGCGTCCCCGTACAGTTATTGAGGCGCAGTCTAGCTTCTACGAGACCATGAACGCAAACGCACTGCGCGGATTATACCGTTGGAGTGTAGAAGCAACCGCAGCTATCGAGGGAGCTCGCGCTTCAATTGCAAAGTTCATTGGCGCTGTCGATAAAAACGGCAAGCCAGAAAGCCAGCAGATTATCTTTACGCGCAACACTTCTGAGGCGCTTAATCTGGTTGCTTCAAGCCTTGGCCGCTATACACTCAAGCCAGGCGATGACGTGGTCATTTCCATCATGGAACATCACTCCAACATCATCCCTTGGCAGCAGATTTGCAAGGCTACCGGCGCCAACCTGGTGTACCTGCGTATGAACTCGCAGTATCAGATTACGCCTGAAGAGATTGCATCAAAGATCACCGAGCGAGCAAAGATTGTATCCGTCACACACGTCTCCAACGTGCTGGGAACTCACAACGACATCAAGGCCATTGCCAAGCGCGCTCACACTGTGGGTGCCTACATGGTAGTTGACGCCGCTCAGTCTGCACCTCACATCCCTATTGACGTGCATGATCTTGACTGCGACCTGCTGGCTTTCTCGGCGCACAAGATGTGTGGACCTATGGGTATTGGCGTGCTCTGGGGTCGCGCTGAGCTGCTTGATGCCATGCCACCGTTCCTTACCGGCGGCGAGATGATTGATTCCGTCACCGAAACCAGCGCCGTTTGGGCTCCTGTTCCCGAGAAGTTTGAGGCGGGCACGCAGGACGCCGCAGGTATCTACGCTACCGGCGCCGCTGTCGAATACCTCAACGGCTTGGATATGGCAAAGATCGAGAAGCGAGAAGAACTTCTCGCCAGATACTTGGTGCAGCAGCTGTGCACGCTGGACTTTATAGACATCGTTGGCTCTAAGCTGGGACAAAACCACGTGGGCGCTGTAGCGTTTAACGTGCACGGCGTTCATCCACACGACGTCTCGAGCATCCTAGACATGAACAACGTTTGCATTCGCGCTGGTCATCACTGCGCCGAGCCGCTTCTGATTGAGCTGCACGAGTCCAGCACCTGCCGCGCATCCGTTGCGTTCTACAACGATAAACACGACATTGACCAGCTCATCGAGGGTCTTAACCAGGTATGGAAGATCTTTGGCAGCGCGGTCAGCAACAAATAAAACAAGGAGTTGAAATAAGTGGCAACAAACGACCTGTATAACGCTGAGTTTATGGACCACGTTTCTCACCCCGATTACAAATACCAGATGGATAATCCAACCGTCTCCCATGAGGGCGTTAACCCTTCTTGTGGCGATGAGCTCACGTTTTCCGTGCGTATTGAGAACGGAAAGATTGCCGAGGCTGCTTTTGTGGGCAGCGGTTGTGCAATTTCTCAGGCTTCGGCCGACATCATGAGCGACCTGATGATTGACCGCACTCCAGAAGAGGCCATTGAGCTCTGCAAACTCTTTGGCCGCATGATTCGCGGAGAAGAGACCGACGAGGCCGTACTTGACCAGCTGGAAGACGCCAACATTCTGCACGACATCGCTCATATGCCCGCACGCGTTAAGTGCGCCGAGCTGGCATGGCATACACTTGAGGAGATGCTCGAGGCTCACAGCAGCGGTTCTGCCGCAGCCGGTGCGTCTACCACCGAGGACGGCACCGAGAGTAAGCGCGCCGAGGACGGCGCCGAGAGCGAGCGCGCCGAGGACGGCGAGTAGCCGTGGCTGGAATGTTCTCTACAAAGGGAATGTACGCACTCCGCGCAATGGCTGACCTGGCCGTTCACGAGGGATGGGTCTCGCTGGGCGACGTTTCCGAGCGCCAGAACATCTCGCGCAAGTACCTTGAGCAGGTCATTGCCCTGATGCACAAGGCTGGATACGTCGAGAGTCTGCGCGGAAAGGGCGGCGGCTATCGCCTCACGCGCAAACCCGAGGACTACACGCTAGGCGAGATTCTTCGTGCAGCCGAAGGCAATCTTGCTCCCGCTAGCTGCCTGAACTGCACAAACACCACCCTCTGTCCCCAGATGGAGTCCTGCACCACCATCAACATTTGGCGCGACCTTGGCCGCATGACCTCCAGTTTCCTGGATAGCAAGACGCTCGCGGACATCGCCCGCAACGAAGGTAACATGCACGTCTCCCCCGCCGACAACCCTACCGCTAAGTAAAAGTTTAAGCTGCGGTTTTATTGTCGTGTGCGGTGGGGCGTGCACAGCGAGAAGACCTTGGAGTGCACCGGGTTTCTCGCGAGAAGGGCGCACGCTGGTCAGTCAATTGCGAAGTGCAGCGAGTGCGCGCTGGATGCAAGCCGAGTGCGAGCCTGAAAATTACATCAAGTCTGAACAATTTGCCGGATTTTCTCACCATGTCTGAGTGATTTGCCGGTTTTTCTTACCAAGTCTGAGTAATTATACTCAGACTTGATGTGTTATTCAGGCTCCGATTTCCTAGTGCTTGAGCGATTTCCTAGTGTTTGTAGAATTTACCGTAGGTTCAAGTTAGACTTACTAGATCTTTTCTAACTCTTTCCATAATTTAATTCTTTTCTCTCTTTCAATTTGCCTTTGTTTTGAAGATGTATGTCTTCTTGGCAAATTTAATCTAGAGCGAATGACCGTAAATAAATTATCCATAAAAACAATATCGTCATATTCATTTTTGCTAATTACAAACTCTTCTATACCAGCAGCTAAAAGTTCGTTATTTCGTTTGTAGTCCCTGTCTGCGCTGTCAATCGATTCATGAACAGATCCGTTATATTCAAGTGCTACATTTTGAGATTCTTTTGGATTCAATACTCCACTGGATAGAAGCAGGTCAATTGCACGACACTTTTTCTGAGATTTTATTCCTGAAATACTTTGTATCTCAAATTCTTTGTTTAACTCAACGCATGGAATAGCATATCCACCTTTATACACTGGCATTAAAGCTCGAAGTGCAAGTTTAACCTCCATCGGGGAAGCTGCATTTTCAACAGACAAATCTACCGCAGCCTTTACCTTTCTAAAAGATCTAGCACCTTTCTTTTTGCTGAGATATGCAAGTAATTCTGACTTTTTGAAAAGAGGCGAATACCAATTTGACTGCAATTCTCCTGTTGACGCATCAATAACAAAACGTCCTTGGAATTCTGAAATGAGGAGCACTAGTTCTAACAGACTCAATTTAGAAGCCATTTGAAACAGCAATTCGAATGGAGATGAAATTAAAACTGAAAAGCTGCTTATATTCAGTTTTATTACAGAGTCAAGCGAAGCACATGTATCAACATGAAAATGAATTCCTTCATAAGCACAGGAATTCTTTTTATTGCTCACAGTAATTTCAACTGGATTTTTAAGTTCAATACCATAATCTACTAGTAACTCGGCATTAATAGCTCTAACCAATTCACGATAAGAAATATCATCTTTGGTCAGTAACTGTCTAGCATCTAAATTGAACTTATTCAGATACTCATTAAATCCATGAGTTAAGAGTTCGTGTCTCCGTGTTCGCAAAGCACGATAAATTTGTAGAGCAGATGTATGTGAAAGGTAATATTCCATATGGAAATAGTATTTCTAAAAGTCAAATAAGCAAAACAACAAAAAAACCTACGAATATTTGATTAATACGTTATTTCCGCAGATAGATTAAAAACACCTTCAAATATCATCTTTTAAAAGTCCTGCTACCAAGGTTAGACCACTTAAATAAATGTACTTTCTCAATTTCATGACAAATAAGTGACAAAATTAGAATTCCATAATTTAACTGAGTATTCTTCTCCATGCTGCATAACGCAAATGAGTATTACATGTTAATTGACACTAGCTTGAAATGCGAACTGGATCAAGCAGCTTGCGTGCTTCTCTTTCATGAAACCGAGCCTGAATTGTTTAACAAGTCTGAACAAAATCACTCAGATAAGGCGAGAAAAACAGGCAAATTACTCAGACGTGGTGAGCAAATCCGGCAAATCGTTCAGACTTGGCGAGAAAATCAGGCTCTCATCAAGTACATCTCGCGAGAAGAACGTGCTGGGCGCATGTCTTTCGCACATGCCAGCCCAAACAAAAAAACGGACCTGGAGAAAATCCAGGTCCGTCGCTTTAACTAGCTGCGAGCGTGCGTCGCATCATCGCATCAACGTGCCAACGCCCGCGCTCAGCGCATGCCGAAGGTTAGTTCCAAGCCTTACCGTCGGAACCAAACTCGCGGATGAGCTCCTTGGTGCGCTCAACAATTGCCTCGCGACCAGGCTTCAGAAGCTTACGAGGATCGTAGCCCTTGCCGTTGTCAACAAGGCCAGCCTCAACGTACTTCTTGGTTGCCTCAGCAAAGACAAGCTGAAGATCGGTGTTGACATTGATCTTGGAAATGCCCATAGAGATAGCCTTCTGAACCTGCTCTACAGGAATGCCGGTGCCACCGTGAAGAACAAGTGGAAGATCGCCAACGCGCTCCTTGATAGCCTTGAGCTGGTCGAAGGAGAGGCCCTCCCAGTTAGCTGGATAGATACCATGAATGTTGCCGATGCCGCATGCAAGGAAGTCAACGCCCAGGTCAGCAATCTTTGCGCACTGCTCAGGATCAGCAAGCTCGCCCTTAGCGGTAACGCCGTCCTCGGTGCCGCCGATGCCGCCGACCTCAGCCTCAACAGAAATACCCTTTGCGTGAGCTGCCTTTACGACCTCTTCGGTGCGCTTAAGGTTGGTCTCAAAATCAGGCTCGTGAGAACCATCGTACATAATGGAAGTAAATCCAGCCTCGATGCACTTGAATGCATCCTCGTATGAACCGTGGTCAAGGTGAAGAGCAACTGGAACAGTGATGTTCTTGTCCTCAACAAGACGACGAACCATGTCTGCAACAACGCGGTAGCTTACCTGCCACTTTGCTGCGCCGCTGGTGCACTGAATGATGACAGGAGACTGAAGCTCTTCTGCTGCATCAAGGATTGCTGCGGTCCACTCAAGGTTGTTCTCGTTGAATGCGCCGATGCCATAGTGGCCCTTCTCGGCACTCTGGAGCATGGCTTTTGCGCTTACAAGCATGCTAAACCTCCGTTTGACGGAAAACTGATACATATAAATGATACCTTGTTTCATCACCTTTGATACGGTCGTTTTTAACAAATACATGGCGAGAAACACGCGCATAAGAAAATCGCTTAGTTACTCACAGAACTTCTCGCCATTTCCGACACTGAAGTTGTATGTTGGATGAAACTTAATGCCCTCTGATGTTGCGATTTAGCGACGAAACATTACATCTTCACAAAAATGAGGTAGGCTATCAGTTCGAAGAAAGGAGCATCTTGTGAGCTATAAGCACTTTGATGCAGACAAAACTCGATTAGCTTCGCCTGCTCAGCCTACCGATGAGGCAACAGATGAGAAGCCCGGCCTTCTTAAGGACGTCTCAATTACCCAAATTTTGGCAACATCGCTTGCCGCGGTGACTGCGTTTGTACTGTCAAACCAGATTGGTATTGCAGGCTCGATTATCGGCGTGGCCGTTGGTGCCGCCGCCTCGGCGCTTGCTTCGCAGATTTACCAGAACGTTATCAGGCGCTCCACGCATAAGTTCCGCGCTGGCGACAACGATGAATATAACCAGCAGGCATATCCAAACAGCAGCCAAACAACGCTTGAAGGCACACAATATATGCCTCGAGCACAATATGCACCTTCTCGCGATTTTTATCCCAGCGCTGACTCTGGTACAGGGCAGTCGTCACAGGTAAATCGCACGCCAACACTGTCTCGCAAGCGCGTAAGAGCGCTGACTATCGTGACCATTATTTCAATTATCTTTACCATTTCTGCCGTCATTCTTTATGCAATGTTCCTCAGCTATATCACCGACGGATCTGGCTTGGGACCAAAGGTCAGCACAACCCCAGTTGTGACGGAAAAAACTACGAATACCAGCAATTCGACGGATAAGAAAGACGATTCCAGCTCTTCTAGCGAGAAGACCGACGAGTCAAGCAAGTCCACTGATTCCAAGGATTCCTCTTCGGAGAGCACTGACTCCAAGAAATCAGAGACCACCAGCTCCGACAGCTCGTCTAGTTCGGAAAAGACCAGCGACTCGAGCAGCTCAAGCAGCTCGTCTGAGAGTAATTCTTCCAGCAACAACTCTGGAACGGGCAGCTCAAACAGCAATTCTGGTTCCAATCAGAACTCTGGCTCTAGCAATAGTTCTGGCAGCGGATCCAGTGGTTCTGGCTCAAACAGCTCCAATGGTGGCAACTAAGTCGCGGTCTCATCACGGGCGGCGCAACTAACAGCAACAATAAGCAGCAGCTCTGACAGAGCTTGCTACAGAAAGGATGGGTATGGAAACCACAAACGCATGGAAAAAGTACACCTCGGAGGACCTGGACAAACTCCAGTCGTTTACCGAGGGCTACAGAAAGTTTATCTCCGAGAACAAGACTGAGCGCGAGTGCGCCGCAAGCGCTATCAAGCTTGCCGAAGCAGCAGGTTACGTTAAGCTTTCTGACGCCATCGCTGCAGGTAAAACCCTCAAGGCTGGCGATAAAGTCTACGCAGACATTCGCGGCAAGTCCGTCATCTTTGTTCAGATTGGTACCAAGTCCCTAGAAGAGGGTCTAAACATTCTTGGTGCTCACATCGACTCCCCTCGCCTGGACGTCAAGCAGAATCCTCTCGAGGAACGCAATGAGCTTGCTACCCTTGACACCCACTACTACGGCGGCGTCAAAAAATACCAGTGGGTCACTATTCCTCTGGCAATTCATGGCGTTCTTGCACTTAAAGACGGTAGCGTCGTAAACGTATGCGTTGGCGAGGATCCAACTGACCCTGTTTTCTGCATCTCCGACCTTCTCATCCACTTGAGCGCTGAGCAGCTTGGAAAAACTGCTTCTAAAGTTATTGAGGGCGAGATGCTGGATCTTATTGTTGGCAATCGTCCACTTGTTTGGGGCCAGAATGGCGAGAAACCCGCTGATGCAGAGGGTGATGAGCCAAAGGAAGCTGTTAAGGCTAACGTCATCAATATCCTGAAGGACCTCTATGGCATTGAGGAAGCAGACCTTCTCTCCGCTGAGCTTGAGATTGTTCCTGCAGGTCCTGCTCGCGACATGGGCTTTGATCGCTCTATGATCTTGGGCTATGGTCACGACGACCGCAGCTGCTCCTATCCTTCCCTAATCGCACAGCTTGAGTGCGACACTCCTGCGCGTACCTCCGTCACCATCCTGACCGACAAGGAAGAGATTGGCTCCGTTGGCGCCACTGGCATGAATTCCCTCTTCTTTGAGAACATCATGGCAGAGGTCCTGGCGCTTGCTGGTTTTGAGTCTCCACTTTCCCTGCGCCGCTGCATGGCCAACTCCTACATGCTCTCCAGTGACGTTTCTGCTGGTTATGATCCTAGCTTTACGGGTAGTTTTGAAATCAAGAACTCCGCTATCATGGGTCACGGTCTTGCATTCAACAAGTTCACTGGTAGTGGCGGCAAGTTTGGCTCCAACGACGCTGATGCTGAGTACGTAGCACTGATTCGTCGCATTATGGACAACGCTGGCGTTCAATTCCAGACCGCTGAGCTTGGCCGCGTCGACGCTGGTGGCGGCGGAACCATTGCTTACATGCTGGCTAAATATGGCATGCACGTCATCGACTGCGGCGTTCCTGTTCTCTCCATGCATGCACCATGGGAGATTGCAAACAAGGCCGACATCTTTGAGGCTTATCGCGGATACCGCGCATTTCTCGAGTTCAGCGAGTAATCGAGTCGCATACATTAGCAGCGCACATAAATTCCGCACGCAAATCAAGCTAACAAGAAAGACGTGAGAGACAAACTCTCACGTCTTTTTCTGTATAAATCAAAGGCGAGAAACCCATCCGGCCCGCAGCAGCGCATCCAGGCAACTACCCCAGCAACGAAAGTACTTCTCGCTTGGCAGCCAAAAACTCTGAACTCAAGTCGAACGATGCTAGGTCAGCACCTTGACCAGCACCTTTGCCAGAGTCTGCCTCCACCGCATCGGCGCAGCCCAGCGGCTCAACAACGCCCACAATCTTGGTTACCACACCCTGCGCGGGACTGCCCGCCATTACGTAAATGCGAGAAGCCATGGCAACCGCCTCATCAACGTCGTGCGTGATCACCAGTACCGAGAGGCCAAACTCCTTCACGGAAGACATGAGCCACGCACGCATTTCTCGCCGTGTGAGAGCATCTAGTGCCGAGAAGGGCTCGTCCAGCAGCATAATATCTGAGCCAATGAGTGCCGTGCGCAGGAACGCAACACGCTGTCTCATGCCGCCTGAGAGCTCGTGAGGCCAGCTTTGCGCCACGCGCTCAAGTCCACCGCGTTCCAGCATCTCCTGGGCTCGTGCACGTGCCTCAGAGCGCGAGACGCCCTTCAGCTCAAGCGGAAGCGCTACGTTGTCGATGATGCGCTTGCTTGGGATGAGCAAATCCTTCTGGAGCATGTAGCCAATGTGTCCCGGATGCCCTGTGACGTCAGAGCCATGCAGCAGTACCTTGCCCTCCTGCGGCTGCAAAAGTCCCGCAAGTGCGTGGAGCAATGTTGTCTTGCCACAGCCCGAGCGACCAACCAAGCAGGTAATGGTGCCAGGTTGCAGCTCAATCGAGATATCCTGAGCAACTACCTGACCGTTTCCCCAAACCAGCATAAGATTGCGCGCCTCAAGTGCTGGCACGTCCTGTTGTGGCTCGCATGCAGGTGCAGCTCCTAGGCTTTTCTCGCCAGAAGCGTCCATAGCAGCACCTTCTGTTATGTCAATAAGCTTCTTATCCAAGGTACTCACTAGTAAATCCTGCGGATGGGTCAATCTTATTCTCTAGCAGCTGCTGGTTATTGAGCCAGGTGTAGAATCGCTGCCAGCGAGCAGAGTCAATAACTCCCCACTTCTCGGCGTCGTCAATGTATTTGGCAGCCAAGAACTTCTGAGAAGCTTTAACCAGGTCAGCGTCAAGTTCTGGAACAGCTTTGAGTAGAATTTCTGCCGCTTCATCAGGGTTAGAAACGCAGAACTCATAACCTTTTCTGGTAGCGCTTAAGAAGGCCTTAACAGCGTCTGGATTCTCTTTTGCAAAGCCATCATTTACTGCGATAACTGGCGTGTAGTAGTCAAAATTCTGATCAATAGCTGCAAACGCAAAGTAGTTGTACGCAAAGTTCTGAACACGAGCGTTTTGAACAGCCCACTGCTCATACACCCAAACAGCATCAAACATCTTTGCTTTTAGTCCAGATACCTCATCATCTACCTCATAAGGTACCATTTTAAGCGTGGAGGGATCTCCTCCATCAGACTCCATAACTGACCTGATAGTAGCCTGCTCAACAGGGAGATTCCACGTTGCGTAAGTACGATCATTAAGGTCACGCGGACGAACAATGTGATCTTCTTCACGGCTCATAATGCCTGAAAGATTGTGCTGAATGATAGCAGCCACCGCAGTATATGGCAGCGGATTAGAAGACGAGAGGCTGTTAGCAATATAGTCCTGGTAGGTAACGCCCATCTGTGCGCCACCAGCACCAATCAGCGCATCGGCGCCGTCAGCAGGTGGCTGCTGGATGGTTATCTTGAGGCCAACCTCGTCAAAGTAGCCCTTCTCCTGAGCCACATAAATGCCGGTGTGGTTGGTGTTAGGAGTGTAGTCCAGGGCAAACGTAATTTCTGTGGGGCCGCCGGAATTCTGCCCAGCACCCTTGTTTGCGTTGGATGGAGCAGACGGCTGTTCAAGCGAGCAGCCTGCGCAAAGCCCTGCTGTCGAGAAACCCATCGCAGCTAGAAAGCCTTTTCGTGTTATACCCTTGCGATTAGATGCGTTCATGCGTGTAATCACTTCTTTCTTTGAGTTCCGTCAAAGTTATCGTGCAGATTCTTTGGCATCCTGAGAGGTATCCCAAGGAAGTGCACGTTTTTGGACAAGTTCAACAACCTTCATTAACACTAGCGACAACGCAGAAACCACCACGATTGCTGCAAACATCCTGTCGTACGCAAACGCCTTTCTGACGCGCGTCATATACACGCCTAGTCCAGCGTCGCCTCCCAGCCATTCTGCGATTACTGCACCAATAACGGCGTAGGTCACACTCATTTTGAGTCCCGAGAAGAACTGCGGAGCAGCAGCAGCCAACTTGACATGCCAAAAAATCTGCATCCTCGTGGCCCCCATGGTAGTCATGAGGTCAATCATATCGGGATCTATTGCTTTAAATGCCGAGTTCAGCGCCACGGTAATAGGGAAAAACGTTGAAATGGCCACAAGAACAATCTTGGGCAAAAGACCATATCCTAGCCAGAGCACCAGAAGCGGCGCGATAGTCACAATAGGGATAGTCTGCGAGATAGTAACAAGTGGAGAGAGCAGTTTGTCCAGCGTTTTGAAGAAGTCCATAAGAACCGCAAGCGCAAAGCCAATAAGCACTCCAATAGCCAGACCTACAAGGGATTCTAAAAGCGTAATCCCTGTATGTGTCATAAGAAGCTGAAAGTCCTTAACCAGCGCAAATACAACCTGAACAGGAGTTGGAACAAGGTAATTTGGAATAATTCCTGCAACAATAACAAGCTGCCAAAGCACAAGAAAAGAAGTAAGGGATATGGCTTGCAATGCAAACTGAGAAAGTTTTTTCATATGCCCTCCTTCTTATAGTGCGTAAGGACGGCATTGGCTCCCTACGCTGGCATTGCCCAGATCAGGTTTATGGGTCGCAGCATAAGGTGCTGCCTCTCAGCCGGGCCATTTCCCAGCTCCCCGTATATTTATTATAGCGCGGATGCCTCTAACATCAAATAAATAGTTAAACAATCTCCCTAAAAGGCCTAATCTAGCAGTGTTTTCTTAAATCGCGCATTTTTTGTACGCTCTGAAACCGAGTACTCTGAAGTCCTATGCCCCGAAACCACGCGCTCCTAGCCTAACAGAACTAGCCCAAAAGCTCTTTGAGTCCCAGCTTATCTGCCTCGGTAATTTGACGTACGACCTTTGCGGGAGAACCAACAACAAGAGAATTGTCTGGAATATCTTTAGTAACCAGACTATTAGCACCAATTACACAGTTATCTCCGATAGTTACACCGGGAAGCACCGTCACATTTCCGCCAAACCAGCAGTTATCTCCCACTGTGATAGGCAATGCTCGCTCATACCAAGCATTTCTCTCCTCAGCATCTAGAGGGTGTTGAACGGTGTACGCCTTAAACTGAGGGCCCACAAAACTATGGGCACCAAAAGTGATAGGCGCACAATCCATCAAGTATGCACCATGGTTGATAAAGCTATGTGGGCCAATCTTGATATTGAAGCCATAGTCAACATTAAAAGGAGAAACTGCAGCGCTTCCCTCTCCTAGTTCACCGAGAAGTTCGCTCAAAATCTGACGGCACTTTTCTTTATCACTTGGGCGGGTCTGATTGAACTCCCAGGCAAGATCCTTAGCGCGCCAAAAAGCTGCGCTTTGTTCTGCGTCAGCTTCACCACCACACCACTCACCAGCGCTCATGCGCTCAAGCTTTGATTTCTTATTTTCTGACTTTGCGGTGGTCTGCTTTGGATCAACATCATACATAGCTAACTCCTCACGTTACTTTATTGAGCAGTTAGAAGTGTAATAAAAGAAGAGCCCCTGACGAGGCTCTTCCCGGCTAGTTTAAAGTTCTTGTAACCAACTACATTGCATCAAAAACATTTACCCACTTAAGCAGGAACTCTGTTTCTTTTACACGACCGCGCGCAAGCTCTGCTGCAGCAATAATGCCAAGCCATTCGTTTACATACTGACGAGTGCAGCCTTGCTTGGTGCAATACAGATTGATGTATTTCTCGGCAAGTTCCTCATCGCCATGAAGAAGCAGGTGCAGGTAAGTTGTAGCGCAGTCTGCAGCACCATTGCCCTGTGTAGCGTGAGCCCAGTCAAGAATTACAGGAGCGCCATCCTCGGTGAGAATAACGTTGGAAGGAACAAAGTCACCATGACAGACCTTAGTGTGAGGCTTCATGCCATCAAGCTTAAGCAGAAGCTCGTACCTTGTAGCCTCATCAAGAATGTCTGGAATGCTATTAATCATTCTAGTGAACTTGTCTTTTTGACGAGTAAGAAGTGGTGCCTTATGAGCGTGAATAGCCAGCTCAATATCGACGAACTTATTGAGATACTCGTCCTCTTTTTCTGGATGCTCCTCAATAAGCTGCCTGATTGTTTTGCCTGCAACTTTTCTGGTTGATACCGCCCAGCAATTACCTACCTTACTGATCTCTACAAGAGAAGGTACGTTGATGCCGGCCTGCTCAGCACGAGTGAGGTTTAAAGCCTCATTCATAATATCAGCAGAAGGTTTGCTTCCGCTGAACACCTTAACGACTGTGTCTCCGTTGTCGTACACAACTTTGTTATTACGCTCGACAATTACCTTTTTATCAGCTTTGAGCTCCATAACAACCTCCAATAAGGTACTCATGCAGATATTCACTATCCACCTAGTAGTATTGTCGTTCTTCTCTTACACTCCATGGCGAGAAGAACGCTCTTATTGGTTAAACGGTTGGCAAATTCGGTGAACGTAAACATCCCCAGTTAAAACTAGAAATTGTCCTTCTAACAAAAATCCCCCACTTTCTATGAAAGCGGGGGATCTGCATACTAGGTGTATATGTGTTGCTTACTGCTCTTTACGAGTGCGAGCATATGCTCCAACACCAACAAAGCCAGCGCCGACCGTTGCAAATGCAACCATAGCTACAACACTTGCGTCACCAGTATCAGGCGTGCGGTGCTTACGCTTCTTACCAGGCTTCTCTGGAGTTGGAGTAACTGGAGTCTCGGTGTTTGTAATAGTAAAGCCATTAGCCATATCACCAGTTATCTCAGAAGTGTAACCCTCAATAGCATCCTCAGAAACGGTGTAAGCAATGACGTGATTATCTGCTGCGTAAAGATTTACACCAACAAATGAACCGGTCCAATTGTTTGCCTCAGAAAGGACAAGGGTCTGACCAGTGTCAACACCATCAGCAAGCAGGTGAACGGTTACAGAATCCTTCTTTGTACCATTCCAAACTTTGGTTACTGGAACATCGCGAGTTACAGGAGCATCAGCCTTGTTAGTCAAGGTAGTAACGTTACCGTTAACCTCAGGAGTCTGAGCAGTCCAACCGACTACGGTTCCTTCTGTAAAGCTCAAAGTTACGTTATCAGGAAGACCGTGGAATGTATGCTCCCAGTTGTTTGCTGCAGAAAGCTCAACGGAGTCAACAACATATCCATCTGCCTTTAGGTAAACAGTAAGCGTCTCTGGAATAACTGCATCTGGGTTTGCAGAAGTATCCCAAACCTTCTTAACGGTTACATCCTGAGTACCCTCTTCACCAGTCATAACGGTACCGTTGGAGCCAATACCACCACCACGCTGTGCGGTATTTCCAGAAATAATCAGCTGAGCCTTATTCTGTGCTGCGGCGATAGAGCTATAACGAAGATTAGACTCAAGAGCAAGCATATCGGTGTTGTTAACAATGTTGCTTACTTCTTCAGTAGTATGACGTGCAGCAGCTGGATCAGCTTCACCAAGGATTGAAGGAAGGTTGATGGTAACCGCGCCATCCTTAGTCCAATATGCAGAGGCACCACCAAGCATATAATCAGAAATAGTTGCACCAGCAGATTCACCTGCACCGCGAACGGTTGCAATCTCATCACCAGCACCATTTGCGGTGTTGTTGAAGAATGCTACGCCATTTTTGGAGTGGAATTCAGCTACACCGGTTGGGCAGAACCAAGCACCACCACCAATAACAGTTGCGGTGTTGTTCTTAATAAGTGCGTTATTAATGTGGACAACATAAGGAACAGAAGCAACGTAAACTGCGCCGCCCTGGTCATTTGCAGTGTTATTGATAATTTCACCAGCATTAAGGGTTACATTAGCAGATGCAACATAAATACCAGCACCAACACCCTTATCGCCAAGCTGGTTGGTGCCATTACTAGTGACCTTGTTTCCGTCAATAGAGCCACCATTCATGGTGAAGCCAGCGCGATAAATGTTTGGCCAGTTATTCCATGGAGCACCAACCTTGGAATAAGGAACCTTCTGACCACCAACAACACCAACAAACTGGTCGTAGGTAGCAACGCCACCGCCAGCAATGCCAGCAGTGTTGTTCTTGATGATGCCGTTATTCATAACAACGTTGCCGTTCCAGATTACGTAGATACCACCACCGGACTCAGAAGCAACATTATTAGTAATAGAGCCACCGTTGAAGGTAAAGTCTGCCTTTGACTTAGAATCACCAAACTGAGGATTACCTGCGTAAATGTAGACGCCTGCACCTTCTTTGGCCTTGTTGTTAGTGATATAACCACCGTTCATGGTAGCTGTTGTTGTCTCACCGTTTGGATCCAAGGCATAGAGCATCAGACCACCAGAAGAATTAATGGTAGAAGAAGCATCGCCCCCAGTGATGGTTCCGCCAGTCATAGTGAAATCTGCATTTCTTACCAAAACGCTACCGGAGTACTGATTGGTAAGAGTAGTGTTCTGAATGGTACCGTCACGGAGCTCACCTGTTGCACCATTTGCAACAGTAACTGCGCCACCAAGAGCGTTAGCAACCGTGCTGTCCTGAATGGTGCCGCCGGCCATAACAAATTTTGCACCAGCGCCAGTAGTAAGAACTACGCCGTTATTTCCAGGTGTAGGTTTTGCCTTACCGTTTTTAATAACGCCACGAAGCAAGGTAAAGCTACCACGGTTCTCAACGGCAAATGCAGTGTTGTTGCCATCAATGGTGGCGCCATCAAGAGTAACTGCGCCGCCAGAAGCAATCTTGAACATATAGAAATTAGAGCCGGTCATGGCACTTGTGATAGTTCCAGTACCCATCAACCTAATGTTCTTATTAGCTGGAACCTGGACTGGAGCAGTAATGGTAAAGTCCGCATTTACCTGAACGATAGTCTGCGAACCATCTGCTGGAGCAGCAGCAATAGCAGCCAGCAGCTCAGCCTCTGAGGTAACAGGGGTGGTGTCTGCGAGTGCTTGCTTTGCAAGTCCTCCAACGAGCGAGAGTGCTAGCACAAACGTAGCAACAATCGCCATGCTCCAACGTGAAAGCCTTTTCATGGCAAAACTCCTTGCGCTTAGGGAGCTTGTAGTGACAAAACAATAAAACAATTACTATAAAAGCGTAAAACAGTGCAACTTTAGCGTACTTTACTCTTCTTTGTCTAGCTGTTCAGACTCTTCTGGACGATGTTTTAGGCGATCGTATTCTTCTTCGGTCAAAACATCTTCAATTCGTAGGTTAACACCAGAAACTTCAAGGCCTGTCATACCGGTAATTTTCTCGACAATTGTATGCTTAACATCCTCAAAAATCTGAGGCGCATAAGAACCATATTTAATAAGTACAGAAACGGTAACATTTAGCGAGCTGTCAGGCAGCACCTCTACAGTGACACCTTTAGCCGTATCAGATGCACCAAGTACATCCTGAACTCTGTTAAGCCAGTTTCCACGAGCACCCACCACGTTGGGGACATCACGCAAAGCCAACGAGACAATCTTCTCGACAACTCCACCAGAAAAGGTAAGAGAATCTGTATCCTCAAGATCTGCATCGGAAGGAACATCTGTTGTCTCTTCTGCAGGAACAATTTCTTCAGAGGTGGTCTCTTGCGAATTAGTAAGCTCTTCTGCCACAGCTCTCTCCTATCTAGTTTCTGTCCGTAAATAAGGAACGAATCTTTGCCAAAATGGTTGCCTTTCCGTCAAAAATCTGACCGACGGCAACTCCTACCAGTACAAACAATGCAACAACTAGCATTTTAAAAAGGCCAAACGTAAACAAAAGAATTGCAAATAAGAGGCCTAAAAATCCGCCAATAATAGCACCTGGATGGTCAACGACATATTTTTTGCACTTCCCCTGCATCTTCTGAAAGAAGCTTTTATCCATTGTCTGTGACCTCCTTTGCATCTGGCTCTGAAATACTCAATCGAATGTCTTTGCCAGTCTGCTGAGCAGCGGCTTGAGTGGAAGGTTGCGTGTAAGATTGCTCTTCTACAATCTCTGGTTCTGGCACAACCTCTTTTGACTGAGACAAAGACGCACCTTCTTCATCCTTTGGCGAGAAGGAACTTGGCTTGATGAAAGAAAGATTGATGCTAGAAACACAAGGTCCGCACACGATAGCAAGACCAGACTGAAGAGCGTTATAGAACTCAGAGC
>CAUVID010000016.1:0-18899 GCA_963551855.1 Lancefieldella parvula | reverse complement strand
CGCAGAATAGTGGTCTTTCCGCAGCCAGAAGGGCCAAGCAGCGTTACAAACTCGCCAGGAGCAATAGTGATGTTAGCGTCTTGAACTGCGTAGAAGTCTTTTCCAGTCTTCTGATCCTGATAAATCTTGGAAATGTGCTCAAGGCGAACGCCTTTTTTCTCTGTAGCCATGTGTTACTCCTCCTTGAGTGCTCGGCTGGTGCCAAAGTGTTTGATGGCCCAATTCATAAGCAATACCGAGCCATAGGTAATAACAATCAGAATTGTTGCAAAGGCGCAGGCCATACCATATGAACCCTTACCAGCAAACTCATTAATCTGAACGGTGATGAGCAGGAACTCTGGTGTGACCAAGAGGATAACTGCAGAAATTGCGGTGATGGAGCGGACAAACGCCGTTACCAAGCCAGACAAGAACGAATCTTTAATCAGCGGCAACGTAACGGTCATAAATACCGTAAAGCTGTCGGCGCCCATGTCGTATGCGGACTCTTCAATTGATTTATCAATCTGTCGAAGTGCCGAGATGCCCGAGCGGGTGCCTGTAGGAAGCGAGCGCACGACAAAGACAATAATCAGGATAAGTCCCGTGCCATACAGGCCCTGCAAAAATCCTGTGTGCATAACACCACTTGAGAAACCGCGAATATAACCAACGCCCAAAACCGTACCAGGAACTGCCATGGCAAGCATGGATACAGCCTCGATAAAACCACGACCACGGAAGCGGCGCTTTACTACCAGATAAGAAATGATCATCGAAAGCAAAGCGGTAATTGGTGCCGCAATGAGCGAGAGCATAAACGAGTCGCTAAACGCCTGCAAACCGTGGTACTTGGTAAATACCTGTTCAAACCACTTGGTTGTTAACTCGTAATTAGAGCCCCAGGAACGAACAAACGAACCATAAGGAACGCAGAGGTACATGCCAATAACAAAGAGTGCGACTAGTGCGCAAAGAATGGTAAGTGGGATGCGAACAGAATTGTCTGTAATAAGCATCCTAGCTCGCGTTGCTTTGCCCGAAAGTGTAGATGTACTCTTTGCTTCCAACACAAACTTCTGAACAACAAACATAAGCAGCGTAATGGAAAGAAGAACAACAGCCATTGCAGCTGCGCCTTGCTTGTCGTACGCACCTGTAATCTGCAGGTAGATAGTTGTTGCTAAGGTATCGTAGGAGCCACCAATAATCATTGGGTTAGCAAAGTCTGCAATTGACTCAATAAATGAGACGAGAAAAGCGTTGCCTAAACCAGGCAAAATAAGAGGAAGTGTAACGCTGGTAAATACTTTCCAGCGGCTTGCACCCATGTCACGTGCTGCCTCTTCAAGGGATGGGTCAATGTTTTTAAGCAGGCCCTTAAGCATCATGTAGCACACAGGGAAGAACGACATAGTCTGGACAATAAAAATGCCCCAGAAGCCATAGATGTTGTTGTCAAAAATTCCCAAAAGACCGCGAGTAATCAGGCCTTTCTTGCCAAACATCATAATCATGGAAAGCGAGAGAACAAATGGTGGAGAAACAACAGGAAGCATGGAAACCACGCGGAAAAGGCCTGTCATAAACTTTGTACGAAGCTTTACGTACACTTCAACATACGCAAAAAGAAGACCAATAAGCGCCGACAAAATGCCTACTGCAAATCCAACCCTAAGGGTGTTGGTAATTGCGCGATCAAACGAAGGCATAGCTAAGATGCGCGTAAATACATCAAACGAAATCCCGTTATCGGAGACTACAGAGTCAACCATAAGAATGGCAAGTGGATACAAAATAAAAAGGGTTAAGAAGGCGATAAGAACGACAATGGTCGTTATCAAAATTGGATCGCCAAGGAGCTTTTTTCGCTCAAGTTGAGCGCTCTGGGATTTTGCCATGCTGGTCCTAACTCTGAAACACTAAACCTATACGCAAAGCTCTATGTGGAACTGGGTAGGCAGATCTCTGCCTACCCAGTATAATCTGCCACTCAGATCTTGAGCAACAGCATTGTTTGCTTACTCGCGTTGGTTTTACTCCGTCTTGAAGCGGTTGTCTCCGCCACCAAGAGCTTCCATAACGTCCTTGACATACTGCTCGGTATGCTTCTTAGCATCCTCGAAGTTGTAGTCCATGACATTGTTTGGATCAAGGCCGTACTCAGTAGCAATTTCAGGCTGCTTTGCGTTGTCAAGTACCAGGAACTGATAAGAGCCATTCTTCTGAGCAAGGTCAACGCATGCTGGTGAAAGTGCATACTCAATCCAGAGCTTAGCGGCGTTTGGATGTGCAGCACCCTTGAAGATTGCGGTTGCGCCAACCTCATATGATGCACCAGAGCTTGGAATCTGAAGACCAACATTCTCATGCTCTTGGTCAACAATCTGATAAATGCCGTCGTGGAGCATACCAATTCCGATGGTGCACTCGCCTGTTCCGATAGCCTTGGAAGGACCAGAACCACTCTTGGTGTACTGAGCAATGTTCTTATCAAGGTCCACAAGATACTGAATGCCCTGATCGTGACCGTACTTCTGAATAACGGTGTTGATGATCAGCTTTGCAGTACCGGCAGTGTTGTAGTTAGAAGACCAAATAAGACCCTTATATTTAGGATCGATAAGATCCTTGTAGTCCTGAGGCACGTCGAGCTTAAGACGCTGTAGCTCTTCCTTATCGTACAGAATTCCCAAAATACCCTTATAAATTCCGTACCAGTCCTTATTTGTACTCTTGAACTTATCGGAAATAAGGTGTGATGCATTCTTTGGCTCGTACTGCTCAAGAAGACCCTTTGAGGAGGAGACATTGTAAGGATCGGTTGTTCCGCCAAACCATACATCTGCTGATGGATGACCGTTCTCTTCCTCAATCTTTGCAGCAACTTCTCCGGTTGAGAGACGCTGTGCCTGAACATCAATGCCATACAGACTCTTGAAATTAGCGCAAACTGCGTTTAGATACTCTTCCTCACAAGAGCCGTAAACAATCAGCTTACCCTCTTCTTTTGCTGCCTTTACCAGCTCTTCTGGTGCTCCAACCGCGTCTGTAGAGTTGGTGTCAGATTCTTTTTTCTCGCCAGCATCAGAATCGGACTTTTTGCAGGCAGTGATACCCAGGCCTGCTACAACTGCACTGACTCCAAAAAAGTTACGACGCGTAAGATTTGACATAAGAACTCTTTTCTCTCCTTGTGGTCACCCACAGCTCCAATGAAAAGAACATACTCCTGTGTAAATCGTACTCAAACTTTTCGAAAATATTTCAACTATTCGATAAGTGGCTGATATTGGCGGCTATCGGTATGTTTTTGCATATCTAAGCAAAAAAGGCCAGGGACATAATCCCTGGCCTTGAACATTTGGTGGAGAATAGGGGGATCGAACCCCTGACCTCAGGCTTGCAAAGCCCGCGCTCTCCCAGCTGAGCTAATTCCCCGTACTGACTTCTGGTTGGGCCCAGAACGTTTTAATAATCACCCCAACGGCGACTCGGCTAACGTTGGGGTGACTATTGTCACATAAAGTG
Organism: Lancefieldella parvula; assembly: GCA_963551855.1. Classification (GTDB taxonomy): domain Bacteria; phylum Actinomycetota; class Coriobacteriia; order Coriobacteriales; family Atopobiaceae; genus Lancefieldella; species Lancefieldella parvula_B. The sequence continues at coordinate 15,386 of CAUVID010000016.1, read as the reverse complement.
GTGGGCCTGACAAGGTTTGAACTTGTGACCTCCCGGTTATCAGCCGGACGCTCTGACCAACTGAGCTACAGGCCCAACGCAGGGAAAAATAATACCTCCATACGCATCGTAGGTCAACACTTTTTTTGTTTTGTTTTAAAGTTTCTTGAAATTGGGTATGAAGTGAGGACAGAGAGTCGTAGACTATCTGCCCAAAGATTGATAAATGGCGTATTTTTTGGAGTTTTTGTGTCACTAAAACGTATGGACATACAAACGGTTGTTGTCGGAGGAGGACCAATCTCTTCCGTTATTGTCCTGCGTCTTCATGATCCACGCGGGGTCTCCACGCTCAGCCTACCTATTAAGATTGGCAACATTGAAGCCTCTGCTATCAGCCTTGGTATAGACCAAGAGTCTACCCAGAGACCGCTTACGCATGACCTTCTTCGCTCCGTTCTTGATTCTCTGGACGCAGACATTAAAAGCGTGCGCATTGTAGGTGTCCATGGCACCACGTTCTTCTCGCAAATTGAGCTTATCTCTAAAGAGGGAGAACATATTTACGTGGATGCTCGTCCATCAGACGCAATTGCGCTGGCAGTAAGAACAAACGCTCCCATCTTTGCTGACGAGAGCGTTCTAGAAATTGCTGCTGCTCCAGATTTTACTGATGTCGAGAAGGACGTTCAGGCCCAAGAGCTTGAGGAGTTCCACCAGTTTATTGAGGATGTCTCTCCTGAAGATTTCTCATAAGCCCTGCTCTAGAGCGAGTTTTTGGACAACTGGCTTATCTTTTATATAAAAATCATTACCGTTAGCGTGTTGTTTTTCTCGGTAAACGAAAAAAGCTCAGGAGAATTACCTCCTGAGCTCTTCAAGTTACGTATAGCTGAAATGCTTATTCGTCATCATCCAGCAGTGAATCGTCCAGTACTTCCTCTTCATCTCCGAGGTCAACAGACTCTGCCTCGTCAGCATCGCGAGCGCCTGCTGCCATCAGATCAAGCATACCTTGGTTCTCTGCGTGCTTAGGAGCCTTCTTTTTGTTGGCAACCATACGAGCAACTGCAGAAACAACGTCAGTACCAGAGAGGTTCATAACCTTGACGCCCTGAGTGGAGCGGCCAAGCTTGGAGATGTCGCCAGCCTTGACGCGGATTACAACGCCCTCCTCGGACATGATCATAATCTCGTGCTGAGGACCAACAACGCGGCAGGCAACCAGGTTACCCTTCTTCTCCGTCATTGTGATGGTAAAGACACCCTGGCCACCACGCTTGTGAACTGGATACTCAGAAATTGCCGTACGCTTTCCGTAGCCCTTCTCGGTAATAACGAAAAGGTCACCGTTGCCGTTGGTAATCTCCATGCCAAGCATAGTCGCATTGCCCTTGAGCGTGATACCACGAACACCCGAGGTACCGCGGCCCATGCTTCTTGCCTCTGCCTCGTCAAACAGGATTGCCTTACCGTCGGAGGAGCACAGAACAACCTTGTCACCTGGGTGGACACGACGGACGTTAACAAGCTCGTCGCCATCCTTAAGGTTGATGGCAATGAGGCCGTCCTTACGGGTACGGTCGTACTCAGACATTGCTGTCTTCTTGACCATTCCCTGCTTAGTAGCAAACATCAGGTAGTTGTCTTCTGGGAAGTCTCGGGTTGTAATAACTGCCTTGACCTTCTCGCCCTCTGCAAGCGTCTCGATAACGTTGATGATGGCGCTACCCTTAGTAGTTCTGTTACCAACAGGAAGCTCGTGGACCTTGAGGCGGTACACCTTACCAAAGTTGGTAAAGAACAGCACGTAATCGTGGGTAGATGCAACAAAGAGATTCTCGACAAAGTCGTTCTCTTTGAGAGAGACGCCCTGAACACCCTTGCCGCCGCGCTTCTGAGAGCGATAAATCTCAACAGGAACGCGCTTTACGTAACCTGCGTGAGTAACGGTGACAACCATATCCTCTTCGGCGATAAGATCCTCGACGTCCAGGTTCTGAATATCCTGGTCAGAGATTTGCGTACGACGCTTGTCAGCGTAGCGGTTGGAAATCTCACGAAGCTCATCGGCAATAACAGCCAGAATCTTTTCCTCGTGAGCGAGAAGATCCTCGTAGTAGGCAATATCAAGTCTGAGCTGGGAAATCTCGTCGACAAGATCCTGACGAGCAAGACCGGTGAGGCGGCGCAGACGCATCTGAAGGATTGCCTCGCCCTGAATCTCATCCAGGCCAAAACGCTCGTTCATGCGCTTCTTTGCCTCAGCATCATCCTGCGAGCTGCGGATGATGTGGACAATCTCATCGATGTTATCAACTGCGGTCAGAAGGCCTTCCAAAATGTGGACACGCTTCTGTGCCTTGTCCAGGTCAAACTCAGTACGACGGCGTACAACATCAATCTGGTGATCAATGTAGTGACGAAGAATCTCACGAAGAGAAAGGGTACGAGGAACACCGTCAACCAAGGCCAGGTCAATGATGCCAAAGTTGGACTGAAGCTGAGTCTTCTTGTACAGGTTATTCAGAACAACCTGTGGAACAGCATCACGCTTGAGATCCAAGACGATGCGCATACCCTTACGATTTGACTCGTCGCGCATGTCGGAGATGCCTTCAATTTTCTTCTCGTTGACTGCCTGAGCAATCTTCTCCTGAAGAAGGCCCTTGTTAACCTGATAAGGAATCTCGGTAACAACAAGGCGCTGGCGACCGCTCTTGACCTGCTCAACGTGAACCTTTGCGCGGACCGTAATAGAACCGCGACCAGTCTCATAGGCATCCTTGATGCCCTGAGTGCCCATGATGATGCCGCCTGTTGGGAAGTCAGGACCAGGTAGAACGGTCATGAGCTCCTCAGTGGTAACGTCAGGGTTCTCAATCATCATGCAGACAGCGTTAGTAACCTCACCAAGGTTGTGAGGAGGAATGTTGGTGGCCATACCAACTGCAATACCTGAAGAACCGTTAACCAAAAGATTTGGGAAACGAGCAGGAAGAACAGCTGGCTCTGTCAGAGACTCATCATAGTTTGACTGAAGATCAACGGTGTTCTTGTTAAGCTCTGCCAGCATCTCCATAGCACTTCTGGTTAGACGTGCCTCGGTATAACGCATTGCTGCTGGTGGATCGCCGTCGATAGAACCAAAGTTTCCGTGACCATCAATCAGAGGAAGTCTCATTGAGAAGTCCTGAGACATACGGACCATGGAGTCATAAATTGCGGAGTCACCGTGTGGGTGGTACTTACCCATGACTTCACCGACTGCCCATGCAGACTTCTTATGTGGACGGTTTGGCGTAATGCCAGCCTCGCTCATTGCGTACAAAATACGGCGGTGAACAGGCTTAAGACCGTCTCGAACATCTGGAAGTGCACGAGCAACAATAACGGACATGGAATACTCGAGGAAGGAAGTCTTCATCTCTGAGGACAAATCGGTTGGCTTAAGCGTGCCACCGTGGATGTCTGAGAGGTCAAGACGAGTACCAGCTTCATCAGAGATAATGTGTGAAGTTTCTCCCGTTATGAGATTTTCCCCAGTCTCTGGGTCAAACTCGTCAGAGTCTTCTTCTACCTCGTCATCTTCGTATTCTTCATCCATATCGTTTTGTGCATCAAGGCCTTGATCCTCGTCTGCGCCAAAAAGATCATCATTCATATTTTTATCGTCTGCCACAAGTTACCCTTTCATTTTCTGTCTAATGATTTAGCGAGAAACCATTAAATGTCCAGGAAGCGGACGTCTTTTGCATGTGTTTGGATGAAGTCTTTACGCTTCTCAACCTGGTTGCCCATAAGGTCAGAGACCGCGCGATCAGCTGCAAGAGCATCATCGATGGTTACCTTAAGAAGAATGCGGTTCTTTGGCTCCATAGTGGTTGCCCAAAGCTGCTCTGGGTCCATCTCACCAAGACCCTTATAACGCTGAATAGTGAACTTGGTGTTGTCCTCAAACTTCTTTGTTTCAAGAGCAAGCTCTTCATCAGTATAGATGTATTTACCGTTCTTTTTACCCTTTGGCTTAATCTGATACAGAGGAGGCTGAGCAACGTAGATATAACCTGCGTCAATCATTGGCTTCATGTAACGATAGAAGAAGGTAAGCAGAAGAATTCTAATGTGAGAGCCGTCAACATCAGCATCGGTCATGATGACAATCTTGTGATAACGAGCCTTCTCAATATTAAATTCATCTCCAACACCAGTACCAATAGCGGTAATCAGCGAAGTAATGGTGTCAGAAGAAAGTGCGCGGTGAGCCTGTACACGCTCAACGTTCAAAATCTTTCCGCGAAGTGGAAGAACTGCCTGGATAGAACGGTCACGTGCCATCTTTGCAGAACCACCTGCGGAGTCACCCTCGACGATGAAGAGCTCAGTCATCTCTGCATCGCGAACGGAGCAGTCTGCAAGCTTTCCAGGAAGCGCAGCTGACTCAAGAAGTCCCTTACGGCGTGTTGCTTCACGAGCTTTACGAGCAGCAAGACGGCCTTTTGCAGCCTGAGATGCTTTCTTGAGAATCTCTTTTGCCTGATTTGGATGCTCTTCCAGGTACTCTGAGAGACCCTGAGTAACAATCTTGTTAGTGAGAGTTCTCATATAAGAACTACCAAGCTTTGCCTTTGTCTGTCCTTCAAACTGAGGATCTGGCAGCTTAACTGAAATAACAGCAGTTAAGCCCTCACGAATATCGCCGCCCTCAAGCTTAGGGTCTTTCTCTTTAAGAATTCCCTGCCTGGTGCCGTAATCATTTACTACTTTAGTGAGAGCAGTACGGAAGCCCTCGAGGTGCATTCCGCCTTCCTCAGTGAAAATGTCGTTTGCAAAAGAAAGAGTTCTGTCACTGAAGTCAGTATTCCACTGAATAGCAACCTCTACCTCACCCATCTGAGACATTGGAGCGTCAGGGTCTGACTTACCTTCAATATAAATAGGACGAGAAAGTCCTGGTAAAACGGTTTTCTCGTCATTAAGGTACTTAACAAAATCGATGATGCCGCCAGCATACTGGAAATCAACCTGACGAGGAGTGAGCTCACGCTCATCAACAAGAGTAATTTTAAGGTTCTTGTTAAGGAATGCGGTTTCCTGGAGACGGTCACGAAGTGTGTCAAAGTTATACGTGGTGGTCTCAAAGATCATGTCGTCTGGCCAGAAAGTAATGGTAGTACCGTTAGATTTTGAAGTACCAATTTCCTTCATCTTCTGAACGGTTTTACCGCGCTCAAAGACCATCTCGTAGATTTTGCCATCACGCTTAACCTGCGCAACAAGTTTCTTTGAAAGAGCGTTTACAACAGAAACGCCAACGCCGTGAAGGCCACCGGAGACTTTATAAGCGTTGTTATCAAACTTACCACCTGCGTGAAGGATAGTAAGAACAACCTCAAGAGTTGGGATCTTTTTCTGTGGATGAAGGTCTACAGGAATACCACGACCATTATCTTCAACAGAAATAGAGTTATCTGGATGAACGGTTACCTTAATTTTGGAGCAATAACCAGCCATTGCCTCATCGACTGAGTTATCTACAATCTCCCAAACAAGGTGATGCAGACCAGAAGCTGAAGTTGTACCAATATACATACCTGGACGCTTACGAACAGCCTCAAGGCCTTCAAGGATCTTAATCTCTGTACCGTCATACTTATTTTCTTTTGCCACGTAAGTCCTCTCTTCAATTGTGAGCGGAATGATATAGGTATTTTACTATGAAATCGCCAAAATTAACTCGGCACAGAGAAATTTCATTGTTTAAACAGTAATATTTGGTATCTGAGAGGCTCTGTAAAGAGATTTAAGGACAGATTAGTGACAGATTAGACTAAAGACTCTTTTTTTGTCTAAAACTTGCTTCAATCGCTTTATAAGCCGTTGACTTAAGTGGCTCAGAAAGTCCAAAAACTAACTCAGAAATTTGTAATTTCTCTTCTGGTGTGAGTTCTGGAAGATCTTTTTTCTCTTCTTTTTGGCCCTGTGCTTGCTTTTCTGAAGAGATATCTTCTTTACCAGCGTGTCTATTGTATTTGTCCAGCTTAAATTCAAGGTCTGAGAACTCCAGGCCTTGCTCTGAGAGCCTGGCTCTATAAATTTCTCTCTGTGCAAGAAAATCAATCATACACATACGATTGTCTACATAGACAGTAAGTACAGGGTACTCTCTACCAGCAACTTCTCTAACAAATACGCCGGTTGTATGTTCTGTCTCTCTTTCACCATTTGCTTCAACCCACGCAAGATAGGCACGACGATTTTTTGACATGCTCTTAGAATCTTTGAAGGTTCCAAGCAGAGAACTCATTAAATCTTTTGCATTTTCATTGCCACCGCGCGCAGGTGTTTCTTGTTGATTATTCATCGCTAAACCTAACTATCTGCGCTTTTTCTAAAACCTCTTCAGAGAAATACCCAAGGTTTGTAGTGGTAATTACCGTTTGAATGTCATGGAATGCAAATTCCATGATGGCTTTTCTGCGGTCTTCATCAAGCTCACTCATAACATCATCTAAAAGCAGCAAGGGTTTCTCGCCAAGTATTTCTTCTGAAAGGAGAACTTCTGCCATCTTAAGTGCTAAAACGACAGTTCTAATTTGGCCTTGAGAACCAAAATTTCTAGCATCTTTGACCTCAATTAAAAACTCAACGTCGTCTCGATGAGGTCCTTTTGTACTTTGCTGACGACGAATATCATCCGTGCGAGCTTCACTTAAAGCCTTCAAGAATTGATCAGTAATTTCTTCTCTAGTGGCCTCAAGAGATACCTCTCCAATTGAAGAAATATAGTTCATTTCTAGGTGTTCTCCACCAGAGAGTTCCTGGTAGATCTCACATGTCTTCTTTGCCAAGCGATCAAACAAATGAATTCGTGCATGAAGAAGCGTAGCCCCTCCTCTTGCAAGTGAAAGATCCCAAGCATCAAGCAAGTTTTCGTCTGGCCAATCAGATTTAAGCAGCTTATTTCTTTGCTCAACTGTCTTGGTATATGCCGAGAAGACCTTGAAGTAGCTTTTATTTGCCTGGCGGCCAAAATCATCAAATTCTTCTCGGCGATACGATGCGCCACCTTTAATCATTGAAAGGTCATCGGGATTAAAAAGTACCGACATCAGTGTTCCAGAAATATCTGCAGCCTGGCATTTTTTGCCATTCATTGAAAATTGACGACGACGTTCTGTAATGGTGCAGGTATTTTCTAGCTTTCTTCCATCTCCTGTAAGAGAAATCTCTATCTTTGCCTCAGAAGTACCTGTAAGAAGGAGCTGTGATGGTGTGGGCTTTCTAAATGAATATCCAGCAGTAAGGAGTTGTAGTGCTTCAACAGTATTTGTCTTACCTGCAGCGTTCTTTCCTACAAAAATAGTAGTTTGTGCAGATAAATCTATCTCTTTCGAAGAAAAGCAACGAAAGTTATACAGCGAAACATGTTCAACTTTAAGTCCCACACAACCCCTATCAAATTAGAGGCGAACAGGCATTAGAAGATACAAATAGTTAACCTTGCCGTTTGATTTGAAAATAGCTGGCTGAGAAGGACCTTGTAGCTCAAGGCGCAGAAGATCCTTAGAAGGAGCAGCATTTACACAATCAAAGACATAGTGATAATTCAAAGCAATTGAAAGAGAATCTCCCTCAATCAGAGCTTCAATATGCTCGGAAGACTCACCTTGATCTGGTGAGGATGCAGAGAGCTTAACTTCTTTACCATCAGCGTCAACATCAAAACGAACTGAAGGATTTGCGAGTGCAATAACAGAGACACGCTTCAGGGCTGCAGAGAAATCTTCAACGTTGATATCAACTGACGCGGTGCAAGACGTAGGAAGTAGCTGCTTATAGTCTGGGAAGTGACCTTCAATCTTACGAGAGATGTGAGTGGTATTTCCAAACTGGAAAACTACCTGGTTATCTGTAGTACCAATCAAAACCTTCTCAGTCATACTACGCATGGAAAGAACGTCATGGAACACTTCACCAGAGATAATTGCACTAAAAGACTCACCTGCTGGAGTATCTGTGTTGGAATCACAAACGGCAAGACGGAATGAGTCAGTAGCAACAAGACGAATAGTATTGTCCTCAACAGTGAGGGAAATTCCCTGAAGAATAGGACGAGAAGCTTCCTTAGAAGTTACGCGATACACCTTATCAACCATAGTTGATAGAAGCTGGCTTGGGAGCTCACAAGTTTTCTCAAGATCAAACTCTGGGAATTGAGCCCAATCGTGAGCAGAAAGAGTATTAAGTCTAAAAGAAGAACGCTGACATGTTACAGAAAGTGTGCGCTCTCCACCTTCAAAAGTAATTGCCGCATCAGGAAGATTTTTAACAATGTTCTGGATAACCTTTCCAGAAACAACTGTCTCTCCTTCTTCCTCTACGTTTGCTGCAATTTGATGCTTAATAGAAATAGTTAAGTCGCTGGATTGTAGCTCAAGCATGCCATTAAATGCTTTGAGGTAAATGCCAGAGAGAATAGGAAGTGTTGTATTAGAACCAATGCCTTTAGAAACAATATCAAGTGCCGTCTGGAGAGCGGATTGACTTACGGTAAATTTCATGACGACCCTTTCTATTATTTCTTAGATAAGAATAAAAATATCGTAGTAATAATAAGCTATGTTGAAAAGAAGAAAGCTTTACATTTCTAGAGGTAGAAATATGTTTCTAGAGGTCAGATTTGTTTGCTTATTTTTGACATTCATAAACAAAGTAAAACTCCCCCTTTTAAACTCTCAACAACAAATCACTACTTCTCTTCACCAATTAACATCTTACTAACAGGTTTTAAACACTAACTTTGTTCAAGAATAGTCTTCTTGAGTTGAGAAATTTGATCATAGAAACTTTTGTCTTCTTTGATTCTTTCTTCTATTACCTCAATGCTGTGCAAAATAGTTGCGTGTTTTCTTCCACCAAAATGCTTACCAATATTTACCAGCGTGTATTGGCAAAGGTCGTGAGCAAGATAAATTGCAACGTGACGAGGTTCTGCAATCTCTTTATTTCTCTTGTTGCCAACAATATCGCGATGACTAATACCATAAATATTTTCTACGACTTCTTGGACTTTCTCGATATTTACGGTCTTTGAAACGCGACGCCAGAGCGTGTCTGCAATCTTATCGATTTCTTCTTGTTTGATATTTGTGCCAGATTCTTTTGCTTTAATCTGACCAGTTACACAGCGATTACAGAAGCCCTCAAGCGTTCTAATACTTTGACCAGCCTTGTCAGCCATGTAACGACGGATGTCCTCTGGCAAATCGTCTGCAGTAAGAGAAGAATTTCTCTCTTTAAAAGCTCGGTCGCAGAAGACATGAATAAGATTAAGTTTCATCTCGTAGCTTGGAGACTCAATACCAATAACAATGCCACCACTCATGCGAGAAGTAATACGATCATCAAAGCCGTCAGATCCCATACCAAGCTGAGCAGGTGTTCTATCTGCGGCAAGAATAATCTGCTTACCTCTATCAATAAGAGAGTTAAAAATATTGAAGAAGAAGTTAATAGTACCTGCTTTACCAGCAAGTTTTTGGACGTCATCGATGATAAGAACATCAATATTTTGGTAGTTATTATTAAGCTCTGTTGCGGCGTTTCCTGATGCATTTTTACGAACTGCATTTACGTAGTCATCAACAAAAGCATCTGCATCTTTGTAAACACAAACACGTTCGATATCTTCAGAGTTGATGTAGTTTTGGACCGCACGTAGAAGATGAGTTTTTCCAAGACCACTTGCACCGTAAATAAACAGTGGGTTTGCCTTACCTTTTGCGTCGTTTGCAACATTTAATGCATGTTGATGAGCAAGCTCATTCTCGTCACCAACAACAAAGCGATCAAACGTGAGGTTTGAATTGAAAGATGTCTCTTCATAAAGAGGATTACTCTTACGGCGCTTTAGGGTCTGCTGTTTTAGTTCCTCAAGGCATTGCTCCTGGGATTCAAAATCTTGGATTTGTTCTGGAACAACTGCTTGTAGAGGAGCGGTTTTCTGCTTCCAAGCGTTGAACTCTTGAGGAGTCATTGTGGAAGTAGTGGTAACAGGAGTAGAAGACTTTGTAAGCGTAAGACTCAAGATAATGTCTTCAAAGGCTGCTGCCGAAAGACACCTCTCAACAATCGGTAGATTCTTAAGGATACGGTTATATGCCAAGCGCATTGATGTTTCCGCACACAGTGCGTTATCTTCAACTTTAATTGGAGTGCAGGTTCTCAACATAGCGATAAAAGCCTCTGGCTGATTCTCTTCAACCAAGAGGTCGATTGCGTCTTGCCACAGAGCTACTGCGTCTGAATCAATTGATGCATCCATACGTGTCCAATCAAAATGTTGAAAATTGGGACACCTAGTATAGAGGAATGTTGATAACTTTCAGCGAATAATGTTGAGAAACTCTATGAAAGGAGGGTTTCTCCAATAGTAGTGAGCTTATATTTTTGCCCAACTTTTCCAATTATTCCTATGTTTACCAGGGATTTTAACTCTCTTGACCAGGTTGGTGTAGAAAGTCCAAAGGTACTATTGAGCTCTGTTGCTCCAACCCATTCATGTTCAGAGAGATATTGAAGAACTTGTTTTGCTCGATCTGTAAGTACCAGATTAGGAAGCTGTGTAGCTGTCTGATGAAATACTGCTTGTGGAGCATGTGAAATCGTCTGTTTGTTCTGATTTACAGGTAATTCTTCAGCTTCTTCTTGAGATGGAAGCGTCTGAATATGCGCATCTTTAGAGCGGCGTGTTGACAAGGTAACAATGGTTCCGCCAGAGATATTGTCTTCGAGGGTAAGACTTCCACCCTTCTCAACCATGTATTGTTGAGCATAAGGAAGGCCAAAACCAACGCCTCTAATAAACGATTTCATCTCTTCTGTTGCAGAAGAAGTACCAAACTCAAGAGCCCGATTTTTTTCTTTAATACCAGGTCCCTGGTCTGAAAACCTAATGGTATTTCCGTTATCCATGATTGAAATTGTAGGAGCTACAAATCGAGCGTGAATGAAATTTTCCACAATTTCACGCATAACCATAAAAGGAATTTTTCCACCCTGCTCGTGAGCAAGCTGGTTAACGGTAGCTGCAATTTCATCAAGATAAGATCGAACGTCTTTTGGTTCTACGAGAACAACACGAGGTGCTGCGGCTTTATCGTCATACACTGCAATACGTGCAGCATAACGGACGGTGAGAGAATTATCAGAACCAGCGTCTTTTTCATTCTGGTTTGTGTTTTCCTCAACAAAAGGAAAGAAATCTCTTGCCATGACACCTCCTTTTCAACAATTGTTAAACAAATGAAGAAAACTTTTCGTTTTCTTTCACGATGAATGAAAGTTTTCAACAAGTGTTAAACATCTGTAGATAACTTTATATCTTTGTGAAAGACATACTGAATGATAGTAGCATTTAACGGACATATTTCAGCTTGCAGAAATATTCCTTTCAACAAATTTCTTCACTTATCTCAAGTGAAATTTTCAAAATGAAAGGTTTTCTCGCTAGGTTTTTGAATAAAAAAGAGAAAAAGTTGAGGTATTTGCGTAGAAAATTTGACAGGTACCCATAAACGCGAGTACAATCTGTAGGCTTTTTAATCGATACTGTACCCGTTCGGGAGGAAATAGCTATGAAGCGTACCTACCAGCCAAATAAGCGCAAGCGCGCAACTACCCACGGTTTCCGTGCACGTATGGCAACTAAGAATGGTCGTGCCGTTCTCGCTCGTCGCCGCCTTAAGGGCCGTAAGCGCCTCACCGTCTAAGGAATGTTTCTGTGAAGACCATTAAATCTCGTTCAGAGTTTGAAAGGGTCTTCTCTGCGGGGAAGAGGGCTCAAAGTTCTGTTCTTCGTATACGAGTAGCACCATCCACTGAGGCACATCCTTCCGAGGTAGCCTTTGTAGCTCCAAAAAGATTAGGTAACGCCGTATTTAGAAACAGGTGTAAACGCGTTCTGCGCGAAGCAGCTCGAAAGAGTGGTTTACCTGTTGAGGGATACGGCATTATTCTCTTTGCGACTAAAGATACACACAGCACTAATCCTGCTGATATAAGCGTTTCTTTGGATGCTTTGTTAAGAAAGACAGGGGTCAAATGAGCGAGAAAAGACAAAAATCTTTTCTCGCAAACTTGTTCCTGGGTGCTATTCGTTTCTATCAAAGAAACATTTCTCCCCTTTTTAAGCCTCACTGTATTTATCGGCCCACTTGCTCCGAATATGCAGTTCAGGCCATACAAAAGTATGGTGTTAAAAAGGGAAGTTGGCTTGCTCTTAAGCGTATTGCTCGCTGTCACCCTTTTCATAAGGGAGGATACGATCCCGTTCCGTAAAGGAACGCACCGGAGGAAATATGTGGGATTGGATTGTTAACTTTCTATACACAGTCTTAGCGGGACTTCAATCATTCTCGGGAGACTGGGGTATGGCAGTTATCCTGCTTACCATCATCATCCGTATTATCCTGGTTCCAATGACCAACAAGCAGACGGCCTCTATGGCTCGTATGAGCGTTGTTCAGCCAAAGCTCAAAGAAATCCAGGAGCGCTATGCTGATGATCCAGTAAGACAGAACGAAGAAATGCGTAAGCTTTACGCAGAGATTAACTTCAACCCACTCGGTGGTTGTCTTCCTTTGCTTCTGCAGTCCCCTATCTTTATTGCACTCTTTACCGTTGCAAAGATGGTTCCAGTAGATTCTCGTTTCTACAACATTCTTCCTTCTATCGCACGAGCAACGTCTGACATTTTTGCTGTTGATGGCCTTGTTGCTGCTATCCCTTACATTATTTTTGTTCTTCTATTTGGTCTTACAACCTTCCTTTCTATGGCAGTAAATGCTCGTACAAGCTCTGGTGAACAGCGTACCCAGCAGTACATGATGGGTGGCATGATGACCCTCATGATGCTCTGGTTTGGTTGGACTGTGCCAGCAGCTGTTCTTCTCTACTACGTTACTTCTGGTATTTGGCAGCTTGCTCAGCAGCAGCTTATTACCAAGCGCATTATGGAAAAAGAGAAGCTTAAGGCTGAGGCTCAGATGGCTAATAAGCCAATCGAGGTTGACGTGGTGAGAAAAGAAAAGAAGCCACGCCCTCACAAAAAGGCTTAATAGCTGGGGTTAAACAAAATAACTTTTGTTTACAGAATTTGTTACGGTAGATTAATAGTTAAACTTTTTATATTGACTGGAGGACGACATGGAGGATGAGACTTTCGTTTCTGAGCCAAACGCTCTTAATGAGTCTCCTGTCGTTGATTCACAAGACGAGTTTGCTTCAATTCGAGAGCATTTTGAAGCTGGAATTCAGCTTACTGATGCTGAGATGAATAAGATCGCTGATACTGCTGTCTTTTATCTAAGAGAGCTCCTCTCCTTCTTTGGTGAGAATAGCTGTGCAATTGATGAGTATGACGGTGAAGATGGAGAACTTATTCTTGACGTAACCGGCGGCGATCTTGCAATTCTCATTGGTCGTCATGGTAATACGCTTGAGGCTCTTCAGATGGTTCTCTCTTCTCTTATGAGCGCTAAGCTTCACTTCCACTATCCAGTATCTGTTGATGTTGAAAGCTACAAGAGCCGCCGCCGTAATAAGCTTCAGGAGATGGCACTCTCTGCTGCTGCTCGTGCAAAGAAGATTGGTAAGGTCTCTCTTGCTCCAATGAGTGGCTATGAGCGTCGCATCATTCATATCGCACTGAGGGACAACCTTGAGGTTACTACACACTCTGAGGGCGATGATCCATATCGTCGTGTTGTGGTAACCGCTATCAATAGCTAAGAACCTCTAACAAGCTTTAGTAATTTGATGAGGAAGGTTTACGCCTTCCTCTTTTTTTGTGACAATTCTTCTTGTTACAAGAAGTTTTGTCACAGGAGATGCAATGTTTGAATCAAATAAGTCCTTATATAATTCAAAAGAGAATGTACTGAAGGAACTTCTCCTTAACTATGGAATCGATTCAACAGAGCACCAAAGAAGACAGCTTCTGAAACATATTGAACTACTAATTGAGATAAATAAGAATCTGAACCTCACAAGAATTACTTCAGTTGATGACGCGCTAGTACTCCATATTCTTGATTCTCTGTTACCACTCAAAGTGTGTAATGAGTTTTTATCTGGTACTCACAACTATATCGATATTGGTACCGGAGGAGGTTTTCCTGGACTGCCTCTTGCAATCATGAGTGAAAATAAAACGTTGTTGGTCGACTCTATTGGAAAAAAGATCAATGCTGTTCAGTCAATGATTGATGAGATTGCTCTAAATGAAAGAGTTAGGGCTGAGAAGCTTCGTGCAGAAGAAATTCCAAATAGTTATAAACAGAAGTTTGATTTTGTGACTTTTAGAGCTGTTGCAAAGACAAATATTCTTTTGGAGTACGCAGAGCCTTTCTTAGCCCCTCAAGGCACTCTTATAGTAATGAAGGCCAATGTTGATGAGATAGAGCTTCAGGACGCCTCTCAAGCAGCCAAAATTTTTGGATACGATAATGTTTCACGTGAAACATTTGAGTTACCAAACAATCTTGGCCATCGAGAAATTCTTTTATACAAAAAAGTTACAAAGAGCAAAATTAAATTACCAAGAAAAACCGGAACGGCTAAATCAAATCCGTTTGTTGCAAGAAGAGGGTAATTGTGGAATGTTTCACGTGAAACATTCTGTATTATTAAATAAACTTGGTCAAACGGAGGATAAATGAGCTACAAAGACCTTTCGAGGGGATTTCAAGATAGAGATCCTAAAGTTCTGGCAGTAATTAATCAAAAAGGCGGAGTTGGAAAATCAACTACCGTAATTAATCTTGCGGCTGCATTAGGTGAAACAAAGAAGAAAGTTCTCATTATCGATTTTGATCCACAAGGAAATGCGACAAGTGGTTTTGGAATTGATAAAGAGGAACTTGAAGCTGATATTTATGACGTAATTCTCAATGAAACGCCAATCGAAGAGGTATTGCAGCAAACAGTTCAGAAATACGTAACTATTGCACCAGCAACCATTCAACTTGCCGGTGCTGAAATTGAACTTGTCTCCGTTGACTCAAGAGAAAACATTTTAAAAAGAGCAATCGACCAGGTTAAAGAGTATTTTGACTATATTTTGATTGATTGCCCACCATCATTAGGACTTCTAACAATTAACGCATTAGTTGCCGCAAATAGCATACTTATCCCAATTCAGTGCGAGTATTATGCACTAGAAGGCGTTACCAAGATTGTTGAATCAATGAAGATGGTGCAAAAACAGCTTAATCCAGATCTTGAAATCTTTGGCGTAGTAATGACCATGTTTGATAGCAGAACTTCCCTATCTAAGCAGGTAGTTAACGAAGTATCTAACTACTTTGGTAACAAGGTATTCAAGACACTTATTCCAAGAAACG
>CAUVID010000015.1:0-20144 GCA_963551855.1 Lancefieldella parvula | reverse complement strand
GTGCGTAGAAGTCCCAAAGACCGTCCTGCTCAGTTGCAGGGTTATCTTTCTTGTTGACAACCAAGAACACAGGCTTGGTGCTCTTGCGAACAATGCGAGCAACCTCTTCGTCTTCGTCAGTAACACCAGTGGTGCCATCTACCACAAAGACAATAACGTCTGCTTCTTCGCATGCAAGAAGTGCCTGTTCACGAATGTGTGGAGCAAAGCGATCTTGTGACTTGATTGACTCAATACCGCCAGTGTCAATAAGTTTGAACTCACGACCGTTCCAGTCAGCGTCGTGATACGAGCGGTCACGGGTTACTCCCCTGGACTCGTGCACAATTGCGTCGCGTTTCTCGGCAATTCTATTTACCAGCGTGGACTTACCAACATTTGGACGTCCAACAATAGCAACAATGGGCTTAGCCATGTCTCACCTTTCATTCAGTTATTTCAATGATACCAGCAATATGTGGCTAATCCCACTCTTTGAGCGCCTTAATACACGACTCAGCGATGTTTGTGGGACCAGGAATTGACATGATTACTTTTGCGCCACGAGCCTCTAGTTGCGCAGTTAAATCGGCCAGCGACATACCATCAAGGGTGACTTTGTCAAAGTTGAACATGACCTCTGGAAGCACTACCAAAATGTCTGTGAGGTCCTCTGGTACCTGGGCGAGAAGATCAACGGCGCAGATAAGTCCTGTGACATTAACGTCTCCGCCAAAGAAATCGTTACGCACGGCAAAAGTAGAAACATTGCCGTTAGCTGACCAGTCGTCACAGAAGGTCTGGATGGTTTGCTGAGCAGCTTCTCCTACAATCAGCAAAATCTTGCGAGAACGAGCAGAAAGATAGGTATCTGCCTCGTCAAGAGCGGTACGCATAGTGCTACAGACTTCTTCAGCCTCATCGAGGAAGCTTCTGAGCATGCCAATACCGTCATAGAACTGAGGATATCCGTCGTAGGTATATGCAGGTGGAATGGGTAGCTGAGCGTCTACATAGAACTCGTCAGAGAGCTGGAAGCGTGTAATGCCCAAAGAGGCACGGGCTCGCTCCTGATAGGGCTCAACAATTTTGACAACAGAACGGGAGAGCTCAACATCATCAGAATACGAATGCGTAAAGCGCTTAGAGTCTTTGGTATAACCAAGCGGAACAATGGCCAGAGAGGTAATCTGCTGGTGAGCCTCTACCCAGTCAAGTGTTTTATCAAGCTCTTCGCCGTCGTTGATATTAGGACACAGAACAATCTGGCCATGAATCTCAATCCCGGCGTCCATGAGCTTCTCGAGAACTTCAATGCCCCTAGCAGCACGAGCACCAATAAGATTCCGACGAACGTCAGGTGAAATTGCATGGAGCGAGACATTCATAGGCTCAAGCTTATGGGAAATAATGCGCTCAACGTCCTCATCGGTGAGGTTAGTGAGCGTAACAAAATTGCCCTGCAAGAAACTCAGGCGATAATCGTCATCTCTAATAGAAAGCGAGGGGCGCATATCTTCTGGCAGCATAGCCATAAAGCAGAACTGACAAGCGTTTACGCAGGTCTTGATGCCGTCAAAGAGCACGTCAACAAAGTCAACGCCCCAGTCTTCTCCGGATTCACGCTCAAGCACGCACTCGTAGAGCTCATCATCTCCAGGTACAGAAACCTCAAGCTCACAGAGGGAGCCGTCGGCTTCCCAGCGCCAATCAATCAGGTCTTTTGGCACTACACCATTGACCTTCTCGATAATCATGCCTGGCTCAAGGCCAGCCTTCCACGCAGGACTACCCTCTTCAACGGACTCAATCAGTGCGCCAAGTCCACCAGATTTTGTGTTTCCGTAGTCTGCGCGCTGTTCCATGTTAGGCGCCTACAATTTGTTCAATGGCTGATTTAACTGCGTTGATGTGAGCTTCTGGTGTAGAAGCTCCTGCGGTAATACCAATATGCTCCGCACCTTCAAACCAAGAAGCCTCTAGCTCATCAGCGCCTTCAATGTGGTAGGTTGCGGGGCAATAGAGCTTAGAAATCTCTGCCAAACGAGTAGTATTTGCAGAAATTCTGCCGCCAATAATAATCATAACGTCAGACTCTTTTGCAAGCCTCATACACGAGTCCTGGTGGCCTGCAGTAGCCTCGCAGATGGTATTCATGACGCGAAGCTCATCAACAAGCGGAAGCACCGCATTAACCACCTCAGAGAGCTTAGCAGCGCTCATGGTGGTCTGAACTACCAAACCAACCTTCTTTGCAGCTCTCATGGCATCTGCCTGAGCGGCAACCTGTTCCACGGAGTCTATGGCCACAGATCCTTGCACGTGCGCCAGTGTGGCCTCTACCTCGGGATGTCCGGACTCTCCTACCACGTACACGGCATAGCCCTGCTTGGCGAGAAGTTCTGCGGCTCCGTGGGCCTTCTTCACAAACGGACAGGTTGCGTCAAGTACGTCAACACAGCCGTCCTTGGCAATCTGCTCCTCTTGGGGAGTTACGCCATGGGTGCGCAACAATAGCGCACTTCCTTTAGCCGCAGAGGCAGAATCAACTACCTCTACGCCCTGGTCTTTAAGGGACGTGACAACGCGAGGATTATGGATAAGCGGACCAAGCGTGCGTACGGGAGCATGAGCATCTTTGACGGCCTGCTGGACCATCTGAAGTGCTCTTTCTACGCCGTAACAAGCGCCTGCTTCGTCAGCAATTCTAATAGTAGGCACGAACTAATTCCTTCCGGGATGCTCTTTGAGCATTGCATCTCTCAGTTCGTATACCCGCTCCATGGCCATCTCTTCCATCTCTTTTGCCTGATCTTTACGCTTTGTAGAAGTCAGATCACTAAAAGAGACCTTCTGACCTGCGCGAAGATACACCTTAACAGGCTTAACCAGAGGTGAGCCTTTTTTCTTAATATCAAGGGCACCAATAATTGCTAATGGCTGAACATCTACCTTGGCAAGCTGTGCAATAAGCGCAAAGCCACCGTGGGTTTCTCCACGCTCAGTGTTGCTTCTGACTCTGGTACCCTCAGGATAAATGAGAAGCATTTCTCCTCTTGAAAGAGCCGTAGTTGCGCGACGAATTGCCTTCATGTCAGCAGTTCCGCGATCTACTGGGATACCACCAAGTCGAGTAAGCGCCCACTGAAGTGGCTTGAACTTGTTGAACTCACTCTTGTAGATGGTGCGAACAGGAATCCCATGCGCAAACAAATGGACAACCGTAACAATGGGATCTAAGAACGTTGGATGGTTCATAATAAGCACACGAGGGGTCTTATCGCCAACAAAGAGCTGGTCATTGTCCCAGCGCCATCTAAACCAGATTTTTGTAATCAGTCCAAGCACACTGATTGCCAGCCACTTAAAGAACTTGGCTGGAGCTGGAAAATCAGCAAGCGCGGTATCGTAATAATCGTCAAATGAGTTTCCGCCAAAAGGGCGCAAACGCTTAGATGCCGCTGCTATAGAAGACTTTTTCTCGGAGCGCTTAGGCTCTTCCGTGTGAGACTTCCCGTCATCAGAAGAGCTGCTCTCTGATCCATTTCCCTGGCGAGAAGCCCTGTGGTTGCGGGCATCTCTTTTGCCGAGCCCAGGATGGAGGGCAATAATAGCTGCAATAACCTCTTCGACAGAAAGTGTTGAAGAATCAATATGGTGAGCATCATCTGCTGCACGAAGTGGTGCTGCCTTACGCTCAGAATCAGCCTTATCGCGAGCCTTAATGTCTTCGAGGATCTTCTCCTCGCTCTTGGCATCTACCTTTGCATCATTACCAGTAGCTGCGTCTCCACCCTGTCGCTGAACGGCGCGACGGTGAGCACGTGCTGCAGGATCAGCGGTCAAGAAAACCTTTACATCTGCCTCGGGGAATACCACGGTGCCAATGTCGCGGCCTTCTGCGACTACATCGCCATTCTCGCCAGCACGACGCTGAAGCGTAACCATAGCCTCGCGGACCTCAGGAATAGCTGCAACAGCACTGACGTTTCTGTCTACCTCTGGGGTACGAATCTCTGCCGTAACGTTTGAGCCGTTTGCGAAGACGGTCTGGCCGTTTACGGAGTTACCAAACGAGATGCTAATGCTGCGTGCAACCTGAATGATTTTCTCGGTATCAGTCATATCAATGCCCTGACGCAGGCATTCTACGGTTACTGAGCGATACATTGCGCCCGTATCAAGAAAAATCAGATCCAGGCGATCAGAAAGTGCGCGAGCAACCGTAGACTTTCCGGAGCCTGCTGGGCCGTCAATAGCAACAATCATTACTTATCCCCCTCGGTGACACCCCAAATGTCACGAAAATCGTAAAAACTTGGCTCAGTGGAACGACGAATAACCTCTTCTGGATCAAGGTTAAATCCACCAAGCTTGAAATCAGAACCGCCTGTACTAGTAAAGAAGATTGAAGAGACATTTGCAAGATGTACATTCCAGCTCGAACTGCCCGGGATGCCAAAAATTTCCGCCATCATAGAGCGCAGATAGCCGCCGTGAGAAATGCAAACCGTACGCCCAGAAAGGTTGGAGAACTCGTTAAGAATGTTGCGGCACCTGCTTCTTACCTGCTCATATGACTCGGCTTCTGGAGCAGGAATGGAGTGACCGTTTTCATCTGAAGCCCAGGGAAACGTGAGACCGTACGGCTTTAAAATCTCTTCTGCATCAGCAAAACGTTTGCTCTCCAGAATGCCAAAATCCATCTCTGCAAGATCATCTTTTACCTCGCAGGAAATACCAAGCTCGTCTGCAGCCATCTGGGCCATGTCTTTGCAGCGAGATAAAGGAGAGGTCCAAATTCTATCTGGATGAAATGCAACAAGCGCGCGAACGGCGTGTTCTCGCTGTTCAACGCCATGCTCGGTGAGCTCAACGTCTCTTCTACCGCTAAAAAAACGCTGGGTATTAGCCACGCTTTCTGGATGGCGCATAAACAAAATGCGATGAGCCTGAGCTGGAACTTCAAATGGCTGCATTATGTCTCCTCTCTGGGCGGGTCGTAGGTATGTAACGTACGCTCTGTAATCGTGCGACTAGTAGTTACTTGTTGACGTTTAAAGGCATGATGGGAGAAGCGCCCGGCTCTCTGCCAATAGTGCGCTCCAGAGCAGCAACTTCCTCCTCTGTAAGAAGCCTCCACTCGCCTTCTTTTACGCCTGTTAAGTGCAGCGGACCAAACGTATCTCTGTGGAGCGCAAGAACCCTGTGGTGAATGGCCAGAAGCATCTTCTTGACCTGATGCTTTCTGCCCTCTCT
Source organism: Lancefieldella parvula (assembly GCA_963551855.1). Classification (GTDB taxonomy): domain Bacteria; phylum Actinomycetota; class Coriobacteriia; order Coriobacteriales; family Atopobiaceae; genus Lancefieldella; species Lancefieldella parvula_B. Next base: position 14,906 of record CAUVID010000015.1, on the reverse strand, counting down.
AATAGTGACGCTCACCAAGGCGTTTGGCTCTCCTCCACCGGTTTTTCCTAAACCCTGTGGGGCGAGAAGGGCCTTCATCTTGGCGTTGTTAGAGATTATCTCTACCTCTGCTGGAGCCGCAGGTCCATCTTCAAGTTCAATACCCTCACGGAGACGATTGAGCTGCTCTTCTGTAGGCGTTCCTACTACATGGGCAACATAGTGCTTCCATACATGCTTTGAAGGATGCAGGAGCTCTTGTGCCATCTGACCATCGGTAGTAAAGAACAGAAGGCCTGTGGTATCCATATCAAGTCGTCCAACAGGAAAAAGTCCGGAGTATTTGTCAGTGGGAACCATGTTCACAATGGTTGGTCTACCCTGAGGGTCTTTCATAGTAGTCAAGTACCCTGCAGGTTTGTTGAGCATCAAGTAGACGGGTTTCTCGGCAATTGAACAGACAACGCCATCAATTGCAACAACGTCTACCAGCGGATCAACCTTGCTGCCAAGCTCAGTGACTACCCGGCCGTTTACTGTGACGCGGCCAGAGGTCATCAGACGCTCGGAGCCACGGCGACTAGCTACTCCTGCGCGCGCCAAGAAGCGCTGCAGACGCATGGGAACAATGCGCTCTTCTGCCACGGCTTATGCTTCCTCTTGCGTATCGTAGTCGTCGCCTAAAAGGGAGCGCTCATCATCAATGTCTTCTGCGGCCTCTTCAAGCGTTGAAGTAAAGCTTCTACCAGAGAGTCTCTCGCGAATAAACTGCTTGGACTCCTCATCAGGGGCAAAGTCTTCCAGTGGTGGCAGCTCTCGCAAAGACTTGAGACCAAAGCGCTCTAAGAAAAGTGCAGTAGTGCCATAAAGAATGGCTTGTCCCCTATCTGCCTCTTTGCCCACTTCACGAACAAGGTTTTTCTCGCGAAGTGAAGAGATAACGCCGTCAGAGTTAACGCCACGGATAGCGCGGACGCCTTCACGAGTTACGGGCTGGTGATAGGCAATAACTGCCAGCGTCTCAAGAGCTGCCTGCGAAAGACGGCGTGTGTCCCAAGAAAGGACAAAGTCGCTAACAAGCTGATGGTGAGCGGGGTGCGTAAAGAGGCGCCAACCGCCAGCTACCTCTCTAAGCTGAAAGCCCCTGTTACAGCGCGTGTACTCCTCTGCAAGTTCTTTGAGAGCTTCAGCTACCTCGGCGGGAGCTGCATTGGTGACCTTGGCAAAGTCAGCCGTGGTAATAGCATCAGTTGCAACTAAAAGCAGCGATTCTAGAGCGCCTTTAAGCGACTCGGAATCTAAATAGGTAAGCTCTTCTGCCATAAGTTATTCCGCCTCTTCCTGTACTTCATCGGGCGTATGAGTGAGCGATAAAAGTGTCTGCTGGACATCTTGAAGTGCGTTTTGAGACAAGTTAAATCCCTCAAGATCTGGCTCATCACCAGAAAGCTCTTCTAGTTCCAAAAGCACCGATTCATCAAGCTGGTATGAATCAGCGCCCTCTATGTGCTCAATTTCAATTTCGCCAAAAATGACATCTTGCTGAACGCGAACAAGACCGCGCTTAAAGAGTTCAAGCACAGCCAAGAAGTTTGCAACCACAATCTCTGGCGTATCCTGACCGTCTAGAAGCTCAGAGAAGGTCACTTTGCCCTTGGACCGCGTGAGACGATCCACTGAAGCAACCGTTAGAGCTACTGGAAGCCTTTTTGGGGCCACATGTTCTGCCTCAAGCAAGAATGTCTCACGTTTTGAGTCAATGTCCGCACAGATGACTGCAAGGCTCCTCAGCGTAATGCCTTCTAGATAGTCTGGCATGAGGTTCAAGAAATCAGGATCTGGACCCACTGAGCGCGGGAACATGTATGATTCCGCCTCCATGCGACTGCCTAGCGCAGCACCAGCATTTCTAAATTGCTTATAGGCAATAAGGCGAGCAATAAGAACTTCTCGCGCCTCATCAGGAGAAAGCCCGTCCAGCTCGTCATCATACTCATCTTCATCGTATGAGCTTTTGAGTGAAACGTCTTGAGGCACTAAGGCATGAGCTTTCATGTCCAAAAGCGTTGACGCAACAAGGACAAAGTCACTGGCAACGTCTAGGTCAAGCTCTTCCATGGCGTCAACTTCTGCCAGGTACTGATCAGCAACCTCAGAGATAGAAATAGAGCCAATAGCAACTTTTTGCCTACTTACCAGCTGAAGGAGCAGGTCAAACGGACCAGAATATGTTGCAGTGTTTACTTTGTACGACATTAGATGATTCTCGCAAGCAGGCTCAAAATGACGTTAGAAATGCCCCCAATAATGGACGAGAAAAAGCCAGGCGCAAAGAACATGAGTCCCACTACAGCAATCATACAGTAAGGCTCGATGGCATAGAACTTTTGACGGTTTTTCTCGCCAAGAAAATATAACAGCAGCTTAGAGCCGTCTAAAGGCGGAATTGGCAGCATGTTAAAGACCGCCAAGCTTACGTTGATCTGGATATAGAAGATTACCAGCGAAGAAACGTAGTACATTACCAGCGGATTATATGCCGCACCAAATGCAACTGCTAATGCGTTGAGCAAACGCAATAAGAGTGCGCCGAGAAACGCCTGCAAAATGTTAGACGCTGGGCCTGCGAGTGCTACAAGAATCTCGTCACGACGACGATCTTTGAGGTAGTTGGGGTTATAGGGAACGGGCTTTGCGTAACCAAAGCTAGGACCACCCATCAGTACCAACATAAACGGCAAAAGAACCGTACCGAACAAGTCAATGTGTGCCAGTGGATTGAGCGTCAAACGGCCAGACATTTTAGCGGTAGGATCTCCGCACTTGTATGCCACAAAGCCATGCGCAACCTCGTGAACCACAATGGCAAAGATTACCAGTGCAAATTCAGCGAGCGTTGTCAAAAGCGATGGAACTGATGTTAAAGCAGTTGGCACAACAATCCTTATCTCAACATCTGCAAAGACACACAGACAGGCACGTACAAACAAAGACTCTCAAGAACATAACGTTAGTTACAAGACAGTAGGTACAAGACAATTTTACCCAAGATTGGCAAAACTACCTACTCATCAATGTCTGCTTCCATTTTTTCTGAAAGCTCCAACCATTCAGCCTCAAGAGCGGGAATTTTCTTAGAAAGTGCCTGGTATTCAGCCATACACTCATCAAATTTTTGAGGATCGTTATAGAGCGCCTCGTCGGCCATAAGCGTCATGAGTTCATCGTATCGTTTATGAGCAGGAGTAAGTGCAGCTTCAACCTCGTCCAAGCGCTTCTTGGTCTCCCTCAGCGCACGACTTCTACGGTTGCGCTCCTCAGCCTCAGCTCTTCTCTGCTCCTTAGTCTTCACATTGCGAGAAGAACCTGCAGCTTGACCTGCCTCTGGGCCAGCGCTCTTAACCGCTCTTGCACCCGAAGTCCCATACGAGGACACGGTCTTGCTCGACGTCTCCCCCTGCGCTGCTGCTTGGAGCTCGGCAAGCTTAAAGAGGAAGTAATCGTAGTCTCCGTCATAGACCGTAACCTTGTGGTCGCGAACGTCCACAACCTTGTTAGCCACAGCTCTGACCAGGTGTTCATCGTGGCTGATCAAGATGATAGTTCCCGGGAAGTCAACAAGTGCCTTCTCCAGAACGTCAACAGAGTCAATATCCAGGTGGTTAGTTGGCTCGTCCAGAAGCAACAGTGGATCTGGAGAAACCAGCATCTTGGCAAGCGCTAGACGAGCACGCTCGCCACCAGAAAGTACGTTTACGCGTTTCTCCACGTCATCGCCGTGGAACAGGAAGGCACCCAGCAATCTGCGCTCTTCAGAGGTAGTCCATCCCGCTGCCACCGTATCAAGCTCTGCAAGTACCGTATTTGCAGGATTGAGCTCTTCAAGCTGGTGCTGTGCATAGTAAGCTTCAGTGACGTTTTGGCCCAGGCTAATCTGTCCCGCATCTGGCTTAAGCTTACCAGCAATAAGCTTCATAAGAGTAGATTTACCAGCACCGTTAGGGCCAACAAGCGCAACGTGATCTCCGCGATACAGCTTAAGGTCAACGTTATCGTAGACAAAGTTATCCTCATACGATTTGGCCACGCCCTCAAGAGAAATGACGGTATCTCCGGTACGAGGAGGTTCTGGGAACCTAAAATGCATGTGATGAGATTGCTCTGGAAGAACTACCAGTTCTTCACGGATCTTCTCGACCTTTGCCACGCGCTCTTGAACCTGTTTTGCCTTGGTAGGCTTATACCTAAATCGCTCAATGAAGGTTTCCATGTGAGCAATGTCGCGCTCTTGAGCTGCACGTTTAGCACGGAGCTGCTCAAGATTTTCTTCTCGCTGATGAAGATAGCCGGAATAATTGCCGGTATAGGTTACGAGCATACGATTCTCAAGCGCCGCCACGTGCGTTACACAGGCATCCATGAACGAGCGATCGTGACTTACCAGCAAAACCGTACCGTCATATGACGATAAGAACCTCTCAAGCCACTGGACAGATTCCAAGTCCAAGTGGTTAGTAGGCTCGTCAAGAAGAAGAACATCAGGACGGCGCAGAAGCAGCTTAGACAAAGAGATACGCATCTGCCAGCCGCCCGAAAACTCTTTAGCTGGCTTATCGAAGTCTTCAACGGGAAAACCCAGTCCCGCAAGAATCTGGCGAGCTCTACTCTCTAGTTCATAGCCACCAAGACGCTCGAAACGCTCCATAGCATGAGCGTAGTCTTCAAGATACTTATTGAGCGTTGCACCTTCGGGAGTTTCGGCAATTTTGATTGAAAGGTCGTTAACCTTTCTTTCCCACTGTTTAATCTCGTGGGCAGATTCGATAACCTCGTTGAGGGCAGTTCTATCTCCCATGAGCTCTGTCTCTTGCTCAAGGTATCCAAGAGTAGCGTCTTTTGCAAAGGTAACAGTTCCCTCATCAGCAGACTCTAGGCCCATGATGATCTTTAGAAGCGTAGTCTTACCCGCACCATTAGGACCAACTAACGCCCAACGCTCACCTGCATTGAGCTGAAGTGTTGCGTTTGAATAAAGGACTCTGCCGCCAAATGACTTAGAAATCTTATCCGCAAGAGCAATCAAGTGAACTCCTCATACATATCTGAACTGGATAAGTATAAGTCATTCACTTGATTTACGTGGTGAATTATGTAAATGAAACCAGGCTTATGAAGATTTATTGACGCTTCTTATGAAGGAAAAGAGCAGCACCAGCAACAACAACAGTTGCACCAGCAACGCCAATAATCAAAGGTAGCGTAAGCGCATTATCACCGGTATTTGGAAGAACGGACTTCTTAACCTTCTTAGCCTTTGGAGCCTCTGGTTGTGGCTGAGGCTCTGGTGCTGGAGTTGGCTCAGGCTGTGGCTCTGGAGCAGGTGTTGGATCTGGTGCAGGCGTTGGAGCAGGAATACGAGGATCAACAAAAGTTACTGTGGCAGTAGTATTTGTACCAGTGATCTGACCAACACGAACCGTAGTATCAATCTGGTAACCATCAATAGTGGTGAGCTGTGTGATGGTAGTGGAAGTGTTACCCATAAGGTTAGGAATTACAACAGAGCCATCTGCACCAGTTGTAAGAGAGTAGCTTCCGTCAGCCTCCATGGTGAGAATACCGGTCTGAGTAAATGGAGGCGTTGGGATACGAGGTCCAGCAACGTTTGCGGCAGTAGCCTTAAGAGTTGCACCGGCAATAGGATTGCCATCTGTGTCAACGACTTTAACAATAATATTGCCTAAAATTGGCTGGTTCTTCAGTTCAGCAGTGACCACATCACCTAAACCATATGTAGCGCCATCAAAAACGTAAGAAACAGAGTCGACCTGATGAACATAGCCATCTTTATAAGTGGTCTGTTCAACTCTATAAGCACCGTCAGGAAGAGGAAGATGAGGATTAAAGTAACCATCAGCGTCTGTTTCTCCCTCGGCCACGATAGTAGAACCACCTTGATAAATTACAACATGTACGCCCTCAATTGGTTCACCTGTGTATTTATCAACAGCGAGAGCACTAATCTCATTAGAGTCTGCAAGTGCAATTCTTGGAGCGATGACTGATACAACAAGTGTCAGCGCAACTAAAACAGCAAGAACAATGTTTTTATATCGTTTCAATTCAATTCCTTAAAACCGAATCATACAAGTAAACACTTCTATCTATAGTAAGGGAATTAGACATTGAATTAAAGATAATATCCAAAACTAAACACAATTATTTCAAATTTTTAACTGGCAAAACTGAGGAAATCTGTACTCACCTTATAAAAATCAAGTGAACTCCCCATACATTTTCAAATTACTAAATGCACAGGTTGTTCACTTGATAGACATAAGCAAATTTTGAAGTAGATTCAATAAATCCTATAGTCTTAGAAACGTTTCTTGCTCAGATACATTGAGACACCAGCAAGAGAGCTTAATGTACCTGTAATTCCAACAATTAAAGAAGAGACACCAGAAATGTCAGAAGTGTCTGGAAGTACAGCCTTCTTTTTCTTTGGAGTCTTAGGCTTTTCCGGAGTCTGTGGTTGAGGCTCAGGAGTAGGCTCTGGAGTTGGCTCAGGCTGTGGCTCTGGCTGTGGCTCTGGCTGAGGTTCTGGCTGTGGCTCTGGAGCAGGTGGCTCTGGCCTACGATTTACAAAAGTAACCGTGGTTGTTTCGTTAGAGCCAGTAATCTCACCAACCTGAGGATTAGGGTCATCGATAGTGTAGCCATCAAGAGTGGTCAGCTGAGTAATAGTAGATTCTCTCTCAACAAGATAATCCGGAATAATTACGGTGCCATCAGGCCCAGTTGTGAGCAGATAATTGTCATCAGAATCCCTATTCAACTCACCTGTCTGAGTATAAGGGACACCGGGAGCTGACGGGTCCTGAGTCATAGCACGAGGAGCGCTAGAACCAGTTAAATAGGCTGGATCAGGTGTATTAAATCCACCCATAGAAGGAGGACATGCTGGTGATGGAATTCCAGGAGTTATTTCATAAGCAGGAGTTGCCTTTAAAGTTGCGCCAGCAATAGGGTTTCCGTATTGGTCAACAACTCTTACAACAATATTACCAATTCTAGTTGGGAGTTTAATTGTTGCGCGAGTTGTTTGCTCGAAGAGACGAGTATCTGAATCATAAGGGAACGTTACAGCATGTAGAGGAACCATGCCATTATTGCTGGTTGGAGAACATGCAAAGACCGAATCAACCATTACAGCATCGGTATTATATGCATAACGAGTGGGATAATTTTTTGGAATAAGCGTATAGCTTCCTGTTACTGGTACGGTGACGCTTTGTCCACCTGGAACATTTGAGGCAATTCTATTTCCAAATTCATCTTCAATGTCAAATTGAATATCAGTAATAGCATTTGAATCCCAAATACTACCTGATATCTTCTTCTCGGCACCAACATAAAGCTGGCCCATAATATGGACATTTTCAAAGTTAATGGTCTGAGGATCGCCATTACTACCAGCAGGAGCGGAGAAAGTCACGTTTTTAGCTGTGTGATCAATAACATATCCAGCTTTAAACGTTGTCTGCTCAACCTTATAACTTCCGTTAGCAAGGCTAGTCTGAGCTCTACCGTTTTGGTTAGTAATCATAGTTGCAGCGTTGGTACCGGTAACTGTATTAGTCACGGTAATTGTTACGCCATCAACAGGTTTACCATAATAGTCATCAGTAACATTAACCGTGAGCTGATTTTGAACTGCTGCTTCTGCAAGCGCAAACTTTGGAACTCCAATGACAATTACGCAGCATAGTGCAACTAAAATCGACGCTATTACATACTTGAACTTTTTCACTTCAAACCTTCCAAATCCATAAAGGATTACAAATATCTAAATCAAATGATAAAAGAAAATATCATTAAAATGAATATAAACTGCATTCTAAATTGCAATTTATTAAATTTTCATATCATCAACAATAAGAATCACCTATAAATAGCTATTCCCTATCCATCCACACACAAAAAAGCGAGAAGGCTCTTCTACTTGAAAGATCTTCTCGCCAAATAATCGTAAATCAATTTAATGAAGTTGGCTTATTTATCCATGGTGAGATGAATAGCAAAGCCAGCAATCTCGTCTTTGAAATAGACCAAAAACGTACTGCCATCTGAATTAAGCCTTCTAGATGACTCATCGATTTCAAAGCCACGACCTGCAAAGTACTTCTCGGCAGCAGGAATATTGTTAACATGGAAGCCAATATGACCCTTTGTGCCTCGGCCATTTTGTTTCATGACCTCTACCAGGGTCCCTGCAAAAAATGAGGGTGGCTGCTCAATAGTTGGAAGTCCCATAAGAGCGGTAAACAGGTTGGCAATCTTTTCTGCCTCGTCCGCATTGCTTGCGTTAATGCCAACGTGAGCAACATACATATCAAACTGCTCGACTGGATTAAGAGTGCTGGAATTGTTAGTTGAATCTGTCATACATCTCCCCTTTCCTAGAGCTCAAGTATATAAGGGAAGCTCTAATATGTGTGCTTGGCAATAAATATTAGTCATTACTGTAACTAAGTACTAACAAAAAAGGCCCAGTTACCTAGGCCTTTAAATTTCTATGGTGGGCGATGCTGGATTTGAACCAGCGACCCCTTCCGTGTGAAGGAAGTGCTCTACCCCTGAGCCAATCGCCCGAACGACTTGCAATAATAACAAACAATGACGCTAATTTCTAGCTTTTGACTTTTTTGAAGGTGAATACGTAGACACAGCCTTGTTCATCTGAACAAGAATGATTCCCAGGAAGATAAGCTGAAGGATCATAGGTGCAATTACCATAGGCTGAGAAGCAAGCTGCGAAACAAAGACCCATTCGATAGTAAAGAGAATGAGTACAACGCCGGCTACAAGACGGACAATACCGTGGGTTTTCTCAAAGTCTTTAGCCAAGCTGATGCATTTCTGCAGAATATAGCAGCAATAAACTGCCATTAAGCTGCACAGCAGAAGCACAATCATGCTTGAAGAGAAACGACCATAGCCAACTGAGAAGGCAAAGATGACAATTCCGGCAACGCCCAGCGCACCAAGCATAGAGGAAAGCGCCATCATCAACTTAGTTCCACGATCCATACAAACCCCCAACAAGTCAGTTCACAAAGAAAAACGTACACAAGAGGAGCTAGAACAATAAAACGACGTCAACAAAATAATTTACTTGGCCTCAAGAGACTTTTTAACTTTATGAGATCCTCGGGTAATAGCGCTGGCCATTGCCAAAAGTGCAAATAGCTCAATAAACTGCAAGGTAACAGATGGTTTAAGCACCAACTGTCCAACAACAATAGCAGCTAATACAACGCATGATCCAAAAATCATTGGATAGGCAGCAACAGCTCTATTAGGTACATTAGCCTCTCTAGCTGCATAACCACCAGTTAGAAGCGAGATCATACTTGCAAGCAAAAGAAGAGCGGAATCAATTGATGGACCAGCACCAATTACAAGAACCGCAACATTAACAAGACCTAAAAGTCCGCCAATCAAAAGCGCCAGACTAAAGAGCTTCATTTTGCGAGTCTCAGGAGTCATATATCCCCTATCTATCAAATATCACTTTGGCTATTGTACCCGTCTTTTATATAAATTAAGTAATCGAATCATTAAACGGTAGAGTGTTTCGGTAAAAGAAATGGCGAGAAAACCAAAGGGGTTTCTCGCCACATGTGTGTTTGGTGGGCCCAGAGGGATTTGAACCCCCAACCCAGGGATTATGAGTCCCCTGCGCTAACCGTTGCGCCATGAGCCCGTAAGAAAAAAGCGGCGACTGATGCCGCCGCCAGAATGCGTGGTGGAGAATAGGGGGATCGAACCCCTGACCTCATGACTGCCAGTCATGCGCTCTCCCAGCTGAGCTAATTCCCCGAACGTGGTGCGGAAAATACTATAGCAAACCAAAGCTCTGTTTTTATCGACAATTTTCTAATTGGTTGTATATTTTAAAGCTCGCGCTCTGGAAGAATCTTCTCTGCCAACCAAGAGGCAACCTCATCAAGGGCAACCTCAAAGCGCTCGCCGGTAGCACGCTCTTTGACTTCTGCGATGCCGTTTGCAACGCCCTTCTTGCCCACAATAACCTGCCATGGGAAACCGATAAGATCTGCATCTGCAAACTTAACGCCAGGACGCTCTGCACGATCATCAACAACAGTCTCAAGACCAGCAGCAACGCAAGCGTCAGCTACAGCACCTGCTGCGTCCCAAATCTCTGGGTCTTTGTCAGAAAGGCAAAGAACAGAAACCTCATAAGGAGCAACAGAGACTGGCCACTTGATGCCCTTCTCGTCATTGTATTGCTCAACAACAGCAGCAAGCAGCCTGGAAACACCAATGCCATAGCAGCCCATAACCAGAGGCTTATCCTCGCCGTTTTCATCGGTGAAGGTGGCGTTAAGAGCTGAAGAGTACTTGGTGCCAAGCTGGAAGACCTGGCCAACCTCAATACCGCGAGCAGCATGCAGAGGAAGACCACACTCAGGACAAATATCGCCCTCCTGAGAAGTGACAAGGTCTTTCCACTCGTTAATCTCAAAGTCACGACCAAGCTCAACGTGATCAAGGTGATAGTCTGCCTTGTTAGCACCGCAGAGCCACCACTGAGTATCCTCAAGAGAGAGATCTCCAATAACGCGAATGCCCTCAGGCAGACCAACAGGTCCAATGAAGCCCTTGATGAGGCCATACTCTTCAAGCTCTTCATCGGTCATCATGTGATAGTCACCAAAGACGTGCTCAGCTTTAACCTCATTAAGCTCATGAGTACCTGGAACAAAGCACACAACTGGCTTACCGTTTCCGTCAACAAGTGCAAGAGCCTTGCGAGTTGCTGCTGGTGAAACGTGAAGGAACTCAGCAACATCATCAATGGAGCCAATGCCAGGAGTGTGAATCTCACACATCTTGCCAGACTCACGCTCTTCTACGTTGATCTTTGCTGCAGCTGCCTCAGTATCTGCAGCATAGCCGCAATCGCAGTAGACCAGGCTTGCTTCGCCAGCGTCTGCCAGCGCCATAAACTCAACAGAGGTGTCTCCACCAATCTGACCAGAGTCTGCAACTACCTGCAGAGCCTTAAGACGAGTGCGGTCACAAACGTTCTGGTAAGCAACCTTCTCCTGGTCATAGCACTCTTGCAGCGACTCTTGATTTGCCGAGAAGGAATATCCGTCTTTCATAATGAACTCACGGCCGCGCATAAGACCAAAACGTGGACGACGCTCGTCACGGAACTTATCCTGAATCTGATAGAGCGTTACAGGAAGCTGCTTATAGCTCTTGAGCTCATTTCTAATAAGGTCTGTGAAGGTTTCCTCGTGAGTTGGGCCAAGAGCAAACTGACGATCATGGCGGTCATGCATACGCATGAGCTCATCACCATAGACATCCCAACGACCAGACTCTTCCCAGAGCTCAGCGGGGGTCATAATAGGAACAAGAATCTCCTGAGCACCAATACCGTCCATCTCATCGCGGATGATAGCCTCAATCTTTAAAAGAGAGCGCCAAGCAAGTGGCAGATAAGAGTAAAGACCTGCAGCGGTCTTTCTAATCATGCCAGCACGAAGGAGCAGGCGGTGACTTGCAAGTACAGCCTCAGCTGGGTCTTCTTTGAGTGTTGGTGCATACAAAGAAGACATGCGCATCCAGTGCTTCAAGGTAGTTTCCTTTCAATATGAAGTAATACGTATAGTTTACTTATTTTTTGCCAAAACGATTCTCAATTTCGGCGAATAACTCATCAACAATCTTATCTTCAGGAACTTTTCTAATAGGATTGCCGTTTTCAAACAACACTGCTTGACCTTTGCCACAGGCTACACCAAGGTCAACGCCCCTAGCCTCACCAGGACCGTTAACAACACATCCCATGACTGCTACAGAAATTGGAGCACGAACGCCATCCAGGCGTTTGGTAACTTCTTCTGCAATAGGAATCATGTCAACGCCACACCTGCCACAGGTGGGGCAACTCACCAGCTCTGGTTTAATGCGACGCATACCAAGAGCTGCAAGAAGTTCCCATGCTACGTGCACTTCTTCTACGGGATCGGCCGTCAGAGAAAGACGCATGGTATCGCCAATACCGCTCTCAAGTAAAATGCCCACCGCAGCAGAATTCTTTACCGTTCCCTGCCTTAACGCGCCGGCTTCTGTAACGCCTACATGCAGAGGAATCTGTGGAAGCTCCTTGGAGAGCGCTCGATATACCGCAAGCGTAGTGGGAACATCGTGAGCTTTTGCAGACAAGACAATGTCGTCAAAACCGCGAGAAGAAAAATGCTCTACAAAAGACTTTGACGACGCAACGAGTTTCTCGACAAGGGTCATATCTTGTCTTGTATCAAATTCTTTAGCAAGAGAGCCTGCGTTAACGCCAATTCTAATGGGAATATGAGCCTCTTTAGCTGCCTCAATAACAGCATCAACGCGCTCCATAGAGCCAATGTTTCCTGGGTTAATACGAAGCGCAGCAGCACCTCGCTTTGCCGCTTCGAGTGCCAGCTTATAGTCAAAGTGAATGTCGGCGACAACAGGAAGTGGAGAGTATTTGCAAATCTCTTCGAAACCATCAAGCGCTTTTGCGTCAGGAATTGCTACGCGAATAATCTCGCACCCTGCCTCTGCAAGCCCCTTGATCTGGCGGAGCGTAGCATCTGGATCATCAGTTTTGGTGGTGCACATGGACTGAACAGAAACGGGAGCACCTCCGCCAACCTGGACAGATCCGACCATAACGGGATGAGTTTTTGTGCGAGCAATCTCAGACATAAAATCAGCTACCTAAACAGCAAATGAAGGATATCGTTTCTCAGTGCAACAACAAAGACAAACAGGAAAAACGCCAGTCCAATGTAGGACAAAATGTTTTGAACCTTGATAGACAGAGGCTTTCTAATAACCACCTGAATTACCTCAATCAGAATCTTTCCACCGTCAAGAGGTGGAATAGGTAAAAGATTCATGAATCCAAGTGACATGGAAATAGCTGCTACCAGCATAATAAGGGTCGAGAAACCCTCTGCAGCAGCTTGTGATGCCATTACAGAAATCCCTACAACAGAAGACGACTGATTGAGAACTTCCATGGTCTGCGTTGGGATGAGCAATCTGAGCGCAAACTGACCAACCTGCGCGGCATACGATACAGCTGCAGCTGATGCGTCAATAAACGAGAAGTGATAGGTGGTCATGACAGGTGTCACGCCGATGATCTTATCGTCAGGACGTAAAGCAGGCTTAATGGTAGTTTGAAGCTGAATGCCACCGCGATCATAGGTGACAGGAATATCTGTTTCACCTGCAGACATTGCATTCTTGATAGCTGCAGTAAGGTCTTCCCAGGTATGTACCTCTACCTTGTTAAAGGTAAGAATAGTGTCTCCGGCAGTAAGGCCTGAAATAGCAGCAAGGGATCCAGATTCAACAGAGCCCAGCTGAGCCTTGTTTTGAGCTGCAGGAACGCCAACAAACATCAAAGAGCCAACCACCAACACAAAGGCCAGCGCAATGTTGACCAAAGGTCCACCCAAGATCATGAGCAAACGTTTGGGAACATTTACACCAACATAGGTATGAGCCTTCTCTTGAGCAAAGAAATCATCAGCAGACATCTGTGGAACACGAGGCTCCCCTGCTGCTGTAGAGCCTTCAAGCTCAAAGTTGTGGCCGCGATCATACTCACAGCGAAGCTCAGCGTCTCGCGCAAGCGTCTGAAACGTGGTGTGCGCTAGCTCATCTGACTCTTTGACAAGCTCAATGGAGCCCCAATCTGCAAGGGTGTACAGCAGATTGTAGGCGCGCTCATCCTCACAGTTAAGTTTTGCTGCAAGAGCGCCAACCTCAAGTGAACCCGCCTCTTGAACGCTCATCAGAGCTTGTGGAAGCAGCTCATCTAGCTCGCCTTCCATACCGCAGATGCGCGTATAGCCGCCAAAAAGAAGTGGCGTTACACCAACCTCGGTACCGTATTTTTTGCTCTTATGAGAAAGCTTGTACTTGAACGGCATGCCCAAGAAGAACTCAGTAACACGGACGCCACACAGGCGAGCCATACCGTAATGACCAGCCTCGTGAACAAATACAAGGAGCGAGAGGACCAAGAGTCCCCAAAAAATTGGTGAAAGAATAGCTAACAAATTCACAAAATTCCTATCCCACAAAAGAACGGGCTAAAGCTCGTGCCTCTGCGTCTACAAGCGTCAATTGTTGAAGGTCTTCTACCCTTTGAACTTCAGAGGCATTCATAGTCTCTGCAACAATGCGCTCAATATCAAGAAATGAACATCTTCCTCGTCTAAATGCATGGTTAGCAACTTCATTAGCAGCATTCATGATGCAAGGAAGCGTTCCTCCAACAGTTCCTGCATGACGAGCAAGAGCTAGGCATCCAAAGGTCTTCTCGTCAGCATAGTCGCCTGTCATAGGCGATTGTTCCTGCCAAACAACAGGCTGAGCAATTGCTGGCCAACGATGTGGATAGCTCAGCGCAAACTGAATAGGCAGTCTCATATCAGAGGCTCCGAGCTGTGCCTTCACAGATCCATCTATAAACTCAACCATAGAATGAATACGGCTTTGGCGATGTACCAACACCTCAAGCTTATCCATGGGCGTGTCAAAGAGGTGATGAGCCTCAATGAGCTCGAGGCCCTTATTCATGAGCGTGGCGCAATCGATGGTAATCTTGGCACCCATCTTCCAGGTTGGATGTGCCAAGGCGTCGTCGGCAGAAACGCGCTTGAGCTGCTCGCGAGAATATCCGAAGAACGGACCACCAGAACAGGTAAGCCAAATCCTTTGGATATCAGCGGGGTTCTCGCCAATAAGGCACTGGAAGATGGCACTGTGCTCGGAATCAACGGGGATGAGCTGACCAGGCTTGACCAGAGGCATCAGGAGGTCTCCGC
>CAUVID010000014.1:0-20766 GCA_963551855.1 Lancefieldella parvula | reverse complement strand
GAGAAACCCGTCAAAAGCACACCTCATTCAAAAAGAAAAAGGAGCCTGCTTAGTGCAGACTCCTTTTTGTTGTAGATAAACCAGAGGTTTATGGAGTTCCTGTTCCAGTGCCCGTTCCTGTTCCGGTGCCCGTACCAGTACCAGTACCAGTACCAGGAGTGGCCGGAGTGGTAGGAGTGGTAGGAGTAGTAGGAGTAGTGGTGGTATCGTCCTCTTCCTCCTCCTCGGTAGTCTCCTCCTCTTCCTCTTCGTCGTCATCTTTCTCATTTTGCTTAGCATTAGCGGAGCCACCAACAAATTTCCAGTAACTATTAGGCTTGTAAGCAATAGTTTCAGTGGTCTTTGGGAACTCAGCGCGAGCAACGCCAGAGAGAGCTGCGTTCATGTAGTACGCCCATACGTACTGTGCAGTAACAAAGGTAGAGGACTCTCCGCCGCCGATAATAACAGGGTCACGACTATCTGGATATCCACACCAAGCTACGGTTGCAAGCTGTGGGGTATAGGCGCAGAACCAAAGGTCCTCGGAGTTATCGGAAGTACCCGTCTTACCTGCAACTGGTTGGTTGAAGGTCTTCAGGTTGTAGGCATAGCGACCAGTACCAGAGGTAAGAACGCCGCTCAGAACATCGGTAGCAGCTGCAGCAACAGCAGGACTAATTGCCTGAACTGGGTTGTCCTTGTGCTCGTAGATAACGTTGCCATTACGGTCTTCAATGCGCGTAATTGCAACAGCATCACGACGAACACCGCCTGCAGCAAGGGTTGCAAATGCGGTGCACTGCTCAATAGGGGTTACGCCCTGAGAACCAAGAGTGGTAGACAGGTATGGCTGTAGCTGAGTGCGAATACCCATGGCATAGCACGTCTGAAGGATCTTATCGATACCAATAGCTTCAGCAACCTGTGCGTAAACAGTGTTGGAAGAGTAAACCGTACCTTGACGCAGTGTAATTGCACCGTAGCTGTAGTTACCAGCGTTTCTGACCAACCAGGTTGGCGTAATTTGCATAGGGGAGTTGCCGTTAAGAACAATCTCTGGGTTCATACCCTCAGAAAGGGCTGCTACCAGCGTATACATCTTAAAACTGGAGCCCATCTGACGGTTACTACTGGTTGCAATGTTGTACTGACTCTTTGAGTAGTCCTGTCCACCAACCATTGCTTTAATGTAGCCAGTTTGAGGATCAATAGAAACCAAAGCAGCGCCCAGGCGAGGGTTGCCAAGCTCAGCAATACGCCTTGTAGCAGCCTCATCAGCATCTTTCTGAAGGTCAGGATCAAGCGTAGTGTAAACGCGCAATCCACCCTGAAGAATAGTGTCGTTATCAAAGTCTTCCTGAAGCAGGCTACGAATGTAGTCAGTCCAGTAAGGGAACTGGCCAATGTTATCGGTCAAAGTACCAGGATTAAGCACTAAGTCCTCAGCAACAGCCTCATCGTATTGCTCTTGCGTAATATCACCTGCGCGAAGCATACGCTCAAGAACAGTGTTGCGTCTTTCTCTTGCAGCCTCTGGATTGACAGTTGGATCATAGGCAGAAGGTGCGTTTGGAAGACCAGCAAGTGTCGCAGCCTCAGCAAGAGTCAAATCACTTGCATGCTTGTTAAAGTAGATAATACTTGCAGCTTCAATACCGTAAGCACCATTACCGTAGTAAATGGTGTTGAGGTACATATTAAGAATCTGGTCTTTAGTAAACTTTTTCTCCATCTGAATAGAGATGTAAGCCTCGCGGACCTTACGCTTCAAAGAGCGCTCAAACTGCTCGTTAGAAAGAACAGTGTTACGAACAAGCTGCTGCGTAATAGTGGAAGCACCTTCGCCGCCACCAAACAGCGAGCCAACAGATGCGCGGACAATACCCCAGGGGTCAATACCGCTGTGGGAATAGAAGCGCTTATCCTCAGTATCAATGGTGCCCTGAATAACATAAGGAGAAATCTGATCCAAGGTAACTGAGCGGCGCTGCTGCAGATAGAAGTCTGCAATGTCGTTGCCCTTAGAGTCATAAACGCGGGTAGGCTCTGCTACCAGGTAGGCATCAGCAGAGTTGTAATCTGGCAGGTCCTCGAGCCATGAAGAAACAGCTGCACCCAAAGAAAGAGCAAGTGCAAGCGCGAGAAGAGCCATAAAGCCAAAGAATCCGGCAATGCCAAAACCTACGGCATGTGTATTTGCGTGTGTACGTGCACGACGGGTTCTAATACCCATTGAGCCTCCTTGTCATAGCTCTCACTATTATAGTCTGATATTTATGTTTCAGTGAATAAAGAGTTACAACTCTGTTGTATTCTGATAGATAACATTTTTGATTGATACTATTTGTAGCAGTAACTATATGGTTTAACAGGCTTGCGTTGAGAGGATACAGAGTGCTTTCAGTAGAAGAACAGCTCCGTGTTATTACTTCAGGAACTATGCAGATTGTTCCTTTGGATGGTCTAAAAGAAAAACTCAAGAAGGGTACCCCTCTTAATATTAAGCTTGGCGTTGATCCAACAAGTCCTGATTTGCATCTGGGACACGCAGTTCCTTTGCGCAAGATGCGTCAGTTCCAAGACCTTGGCCATAATGTCACCTTGATTATTGGTAGCGGCACCGCGCTGATCGGAGACCCTTCCGGACGCGATTCTACCCGTCCTCCTCTCACTGCAGAGCAGGTGGATGCAAACGCAGAGACCTATGTTAACCAGGCTATGAAGATTCTTGATCCAGAAAGAACCACTGTTGTTCATAACGGTGACTGGATTAAGCCTATGAATCTTGAGACCATGCTTGGCCTTATGAGCAAGTTCACCATTGCTCGTATTCTTGAGCGAGAAGACTTCTCTAATCGCTATCATAATCAGCAGCCAATTGCGCTTCACGAGTTCATTTATCCAGTTCTTCAGGCATACGATTCTGTTGTTATCAAGGCAGATGTAGAGATGGGCGGAAACGACCAGATTTTCAACCTGCTTGCTGGTCGCGATCTTATGCGTGATATGGACATGGAGCCTCAGATTGCGCTTACTATGCCTTTGCTTGTAGGTACTGACGGCACTAAGAAGATGAGTAAGTCTTACGGCAACTACATTGGACTGACTGACGAGCCAAACGATATGTTTGGTAAGGTCATGTCTATTACTGACGAGATTATTCCAATGTACTATCGTCTCTGCTCTACGCTCTCTATTGATGAGCTTGATGCAATCGATAAGAGCTTTGAGGATGGTACTGCTGATCCTTACCAGCTCAAACGTGCTCTTGGTAGAAATATCGTTGACCTTTATCACGGTGAGGGAGAAGGCCTTAAGGCTCAGGCTGCTTTTGATGCTCAGTTCAAGAACAATGAGGTTCCTGACGACGTCAAAGAGTTTGCCATTTCCCTTGAAGCAGATGAAGACGGTCTCATTTATCTGCCAAAGATTTTGGTTGAAGTAGAGATTGCTTCAAGTAACAGTGAGGCTCGTCGTCTGATTGATGGCGGTGGTATCAAGATTAACCAGCAGCCTCATCCAGCAAAGACCTATAAGGTTGAGCCATCAGTTCTTGAGGGAGCTCTTCTCCAGGCAGGCAAGAAGCGCTGGGCTCAGCTCATCTAGTCGACAATGGCAACCAAATAAGGAAGCTTACACATGTGGAGACAGTTTGCTCTAGCAGTAGCAGTTGTACTGGTTCTTTGTTATGTACCGGGATATCTTTTTTCTCGCGCTATTGGCACTAAACGAATGACATCCCTTGTGGTAGCTCCGCTTATCTCGGTCTGCCTCATTGGTTTTTCTGGAATTGCAATATATCCTTTGGGTCTAAGAGGTGTAACGCCGCTTTTGGGAGGCGTTGGTCTTTTTATCTTGATTGCTGCTGGGCTTTCGTATCTTATTCAGAAAATCAGACCCATCCAGGAAAATCAATCTCATGTAAACCTTGGCGAGAAGGACTCTCTAAACGGAGTCTTTCTCTTAGTGACTGCTGCTATCTCTACTGCAATATTCTTTGTTATTTTCCACAAAGCAATTAGAAACCCCTCTTGGTTCTTGCAGTCCGCTGATAACTACGCGCACCTGGCGTACATTACAAGAAGTGTTCAGTCGGGCATTTATTCTATGCTGCATGCTGCCTTTTATACAGGAGCAAGACCAGAGCTTCAGACCCCCTTCTTTGACGAGGGCTTTTATCCAACTTTATTTCATTCTTTAGCAGCTGTCACTGCAGCAATTACAGGCTTTAATGAGGTACTTACAGAAAATGTGGTTTGGTTTGTTTTTGTCGCGGTTATATATCCAGTGGGCGTCTGTGCTTTGCTTCAAGTGATAGGAAAGAAAAATTTAACTATTAGTTTACTGACTGCATTTGCGGCATTTGCACAATTGGCTTTTCCTATTCGAATGGTTACGGTTCATGCAGTCTTTCCTAATGTAGCTGGCTTTTGTCTTGTCCCCACTGTTGCAGCAGTCTTTATATTGTCTTTTAACGAGAAGACATCCTGCAAAGAAGTATGCTCATCAACTCATAGCGTTCAAAAATTTTCTGTAAATATTCATACACTTTGTTTATGTTTTATGGGGATTATTGCACTAGCATTGGTCCATCCTAGTGCAGATTTTTTGTGGGCTATTTTTGTTTTACCATTTGTTCTTTACAACTTGCTTCCAAGTTTTGCTCAGTATTTGAGTAAGAAATTTGAATTAACAAAACCGAAGAAAATCATTCTATTGATTTGTTTAGAGTGCGTAACTCTTGGCTCCGCTATTGGTATGTGGACTATTGTGCTTAATTCAAGTTTTATGGCACCGACAGTTAATTTCCTCTGGGAAATTTATTTTGATCCAATTAAGTCAGTTCTTTCCGTATTGAATTTTGGCTTGCTTTTGAATTTGCCACAGATTCTTTTTGCCGTTGCGTTCTGGCTTGGATTTGTGAGCTGTTGTATGAATAAGAATTGTCGCTGGCTCACTCTGGTATTTCTCATGACTGCCGTCATTTATGTAGCAAGTCTTTCTGATGTGATTCCTATTAAGAGGTTTTTCTCGGGATTTTGGTATACCGATCCAGAAAGAACCGCCGCGATGGTAGCAATAGCAGCAGTTCCTGTTGCAATTATTGGCATGGAAACATCCATCACGCTTGTATTTGACTTGATTAAATACGTTATTAAGACGGTCAAAGAAAAAGGAAACAAAGGCGAGAAAACAAGCTCAGAGAATTCTGCTTGTACCATTTCTGCAAATGGAGATCAATCAACCTGTAAGCCCTGCATGTTTATTAAGAACTCTGGCATTCTTATGGGCATCGTGGCGGTGTTATGGGGCTGCGTACTTTTGAGTCCGTGGAACTTGGCAAGCTTACCTAAAAAAGAGCATAGCGAAATCCGTTATGGCATCATATGGCTCAATGAGGTCTTTGAGCCTCGTGAGCATACAACCTATAAGGCAAGTGAGGATGAGTTTGTAAAAAAGGCTCTCCAGATTGTTGGTAATGACCTGGTAGTTAATAATCCTTACGATGGCTCTCTTGTTCTAAACTCGCTTTATGGCATGAACATTTTCTACCGTGCGAAGGTAGAAACAGAAGAGCTGCCACAAAGCGTAATTATTCGTACAAGGCTTAATGAGGTAGCTAGTAATCCAGAGGTTCAGCAGGCAGTGCGAGAAACTGGTGCAAGATATGTCCTGTTGTTAGATTTAGAAAATCCAGCTTTATTAGGAGACCAAAGCTATTATTTCTCAGGTTTACAGATTACTGATGAAATTCCTGGATTTGAGATTGTTCTTCAAGAAGGACCTTATAGACTGTATAGAATCACCGCTGTTGAGTAAGACTTTGGTAAGATTACATATCAATATCGTCCTAAACGGTGTTTAGCGGGAAGCCCGATTGATGGGGAGTAATTTTGAAAGGCATTATTCTTGCAGGAGGTAGCGGTACCAGGCTTTATCCGCTGACAACCGTTACATCTAAACAGCTTTTACCTGTTTATGACAAGCCAATGATTTACTATCCGCTGTCAACGCTTATGCTTGCAGGTATTAGAGATATTTTGGTTATCTCCACGCCACGCGATCTGCCAAATTTTAAGAGGCTCTTGGGTGACGGCTCTGACTTCGGTATCTCCATCAGTTATGCTGAGCAACCTTCTCCTGATGGACTTGCTCAGGCCTTTGTTATTGGTAAAGAGTTTATTGGCGATGACGCTGCAGCTTTGATTCTTGGAGACAACATCTTCTTTGGAAATGGCCTTTCAGGACTTGTGAGAAAAGCTGCTCAGCAGGCACAAACAGCTGGTCGTGCCACAGTTTTTGGTTATCACGTTGATGATCCAGAGCGTTTTGGCGTTGTTGAGTTTGATAAGAACTACAACGCTATTTCAATTGAGGAGAAGCCAGCTCATCCAAAATCTAACTACGCAGTAACCGGACTTTATTTCTACGATCAGCGTGTTACTGAGCTGGTAAAGCAGGTTCAGCCAAGCGCTCGTGGAGAGTATGAGATTACTGACCTTAATCGACTCTATCTTGACGATGGCACGCTTGATGTTGTTACTCTTGGTCGTGGCTTTGCGTGGCTGGATACAGGAACTATGGAGTCTCTTTTTGAGGCATCTACCTTTGTTCGTACTGTTGAGACCGCGCAAGGTCTGCCTGTAAGTGTTCCAGAAGAAATTGCTTTTGAGAACGGTTGGATTGATAGCTCTAAACTTATCGAGTGTGCAGAACGCTACGGTAAATCTACGTATGGTGAGCACCTCAAGAGTGTTGCAGAGGGACGTATTCTTCCTTCTGAAAAAGGGGAGTAACATGCGGATTCTTATTACTGGCTCTCATGGTCAGTTAGGCAATGAACTCAAACGTCTTTTTGAAACTGGTATCTCTGAAATTGGGGCTATTCCAGAGCTGTTTGTTGACCCAGATGTTGACTATACTGACGCAGAAGAACTGGATATTACCAGTTCAGACGCGGTAAATACATGGTTTGACCAGCATGATCGTTATGACCTTGTTATTAACTGTGCGGCCGCAACAAATGTCGATGGCTGCGAAAGCAATTTTGAGATGGCCTTTGCGGTAAACGCACTTGGTCCTATGAATCTTGCACGAGCTTGCAGTACTACGCAGACAAAGCTTGTTCAAGTATCTACTGATTATGTCTTTAGTGGCAAAGAAAGCTCTCCTCGTACAGAGCACGATGCTCCTTATCCTGTTTCTGCGTATGGGCGCTCCAAATTGGCGGGAGAGGGACTTGCGCTTGCGGCAAATCCTCAAACGTTTGTAGTGAGAACTGCATGGCTTTATGGCTATGTTGGTAAGAACTTTGTGGCAACCATGCGAGCCCTCGGCGCAAAGTATCCAGAGATTAGCGTTGTTGATGATCAGGTGGGTAATCCTACCAGCGCAAATGACCTAGCTCACGCAATCTTGTGCATTGCAGCTACTGAGAACTATGGCATCTACCATGCAACTAATGAAGGAACATGTTCATGGGCAGATTTTGCTGAAGCTATTATGGCTGGCAGCAATCTTGACTGTAAGGTTTCCAGGGTAACCTCTGCTCAGTGGAAAGAGATGCACCCAGAAAGTGCTTCTCGCCCTGCGTATTCATCTTTGGTAAACGGTCATCTTGAGAGTACCATTGGAAATTGTATGAGGCCTTGGCAGGAGGCTCTTGCAACATATCTTTCGAAGGTAGAAAGAGGTTAGTGTGAAGACCTATTTGGTAACTGGTGGAGCTGGATTTATTGGATCTAACTTTATCCACTATATGCTTAGAAGAAATCAGGACATTCATATTTTGAACGTGGATGCTCTGACGTATGCAGGCAACCTTGAGAACCTCTCGGAATATGATCAAGATCCTCGCTATACCTTTGCCCATGTAGATATTAGGGATAAAGAGGCTCTGACACAGCTGTTTGAGACCTATCATCCTGATTACGTTGTTAACTTTGCAGCAGAGAGTCACGTAGACCGTTCTATTGAAGATCCAGGTGCCTTTGCTGACACTAACGTTATGGGTACTGTCGCTCTTCTGAGTGTTGCAGAGTCTTTCTGGAATGATGGCCAGGGCTCCTACGGAGACCACAGATATCTGCAGGTTTCTACTGATGAAGTCTACGGCTCGTTGCCACTTGATGATCCAGAGGCGTTCTTCCGTGAGACTACACCACTGAGCCCTCATAGCCCTTACTCTGCATCTAAGGCTTCTGCAGATATGTTTGTAAAGGCCTGGCATGATACATACGGATTCCCAGCAGTAATTACCCGTTGCTCTAACAATTACGGCCCCTATCAGTTCCCTGAGAAGCTCATTCCTTTAATGATCGAGAATTGCTTGGAACACAAGGCTCTTCCAGTTTATGGTGACGGACTCAATGTTCGTGACTGGCTCTATGTTGATGACCACTGCAAGGCAATTGCTATGGTTCTTGAGGGTGGCAAGCTGGGCGAGGTTTATAACGTTGGCGGTCATAACGAGCGCAACAACCTTTACATTGTTAAGCGCATTATCAGTGAAGTTGCAAGAATCACTGGTGACACTCAGATTACTGAGGATCTAATCTCTTACGTTACTGACCGCAAGGGTCATGATCGTCGTTACGGTATTGCACCTGATAAGATTAAAGAAGAGCTTGGCTGGTATCCAGAAACTCCATTTGAAGAGGGCATTGTTACCACTATCAACTGGTATCTAGAGAACCGCGAGTGGGTTAAGAATGTAGTTTCCGGTGATTATCAGGATTACTACAAGAAGATGTATGAAGGTCGATAATGCGCACATACGATACAGAAACGCTTAAGCATCTCCAGCAAGTTGAGCTGATGATTTTAAAGGACTTCGTAGACACGTGTGAAGCCAACAACATCCGCTATTTTGGTTTTGGCGGCACCGCGATTGGCGCTCTTCGTCATAAGGGATTTATTCCTTGGGACGACGATATTGATGTTTGTCTTCCTGCAGAAGACTTCAACAAACTCTTAGATATCTATGATAAAGAGTGGTCAGAAAAGTATTCAATCATGAATACTGAGAGGGACATCAACTATCCATTCCCAACCACGCGCATTATGCTCAAAGGAACACAGTTCTGCGAAGAAGCACTTGCGCCACTTCCTCTTGACCTTGGTATTTTCCTAGATGTCTATTGCTTTGATAATGTTTCGGATGACGAGAAGGAATATCAGAAGCAGGCATTTGATGCGTGGTTCTGGTCACATATGCGCATCCTCGTTGACGTTCCTCGCCCTGTTATTTTGGCCGACGGCATCAAAGGAAAGCTCTTAAAGGCAGCAGTTACTATGGGTAGGGGAGTTTGCAAACTGCTGCATCTCTCTACTCAGAAAATGTATGAGCGTGAGCAGGAAGCCCGCAACCGCTTTGCTCACGTTAAGACAAAAAGAATTGCCTACCTGCACGATACTGATAGGTTTGTAAATACCTATCCAGTTGATGAGGTTTTTCCTGTCGATAAGCTTGATTTTGATGGAATTCAAGTAGCGTTCCCTAATCAAAATGATAAATTCCTTAGGATGCTTTACGGCGATTACATGCAAATGCCACCAGTTGAGAAGCGTAAAAACCACTATCCAGCGCGTTTGGATTTTGGTCCTTACTAGGGTCTTCTCGTTTGTAAAGCAATACATAAAAGGTAAAACGGCATCTCTGATGCCGTTTTTTGTTAAATCGGCAGTCCTTGGCAATCCTCTGAAGGTAATATGTTCAAAATATGTTTACACTTGTACAAATTTGAACATAGGAGTATTATGACTGAAGTAAATTGGTATGGAAGTTTAGTTCGCAGTTAATTGGTCTTCATTTGGAGGAACCGTGGCACTAACAAATAACGTGTTTTCTGTATTAAAAACCATTGCTCTTTCTGACGAGAAGCTCAATCAGAGGCAGCTTGCAGAAGAGACTGAGCTTTCTTTGGGATCAGTTAATTCAGCAGTTAAAACGTTGGAGGACCAGGGACTCATTGATGACAGTCTTATTACTTCAAAGGGTCTTGAAGCTCTGAAACCTTATGAGGTTAAGAATGCCATTATCATGGCAGCTGGTCTGTCTTCTCGCTTTGCACCTATTTCATATGAGAAGCCAAAGGGCGTCCTGAAGGTTCGTGGAGAAGTTCTGATCGAGCGCCAGATTCATCAGTTGCTTGAAGCTGGTATTACTGACATCACTGTTGTTGTGGGTTATAAGAAGGAGTACTTCTTCTATCTGGAGGAGAAGTATGGCGTCAAGATTGTTGTTAACCCAGATTATGCAACAAGAAATAACAACTCTACGCTTTGGTATGTGAAAGATCAGCTTGATAATACGTATATCTGCTCGTCAGATGACTACTTTACTCAGAATCCATTTGAACACTATGTCTATGAGGCTTATTACTCAGCAACGTATGTTGCAGGAGAAACTGATGAGTGGTGCCTTAAAGAGGGACGTGGTGGACGTATTACTGGCGTAGAAATTGGCGGTTCAAATTCTTGGATTATGCTGGGTCACGTCTATTTTGACAGGCAATTCTCAAAGAAGTTTGTAGACATTCTTGAGGCTGTCTACGACAAGCCAGAAACCGTTGATATGCTCTGGGAAGAGATTTACGTCCGTCATATCAAAGAGCTTTCCATGACCATTAGAAAGTATCCTGACGGTGTTATTTACGAGTTTGATTCCCTTGATGAGCTTCGTCAGTTTGACCCAGCATTTATTGAGAACATCGACTCAGAGATTTTTGACAACATTGTCTCGGTTCTTCATTGCCAGAAGAAGGATATCCACGGTTTCTATCCTCTAAAACAGGGACTTACCAATTTATCTGCTCACTTTATTGTGGGATATGGTGATGATGCTCAGGAGTATGTCTACAGGCATCCAGGTGTTGGTACCGAGAAACTCGTTGATCGTGCAGCTGAAGAGGCTGGTCTTCGACTTGCTCGTGAGCTGGGCCTAGACAACACCTTTATTTACGAGGACCAAAAAGAAGGTTGGAAGATTTCCAAGTTTGTGAAAAACGCTCAGAATCTTGATCCTCATAACCCTGAGCAGCTCAAGCGCGCAATGGAGATGGGTTATAAACTGCATCATAGCGGCGCGTCACTTGATCGTTCTTTTGACTTTGTCAACGAGGGTCTTAATTACGAGAAACTCCTGCTTGAAGAGGGTCCTATTGAGATTCCTGGCTACTACGAGCTTCGCGAGAAGGTCCTGCGCTTGAAGAAGTTTGCAGACGCAGATCAGTATCCAATTGTTATTTCACACAATGATTTCTTCTATCTGAATTTCTTGATTGATGAGGCTGGTACCTACAGCCTTATTGACTGGGAATATGCAGGTATGTCAGATGAGGCAAATGACTTTGGTACCTTCACAGTTTGCTGTGAGCTTACTGATGATGAGGCTAATGCTGCTATTGATTACTACTTTGGAAAAGAGGCAACGTTTGAGCAGCGCAGACACTTCTGGAGCTATGTAGTCTTTGCTGGTTGGTGCTGGTATCTCTGGTCTCTGGTTAAGGAAGCAGAGGGCGAGAACGTAGGCGAGTGGTTCTTCATTTACTATCGCTACGCTGCAAACAATATTGATCGTGTTCTTTCTTGGTACGAAGACGCTCAGAACTAAGAGCAAAAGGAGAAACTATGTATTACGGTCTTTTAAGCGGTATTCTTTGGGCGGTTGATACCGTTATTCTTGGCGTTGCTCTTGGTATGAGTCCTTATGTTGATTCAGCTCAGGCGTCATTTGTCAGCGCATTCATGCACGATTTCTTTGCCGCTGCAGTTCTTTTAGTCATGATGGCTCAGAAAGGCAGACTTAAAGACACCCTTGAGGCAGCAAAAACAAAGAGTGGCCGTGTAGTTATGCTTGGCGCACTTCTGGGTGGACCAATTGGTATGAGTGGCTACCTAGCTGCTATTAACACCATTGGACCTGGTTACACCGCTGCAATTTCAGCTTTTTATCCAGCCGTCGGCTCGCTTTTAGCATGGCTTTTGCTCAAAGAAAAGATGAACTTAAAGCAGATTATTGCCCTTATCGTTGCTCTTGTTGGCGTCATGGTTATTGGTCTCTCAACAGCAGCAGGCGAGGGTAACGGAAATGTTCTTGTGGGTATCTTGGGCGTTGCTGCTTGTGTCTTTGGCTGGGGATCTGAGGCGGTTATTTTGGCTTGGGGCATGCAAGACGATGCTGTTGATAATGAGACTGCTCTTCAGATTAGGGAAACCACCTCAGCATTTGCATACGGTCTTCTCATCTTGCCATTGGCTGGTTCCGTTGATTTTGCTGCACAGGTTGCACTCACTCCTGCAAATGGCGTTGTCTTTATTGCTGCTCTTGCAGGTACCGCCTCATATCTCTTCTACTACAAGGCAATTGACGCCATCGGTGCTTCTCGCGGTATGGCACTGAACATTTCTTACTCTGCATGGTCGGTCATTTTTGCAGCTCTTGCAGGTATTATCCTGCCAGCAATTATGCCTGAAGCAATTCCATCTCCATTGGTTGTAATTTGCTGCATTGTCATTATTGTGGGAACGGTTCTTTCTGCAACTCCAGACTGGAGTGAGCTCTTTAGTAAAGAGTAGGTTAGCTTTATTCAAACAAACTAAAAAAGACCCGTAGCTGTTGAGCTGCGGGTCTTTTTGTGCAGAGAATAGATGGAGTTAGCCGTTACTCTTCTGACCGCTCTTATAGGCCATGTTAATGAGCTTGGCCACAGGAGCTGGCCAAAACTTCTTGAGCATCTCAAGGTCTTCCTTTTCACGACGGTTATCGTGAATAAGGTGGCTGGTTTCAGAGTCTTCATGGATGCGGTGAAGCATCAGCACACGGGTGTCGTACAAGAAATCACCCTCATGCTTACTAATTGCTTCCCATGCTTCCCAGTCTAAATTGGAGCCAAATCCAGCTTTGAAAACAGGGACGTCAAGATTGGGAAGAACCAATGTGGTGCTTGGGCAACAAATGGCGCAACCCAGCTCAAGTGCACGACGTTTAGCCCATGACTTGCCTGCATTTTCTGGCTTTGAGAGCGAGTATAAGAGACGACGCTTTACCTTAAGCAGGCGATTCTCAAGAACCTCCTCGCCATCACGCAGCTCACCGTAATTGGTGAAATAAATCAGCGGGCGAGAAGAGCTATTCACGCGGTCAAGCATATACTCTGCATAGTTGGGTTTATAGAGGTCATCTTGATGAGCGATGGTAACCAGAGGAGTTGTGCAAACGCTGACGGCAAAGTTCCAGTCGCCGGCAATACCTCCTGGACCAGGATTGACGTACATCTGAATGTCGTACTTCTCGCAAAGAGATTGAATGAGTTCATTTGGTGTTGAAGTAGCCAAAAGAATATTCGTAGACAGTGTTTGCTCCTTGAGCGAGAGAATGCATTCTTCTAGATAGGGACTCTCGCCATATGCGCAAACAGCAAACGTGTGATCCTGAGGTGTATACATTGCTACATCCAATCGATTAGCTCCGATGTCTAGTATTATAAGAATGTTATCGGACGATGGCGAATGGGAGCCTTTGTGGAGTCTGACGGATATAAGACATACGAGAACCCCGATGAGCTAAGAAAGATCCAGATTCTTTCTACACTTTTGATGGATGAGCTTGACCGCGTCTGCACGGAGCTTGGCATTTCGTATCAGGCGTACGGCGGAACAGCCATTGGCGCTGTGAGACACAAAGGCTTTATTCCTTGGGATGATGACGTAGATATCTCGATGTTCCGCGAGGATTATGAGATTTTTTTGGAGAAAGCACCTGCGCTTCTTCGACCAGATTTTTGCATTCAAAACGGCAGGACGAACAATTACTTTCCTGCAGTAAATACAAACCTTTCTTTAAAGGGAACAGTGTGTGTTCCTGATGAGTTCATGACCTGCCCCTTTACGTATGCTATTTCTATTGGCATTTTCCCCTTTGATAAGATTCCTGCAGATCCTAAGAAGCTTGCCAAGATTAAGCGTCAGACATGGTTCTGGGGTCGTCTGAACTTCCTTCTGGTTACCCCAACTCCACGCGTGCCGTTGACTGGCTGGAAGAAGAAAGTTGCTCTTGCGGGATGTTTTGTCATTCACCACACCTTGAAGCTCTTTAGGGTTTCATCCGCGCTGATTCAGCGTAAGTGGGATGAGGCAGCTCGTACTGCAGAGGGCGAGAATACCAATCATTACGCCAGTTTTGTTGAACCTGATCCAGAGAACTGGTCTATGGATAAAGAGGATGTATTTCCTATGGTTCGTGTTCCTTTTGAGGACATTACTACTACGCTTCCTAAGGAATACGACAAGCTATTAACCAGGGGATATGGTGATTACATGCAGCTTCCTCCAGAGAAGGATCGTAAAAACCATCATCCTGGCGCGCTTGATTTTGGTAAGTGGAAAGATGTGGATGTTACCAAGGGAAGTCGTCAGGCATTTGAAGATTTTGGCCAGAAAAGCTAATTATGACTATTGATACTTCTGCGGAACAGCTTAAGAAAAACTACTTCTGGAATACGCTTGGTTCTTTAATGAACGCTGCCTCAACAGTACTTATGTTGATGGTGGTCACGCGTACCATGGGAGCCGCTGCCGGTGGTGTTTTCTCGCTTGCGTATGCTGTGGCTCAGCAGCTTATGGTCATTGGTCACTTTGAGATTAGAACATACCAGGTAACCGATACAGAAGAAGTATTCTCGTTTGGTGTGTACCTTGCTGCACGAATCGTCACAACCGTTTTGATGATTGCGGGAATTATCATCTTTACCTTGCAATCTCAGGGATTGAGTTACGAGGGCGTGCTGTATGCTCTTATTGCGTCGCTACGTTTATTTGACGTTGTAGAAGATGTATTTCACGGCATGTTCCAACAGCATGGTCGCTTAGATATTGCGGGAAGAGCGTTCTTTTACCGTGTGCTTGCAACGGTTGTTGGCTTTGCAGTAGGTGTGCTTCTTACAAAGAACCTGCTTGTTGGCGCAGCTGTTTCATTTGTTGCATCGTTAGTGGTTATGATTGCGCTTGTTATTCCTCCTACTAAGAAGATGGCAACGCTTAAGCCCACCTTTGACGTTAAGCAAATTACAAAGCTCTTGGTTACCACCGCTCCTTTGTTTGCTGGTTCATTTTTGCTGACGTACGTTGTTGGCGCTCCTCGTTATGCGCTGGGCGCTTTGAGTGACCAGGCACTTCTTACGTTTTTTACGGCATTAGCTATGCCTGCTATGGTTATCAATCTTTTAAGTAACTTTGTCTTTAAGCCACTACTTACCCAGATGGCTGAATATTGGAATAACCAGCAAGATAAGCAGTTTGTTGGATTGATTCTTAAAGGCTTTGCCGTAGTTGCCCTGGCAACAGCGCTTTCTATGGCTCTCGCATGGCCGCTAGGAGCTCCAGTTCTGGGTCTTCTCTACGGCCTTGATTTTGAACCGTATAAGCTGGAGCTTTTGATGCTGCTTTTTGGCGGCTTGCTTAATGCTTTAACGGTTATCTTGTACTATGCGGTAGTAACCATGCGTAAGCAGGTTGCGGTGTTTGTGAGCTACGCTGCAGGTGCAGGTTTCGCTGCGCTTACAGGAGGTTGGTTTGTAGGCAACTTTGGCATTATGGGAGCATGTGTGCTCTATGATATCTCGCTTGCAATTCTTGCTCTGGTATTTGGAATCTTCTGCTTCTTGGGATTTAAAGACCAAAAGAAAAAGTCCGCTGCGTAAGCGGACTTTTTAAATAAAGTACAGGTAGATGAGCATGCTGCCAGAGGATCGACGCGTTGTTTATACGCGCGTACGCTGGTTAAGATCAGTTACAAAATCAAGGTTTTTCTCGTCACGTGCATCTTTGTCACGCAGAGCAAGCTCAGCTGAAAGCTGCTCAACCTTAAAAGTGAGCTTAGAAATTGCACAAGACTGATGGAAAATCCTAATAAGCATCATCACAATAACGAGCATCAAGACAAAGTTTGCGGGACTCATAAAACCAAACAGGCCCGAGAAGAAATAGGCAAGCTGAGGGATAAGCGCAAACAAAATAAGGATTCCTGCGGAAACAACCCAATATACAGAGTCGGAGATGCGAATCTTTGATTTACGAACACTATTGATGACAATGCCCATGGCAAAAAGAGCACCAATAAGCAGCAGAATTCTGAGAACTAAAGTCATGGTGCCACCTTATCTAAACCACTGAAAGAGCAAAAGCGAGAGGCACGTGCGAGCCATATACATTATTGAGTTATAAAAGCTCAAATAGGACTCGCCTCCTTGACGCTCACGCATCTCAGTTTCAATCTCGACAACCTTTGCACCGCGGCGCATCAGCAGCGAGATAGTGTCTGGCTCGGGGGAGAAATCAAAGGAGCGCGCATACGTCTCAATAAGACCACGGTCGTACATACGCATGCCTGAGGTAGGGTCAGTGATGGTCTGACCAGTGCTTGTCTTGATAAGCCAAGAAATCAGCTTGGAGCCAATCTCTCGAGGAGAGTTTCCGCGAGCCTTGGTGACAAAGCGAGAGGCAATGACGATGTTTGCTCCCTCGTTTACCATTGCCTGGGCCATAGGGGCAATGTACTCAGGCCTGTGCTGGCCATCGGAGTCAAACTGCACCACAGCGTCATAACCATGTTCTTTGGCGTAGCGCATACCAGCCCTGAAGCCTGCAGAAAGGCCTCCGTTAACAGGCAAATTGAGGTAGTTAAATCCACGCTCTTTACAGATATCCAGCGTGCGGTCAGCGGAGCCGTCGTTGATTATGATGTAATCAACTTGAGGGGCTACCTGGCACAACTCTGTAATAGTTGAAGCAATGCAGGCTTCTTCGTTGTAAGCGGGAACGACTGCAAGAATTCTCACAAGCATCCTTTGAATTGCAAATTACACGTTAACTGCATGAATATCATAGCTCAAAAGCCGAATTAAACTTGACTCGTATATAGTAGATTACCTAAAGAAATCGAAAGGTGCATGCTATGGAGTTTCCAAAAGAGCTTAAAAACCCTATTCAGTCAGGTAATTTCACGTTTTATGACACCTCGATTGAAGGTGTAAAGGTTGTGGACGTAAAGCTGTACGGTGATACTCGTGGTGGCTTTATGGAGACCTATCGTGAAGAAAACTTTGTTGATGGCGGCATTGATGCTTCTTTTGTACAGGATAATCAGTCCTCATCCGTTCAAGGTGTACTCCGTGGTCTTCACTTCCAGATTGAGCATCCACAGGCAAAGCTTGTGCGCGTAATCTCCGGCACTGTCTTTGACGTTGCGGTTGACCTGCGAGAGGGAAGTCCAACCTGGGGTCAGTGGGAAGGCGTTGTCTTGTCCGCGGAGAATCGCAGACAGTTCTTTGTCCCTCGCGGCTTTGCTCACGGTTTCTTGGTACTCTCCGAGACTGCGGAGTTCTGCTACAAGTGCGACGACATCTATCACCCAGGTGATGAGGGCGGCATCATGTGGAACGATCCAGAGCTTGGCATTGAGTGGCCAGCATTTCTTGGCGAGAAGACCTTAGATCCAGCAAGGGTTATTCTTTCCGATAAAGATAAGATTCATCCAGCACTTTCTTCACTTAAGAAGTAACAAGCGCTGAAGACAAGTTAGGTACTATGAACGAACGTAATCGTCGTGAGCGAGAATCCACAGCTCACGAGCTAAATCGCATGAACGAGGCAGAATGGACAGAGGAAGCTTCTGACAAGGAGCTCTCAACTCAGCCGCTCCCTCGTGCAACCCAGATGGAACTTCTCGCCCCAGCGGGAGGTCCAGCGCCATTTACCGCAGCTCTTGCTGGTGGTGCTGACGCAATTTACTGCGGCTTAGGCAACAGCTTCAATGCTCGCCGTGGTGCGGACAACTTTGATGACGAGTCGTTTGCACGTGCGTGTAGACAGGCTCACCTAGCTGGCGCTCGCGTGTACGTCACTGTTAACGTTGTTGTTAAGTGGGACGAGATGCAGCGCGTTTTGCGCTTGATTCGCCGCGCGTGGGTTCTTGGTGCTGATGCTTTTATCATTCAGGACTGGGGTCTTATGGCTCAGGTAAGAAAGACCTGGCCAGAGATTGAGTGTCACGTTTCAACGCAGGCAAATATCCACGATACGCGTGGTGTTGCTGCCTGCAAAAAGCTTGGCGTAGGCCGCGTTACCTTGTCCAGAGAGCTTACGAAAGAAGAGATTTCTACCATTTCCAAGCTTGGCGTTGAGCTGGAGTGTTTTGGTCACGGCGCCTTGTGCTTCTGCTATTCGGGCATCTGTCACATGTCGTCTATGCGAGGAGACCGCTCTGCTAACCGTGGAGCCTGTGCTCAGCCGTGCCGCCTGCCATATGAGCTGCTCAATTCTAAGCACGAAGTTGTTTCGATGGGCGGCATTGATAGGCTGCTTTGTCCCAAGGATTATTGCACTATTGATGATGTGCCCGACATGATTGAGGCGGGTGTAGGCTCGCTTAAGATTGAGGGCCGTATGAAGGCACCTGAGTACGTGTACTCGGTAGTGTCTTCGTATCGCCAGGCTATTGATGCTGCCGAGAAGGGCGTGGACAACCAGGCTGATGTGGCACGCCGCCACCGCTTGCTTAAACGCTCGTTTAACCGTGGCCTGACTAACGCTTACCTGCATGGTACCGCTGGCAACGAGATGATGAGCTACGAGCGCTCCAACAACCGCGGTGAGATTGTTGGTGAGGTCACCGGCGGACGCCCACTTGAGGATGCTCTTGAGCGCAAGAGTGGTCTGAATGGTGGCCGTGTTAAGCTGCGCCGCTACAAGCAGGCAGATGTTGATCTTATTGCACACGCACCTATTGGCAAGAATGACTTGCTTGAAATTAGGCCGCTCGATGAGCCTGACAAGTTCCTGACCGCTCTTTGTCCTATTGATGTTGAGCCTGGTCAGACAGTTACCGTTCGCACTTCTCGCGTTATGCAGACCGGATCTACGGTACGCATTATCCGCTCTGAAGCTGCGCGCGTAGCTGCTGAGCAGATTTCTTCGCTGGAATATCCTCGCAAACGAGCTGTTGACGTAGCTATTATTGCCCGCATTGGCCAACCTTTTACCGTGGTCCTTACTACCGCAGATGGCGTTGCACGTGCGTCTGCCGAGGGCTTTGTGGTGGAGGAGGCTCGCACCAAGGCGGTAACCTCTGACGAGCTTATTGAGCACGTTGGTCGTATGGGAACCTCGCCGTTTGAGGCCGTAAGCTTTGACGTTCAGATGGACGATACGTGCGGCATGAGCTTTAGTGCCGTTCACAAGGTCCGTGCCGCGGCATGTGAGCAGCTTGAGGTCGCACTTCTTGAGGAGTACCAGAACCGCGAGCAGAAGATTGCTCCGCTTTCCCGTCTTGCCTATCAAAAGGAGCGAGAAGCTCAGGACAAAGAGAAGCTTTTTGCCTTTGATGAGGCTGCTGCAAAAACAAATGCGTCGCAGGCAGAGGTGTGTGTTCTGGTTGAGACCCCCGAGCAGGCACGTGTTGCGCTCAAGGCGGGAGCAGATCGTCTATACGCAACAAGCGATGCGCTCGCAGAGACTTCGTGGCCAGAGGATCTTCTCGCCAAGGTGACGCCATGGCTTGATGAGGTGTGCCGTGAGATTGACCACAATCGCCTGGATCCGTACGTTACTCCAGGTAAATCGGTTGCTGTGGGCAACATCTCTGAGCTGGCGCTGGCCGTTGAGCGCGGAGCCATCCCTGAGGTGCGCGAGTGCATTCCAGTCCACAACGATTACGCCCTGCAGGCGCTGGCTGACATGGGCGCAGAAGGCGTTTGGCTCAACTCCGAGTTGACTCTCCAAGAGATTTGTCACCTGGCGAGAAACGCCTCGATTCCTGTGGGTTATATGGTCAGCGGCCGTATTCGCACCATGACAACTGAGCACTGTATTTTGATGTCTACGGGCAAGTGCATTCACGATTGTGATGCCTGCAAGCTGCGTCTTGAAGAGCACACGCTCAGAGGCATTGACAACGATTACATGCCGGTCAGGACCGATAGGCACGGTCGATCTAAGATTTGGAGCCCTAAGCTTTTTGACGGCGTGCCAGAGATTGCCGAGATGCTCTCTGCCGGCGTGAAGCGCTTTATGGTAGACGCAACGCTTCTAAGTACGGAGCAGACAAGAGAGGCTACCTCTCGCGTAGCTGCTGCTATTGCGGCAACAGCGTCGGGTGCATCATTGCCTGCACGTCTGAAAGACGCTTCAGTTGGACATCTTTTCTCGCCAATTGGATAGGCAAGAAATAAGTTTGAAATTTTGGGTAGGATACCTTTGTTGTAAGTCATGAGCGCGGACGCGCTTTAAGTAGATTTGAGTAGGAGCAAACATGGCCATTAATCGTGACCTTTTGAATGCAACCCTTGATGTTATTCGCCAGAGCCTTCAGACCGACGGCGGCGACGTTGAGCTTATCGATGTAAGTGATGACGGCACCGTTACGCTTGAGATGACTGGCTCTTGTGCTGGTTGTCCTATGTCTGCATACGATATGTCTGAGGGTATTGAGCGCATCCTGATTGAGCATGTTCCTGGCGTTAAGCGTGTTCAGCCTGCAATGCTGTAAATTGCCGCTCAGCGCCAAAAAGTGAACGTTTGGTGCGTTTCGGCACGTAGTTTTATATGCATAAACATGTTTTTTATGCAGAGAAGTTATGAAGAACCATAACTGACCTGCGTGTTTACAAATTTTATATATCACGCCCCTCACATTATTGTGTAGGGCGTGATATTTTATATAAATGGATAATTAGTTTTTCTGACCATACATTTGTATGACGTAAGAAAGGTGGACGTTGTGGTTCT
>CAUVID010000013.1:0-21385 GCA_963551855.1 Lancefieldella parvula | reverse complement strand
CCACCATGGCTGCCACCAAAGAAGGAATCAAAGATATCTCCAAAGCCACCAAAACCGCCGCCAAAGATATCTGACATATCCACATAGCCACCGCCAAAACCAGATGGACCATTAGGATCACCATAACGGTCATAGTTGGCTCGCTTTTGCTCATCTGAAAGCACAGAATAAGCTTCGTTTACCTCTTTGAATTTTTCTTCTGCATGAGGGTCATCAGAAACATCAGGGTGCAGTTTTCTTGCAAGCTTTAAAAAAGCTCGCTTGATAGTTTTTTGGTCTGCATCACGAGCAACACCTAAGAGCTCGTAGAAGTCTTTCTTCTCTGCCACGCTTACTAACTCTCCCCTTGTAAAACCTAAAACTTAAATTCCCATATAGCCAACATGGCCCAAACCGGCCGTACAAGCATACAAAGTCATAATAATAATTGAGTAGAAGGCACCATTGATGATTCCCGAAACAAATGCATTCGCAAAGCTTCTCCACCAACCAGCGTTCATCTTTACGCCATCTGCAAGAACATTTCTAATGCCAAAAATCAAAAGCGGAATCAAAACAATAGCAAAAAGTGGTGACCTCAAATTAAGTGCCACAAATACTAAAAGCATTGAGGTAATACCCGTTATACGAGCTCCCGCGCGCTGACGGAACGTCAACTGCTCTGAAGGAACCTTAATATTTACGATAAAGTCGCCAGTTGCAGAACCATTTGTTCCTGCATTTCCCATTCCAGGAACTCTGATCTGATCGCCATCATGCGAGTTAGCTGGTACATCAACCATAATTTCACTTGCAGACAAAACACGTCCAGAACCACCACAAACGTCGCAGGGATCCTGCACAACGTGTCCAGCACCATCACACTCTGGACAATCAACTCTAAACTTTCCTACTCCAAAAATGGAAGAAAGATCAATATCAATGTGTCCCGTTCCATGACAGGTAGGACAGGTGGTTGCCTCAGTCTTATGCTGAGATCCCTTACCAGCACAAGCATCACAGGTTACAAAACGCTGGTACGTTATGCCTTTCTTAACACCATTTTTAGCATCAGTATCACTCAGTGTTAAGTCGTAGACAATATCTGCACCTGTCTGAGGCTTATATGCGCGAGAGCGCTTTTGAGATCCAGTAGTCCAATTATTAAAGTTAATATCGCCAAACGGAAAGCCTCCCTCAAAAGGAGAACCTCCATACGCAGATCCACCTGGATAACCAGAGGGGCCATAACCGCCACCGTAGAAAGAGCCACTTCTCATTGCGTCATAACGACGGCGTTTCTCGGCATCTGACAGAACAGCATATGCCTCAGAAACCTCTTTAAAACGCTCTTCAGCATCGGGCTCTTTATTGATGTCTGGATGAAGCTTACGAGCTTTAGTTTGAAAAGCTTTTCTAATTTCTTCAGCTGTCGCGGACTCAGAGACACCAAGGATGGCGTAATAGTCCTTCTCGTTCATTGCAGCCATGAAATCTCTCCGATTCAACCCGTTACAACTTATGATTATAAGAACAGTTGAAAGTGTACCCACATGTTTTTAACTTAATGCAACCAAATCCCATTAAGAATATTCGTTAACTACATACATGAAAAATCGACATACTATCGAATGTGTTCATGACTTTTTCAAACTGCAAATGAAGAAAATTATCAAATGTTTACTTATGATATTCCCGTATTTTAAATGCATACTTAGTTAATAAATCTTTCGAATAGATTTTTTTACCTTTTGAATCTCTAACTTCTTTCCAAAGAACAGAAGCCACCTTTAATTTATTAGAATAGTTATAGCTATTTTCATCTGCACAAAAATCTTTTAAAAATTGATTCCACTGACAAGCCGAATTATCGTATTTCGCATAATCTAAATCACCATAATATACATTTAACAAATCCCTGATTGTAAATGCACTATTGTTCTCTCTCTTAACTTTTCTCCAAGCAGCAGCCATATCAGCAGTAAATTTAAATGGTGAAACTTTTGTTAAAGAAGAAAAATATTCTCTAAACTTTGAATTAAATGAGAAGCCACACTCAAGCAATGACGAATTTAAAGTAACAATTTTTTTATTGACTTTTTTATTCTTTGTAAGTCTTTTCTTAATCAAATTACCTTTAAAATACTGCTCAATAATATTATTGAGCTCTTGTTTTGTACCTCTATATTCCAAACCTAAAGACTTACATATTTGCATAAGTTCTTCACGATACCAGTAATACTTAATAAACTCATCAAAAGATGTAATATCATCAAAATTAGGTCTTTTTTCTCCCATTCTTCAATCCTTTTCTTATTTTTCAATTATTTTGAAACATCAAGTAAATACTAACTACATCAAATAAATTTTTCTAACATTATCTTAAATCCCAAAGACGTCCATAGAGCTCGTTTCCAAGCAGCCAGCCCTTCTCGGTAGGCCTGTACGTAGTTTTATCCTTAGAATCTTCGTTATTGACGCATTCTAGCAGCTCATCATGCAAACAGGAGTCAAGCACTTTTTGCATCGATGGCGCTCCAAATACTCGTTCAGACTCATTCAATAGCGCAGGCGAAATTGGTTCCATAAGGCGAGCATGCAGCATCAAATCTTCTGCCACAGCTTCTCTATGGGTTAAAAATTCAACATCAAACTCTGTCGAGAAGAGCGATGCGCCTTCAGCAATTTTTTTTGGAGAATCAACAACTACCAGCCGTGCGCGAGCAGCTTCTTGTGGACGCGGAGGTAAAGAGGTGTTCTGCTCTGCAAGCATATCGTACTCAGGTGCGGTGAGCATGCTTGCAGCGCTGGTACCAAGACCAAGGTACGATTCTCCCGTCCAGTACATCTTATTGTGCTTGCAGCTCTTCTGATTTCGTGCGTAACTTGCTACCTCGTAGCGAACAAATCCCGCCGCTTGAAGCGTCTTTGAAGCAGCTTGCATTCGATCTGCCTGCACGTCATAGGCGTTCCAAGGAGTGTCTTTATCTTGGGTTTGTTTAGCTAACGCCGTGCCGTCTTCAATAGTAAGCGGATAGACACTCACATGGTCCACCCCAAGCGAGATAAACCTTGAAAGCGAATACTCCCAGGAGTTCTCTGTTTGCTCGGGAATAGCACACATGAGGTCAACCGACACGTCGTAACCACGCTCTTTTGCGGCTAAAACCCTGTCATACGCGAGGTCTGCCGAGTGAATTCTGCCAAGCCTCTTAAGCTCGTTGTCGTTAAAACTTTGAACTCCCAAAGAAATTCTCGTTACTCCACCTTTAGAGAGATTGGCGAGAAGATCGTCAGATAGTGAGTCTGGATTTGCTTCCATGCTGAACTCACTAGGCTGCGTAAGAGCTGAGACGTTCTGCGCCAAATCTGCCGCATCTTGCCCAAGCAAGCTGGGAGTTCCGCCTCCCATATAAACCGTTTTAGTAGCTGCTAACAGCCCAAGTTGAGCGGCTTCATCTAGCTGATGTTTTAGTGCATTAACGTAATTTTTCATGCGATTATCGTCTTGTCTTGTGGACCAAGAAGAAAAATCGCAATAGAAGCATTTTTGTGCACAAAACGGAATATGCAGGTATAACGCAGGAGTAGCCGTTTGGTTGTATTTAGACTGCCAGGAATCCACAACAGATCACTAGCTCATAAACAGATTGTGCTCAGAAGATTCTTGCTCACCCTCAAGCTGCTTGACAGTTGCTTTAATCTCTAGCGCAAGATCAATAAAATCCTGGGCCGTAACGCACCTTACTGACTTTCCACGCCAATAAGCTGCGTTTGGAATACCTCTAAAATACCAGGTAGAGAGGCTTCTAGCGCGAGCAATATGAATATCTGCAGCATCAAGCAACTTTACGTGCATCATAAAAGATGCAAGCATTTGATCAAGCGTTGGAACAAACACAGGTTGACCCTCAACTAAAGCTTGAGTGTTCTTAAATATCCACGGGTTTCCGTACGTTCCACGAGCAATCATTACAGCCGTCACACCTGTCTCTGTAAGAGCATGAGCTGCTGCTTCAGCAGAGAGCATGTCGCCAGAGCCTATGACCGGAATTGAAACAGCATCACAAACTCTATTAACGGTCTCCCACTCTGCCTGACCACGATACATCTGGGTAGCAAAGCGACCGTGAATAGCAACGGCAGATGCTCCAGCAGCCTCCATGGCGCGAGCAAACTCAGGTGCCACTTCCTCATCCTGACGTCTACCACGCCTAATCTTTACAGTAACAGGTACGTTAACCTCAGACAGACAAGCCTTAACCAAATCTGCAGCAAGCTCTGGGGTGTCCAGAAGGGCTGAACCCTCCCCTTTTTTAACCACCTTAGGAACAGGACAAGCCATATTGATATCGATAAGAGCCAGCTTATCCCCTAAACGCTCGCTAATCTGAGCTGCTGCTTCTTTAAACTGATCTGGCTTTGAACCAAAGAGTTGAACAGCAATATCGGGCTCAGTTGCAAGAGGCTCTACAAGCTCCCAGGTTTTCTCGCCACCATAATGAATTCCTGCAACAGAAACCATTTCTGAATACGCAAGACCTGCTCCGCCCGCTCGAGCCATAGTGCGATACACACCATCGCTGACGCCAGCCATAGGAGCCATAAGCACGGGATTTGCAGACAGGCGCTCCTTGAGTGTGGTACCTGACGCAAAAGGAATAATGCGAGAAGAAAGACCAGCTTCAGGGGCACAGGTTGCAATAATAGTTTGAAGCGATTCCACAGATACCTTCTACTCGTCATCAACCTTGAGAACAGCCAAGAATGCCTCTTGAGGCACTTCGACCGAGCCTATCTGCTTCATGCGCTTCTTACCCTCTTTTTGCTTCTCGAGCAGCTTGCGCTTTCTGGAAATGTCGCCGCCGTAGCACTTAGCTAAGACGTCTTTTCTACGTGCGCGAACGGTAGAGCGAGAGATGATTTTATTGCCAATTGCACCCTGAATAGGAACCTCAAAGAGCTGCTGAGGAATGATGCCTTTTAGTCTGTCGCAAAGACCACGAGCAAGATCATATGCTTTGTC
Organism: Lancefieldella parvula; assembly: GCA_963551855.1. Lineage (GTDB taxonomy): Bacteria > Actinomycetota > Coriobacteriia > Coriobacteriales > Atopobiaceae > Lancefieldella > Lancefieldella parvula_B. The sequence goes on along the minus strand of CAUVID010000013.1, from coordinate 16,380 downwards.
TTTGTGAACAATAAACGAAAGCGCATCAACGACGTCTCCAGCAAGCAAGATATCAAGCTTAACCAGGTCAGAAGTACGATACGAATCAAACTCATAGTCAAGTGAGGCATAACCTTTGGTTCTACTCTTAAGCTGGTCAAAGAAGTCCAGGATAAGCTCGGCCAAAGGAATACTAAAGATCATCTCGACGGACCTATCAGACAGATACACCATGTCTTCAGATACGCCACGATGATCAACAACAAGCTGCATAACCGTACCAACAAACTCAGGAGGCACAATAATCTTTGCCTTGAGGTATGGCTCATCAATGCGGTCAATCTTGGTTACCTCTGGAAGATCTTGAGGACTGGTAATCTCAATCATAGTTCCATCGGTCTTATAGACGTGATAGTCAACAGAGGGACTGGTAGCAATCAAGTCCAGGTCAAACTCACGCTCAAGACGTTCTTTGACAACCTCCATGTGGAGAAGACCCAAAAAGCCTACTCTGAAGCCAAATCCCAAAGCAACAGACGTCTCTGGAGACCACGTAAGAGATGGATCATTAACGTGCAACTTATCAAGTGCGTCACGGAGATTCTCGTACTGTTTGTTATCAACCGGAAAAAGACCGGTAAATACCATTGGTTTTGCCTCGCGGTAACCTGGTAGTGGTTCTGAACAAGGATTTTGCTTATAGGTCAGCGTGTCTCCAACGCGAACAGCTTCAGGGTCTTTGAGGCCAGTGACCACATAGCCAACTTCACCAACAGAAAGCTGGTCAACAGCCATCTCAAGAGGTCTCTTGGCGCCAACTTCTTCAACAAGAAAAGGCATAGAGCCCTGCATCATAAGAAGCTGATCGCCGGCTTTGATTGAACCATCAAAAACACGCACTGTTGCAACGACGCCTCTGAACTGGTCAAAATACGAGTCAAGAATAAGCGCCTTAAGTGGAGCTGTAGGGTCTCCCTTTGGAGGAGAAACCAAATACACCAAAGCCTCAAGGAGCTCGTGAATACCCTCACCTGTTTTGCCAGAGACACATACCGCATCATCAGCCGGGATAGCAAGAACATCTTCAATTTCTGCACGTACCTCTTCAGGTCGAGCAGATGGAAGGTCAATCTTATTGATTGCAGGAACAATATCCAGGTTAGCGTTCATGGCCAACATGGCGTTTGAGACAGTCTGTGCCTCAACGCCTTGCGTTGCATCAACAACCAGCACTGCACCCTCACAAGCAGCCAAAGACCTTGAGACCTCATAGGTAAAGTCAACGTGGCCTGGGGTGTCAATCAGGTTGAACTGATAGCGCTCTCCGTCATCTGCGTCATACATGACGCGGACTGCGTTTGATTTAATGGTAATTCCGCGCTCACGTTCAATGTCCATAGTGTCCAAGAGCTGTGACTCCATATCGCGTTCTTCAACGGTATGAGTAAGCTCCAAAATGCGGTCACTGATGGTAGATTTACCGTGATCGATGTGCGCAACAATAGAGAAGTTGCGAATATGTGAAGTATCCTGTGTATTCATAAGGAAAATAATAGCGTAAACTACCCCCTTCGTGCTATACTTCAACAGCTGCCTCAAACGTGTCTCAGCGAAGAGGCCTCACATAGTAAACACCGAAAGGAACCGCACGTGGCTAACATCAAGTCTCAGAAGAAGCGTATTCTCACCGCTGAGAAGGCACGCCAGCGCAACAAGGCTGTCCGTTCCGAGCTTAAGACTGCTATTAAGGCAGTTCGCACTGCTGTTGAGGCAGGCCAGCTTGAGGACGCACAGGTTGCAGCTAACAAGGCATCCCGCCTTCTTGACAAGGCTGCTTCTAAGGGCATCGTACACAAGAATCAGGCTGCTCAGCGTAAGAGCGGCGTTCAGAAGCTTGTTAACACCCTTAAGTAGTTCTTATCTACTTTTAACTTTTTAAAACGGACTCCTTGGAGTCCGTTTTTTCTTACCTTAATTCTTTGAATCTACACATTTGAGACGCCACACAGAGCAAAGATGAGCTTGGTCATTGTGGTTGTTTTATCTTCTCCACTCTTAAGACCACGTTCTGCATCTGCACAGAGACTCAAAATATGCTCAAGCTCGCCATCTGCAAATTGGCGCGCCCACCGTGCATAATTTCTTACTTGCCAGTCCTGCTTACCTAAAACTGAGGCAATTTCCCGTTCTGTACCGCGCTTAACCATAGACCTAGCACAAATAAGTTCTCTTACACGTCCAGTCATAAGCGACAGATTGCCAATAGCCCCCGACTCATCCATCTGACTGTAAAGCTCCAAAGCTTTTGAAGCATTTCTCGCTGACAAACTGTCGAGAAAATCCCATGGCTTGACTTCCACTACTCGTGCAACATGAGTTTCTACAAACTGAACGTCAATTGCACCAGGACGACCCAGCAGAGCTGCTAAAGATTTAACTTGAGAATCAAGCATGGTGGTATTATCACCAACACGACTTATAAGCTCATTGGCCACATTAATTGGGATTTGTAGTCCGTACTTTCTTCCAAGATCCCCTATATATTTAGGCAATTCTTTTCTAGAAATTGCACCACAATTAATAACTGCAAGCTTACCTAATGCATCAACTGCTTTATAAAGCCTTGTAGTCTTTGCTAGCGTCTGTGCAGAAAGCATCAGTGTAGTAGTTGGATTAGGATTTTTTAGATACTCCACGAGAGCTTCTGATACAGACTTAGGCAATTTACCAGCATCGTCAATAACAACAATTCTCCTAAAATCACCCATAGGAAGTGTTTGAGCAGAAGATAAAACAGATTCTGGAGTCAGCTCAGCGCTTACAGAAATCTCATCAAGGTTAAAGGTAATAAAACTCTGGTTAAGACGGCTTTTAAGCTTATCAATAGCCCTTGCACGCTTCATCTCATCAGGGCCAACAGCCAAATATGCAGCTAGTAACTTAGCCTGCTCCGCCATCTTTTTCCTCCTCTAATTCTGTATCTACTTTAGCATGTTGCACGCTCACCCTAGGTCCATGTTCTCCAGGAAATACCGTGACGTCTCCATGATCTTTTGTGCAATAAAATCTTGCACCGACACCCTCTAAGATATCCACCGCTTCCTGTTTAGGATGTCCATAACGATTATTCTTTCCAGCACTTGCAACTGCTACCTCGGGTTTTAGCGCACGAGCAGTTTCTGGATAGAGTGACTTTGCCGCTCCATGATGTCCAACTTTTAAGAAATCAATATCTCCAACATCACCCGATGTCACCGTCTCTTTTGTTTGATCTCTTTCAGCATCTCCCGTTAAAAGCGTAGTTAAAGTATTTTGCCCATCGTTATACGTCACATAGAGCTCAACCGACGCATTATTAGCTTCTTTAGCTTTATATCCCCTATGTGGCCACACCACCCGGACATGAAATCGACCAACATCAAACTCATCACCATATAAAACTTCATAGGAACCACTACCAGAAATCCTCTGAATGGCTTTTTGTAACTCAGGCTTTTCTTGTTTAGTTATTCCTTCTCCAACTAATACCCGGCCTGTCTTTACCGAGCCAACCATATACCTCACGCCACCAGCATGGTCCTCATCAAGGTGTGTAAGCAAAATTGCATCAAGATATGAAATGTATTGTCGCTCCAGAGCATCGTTAACCACATCTCCCACGCTTGTATCTACAAGCAGGGAATGCGCGCCATCACTCAGCAATATGGCATCTCCCTGACCAATATCCATCACACAAATCCTTGTTGGCGAGAAAAACCTCCAATAGATACTTAAACCCAAAATAAGCATGGCTACCATTGCACATATACCAACTAAAACCGCTCTTTTCCCCTTAGGCCAAAACAAATAGAGCACCACCATTGCCGCAAACACAAGCAATGAAACTATCCAACTTATGTCAGTTAACGACACACTTGCAAAAGATCTTTCAGATAAAAAAGAAGCGAGAATCTCTATAAGCTGACCAAGAGAATCTACGAGAAAAAGAGCAATATCTTGAACTGGCTTAAAGCCACTAAAAACTATTACCCCAATTCCAAATAAGCTCAGAAGAGAAAACAAGCTTGTAATTAAGGCACTTGAGAGAGGTGCAAGTAACGAAAAGTGACCAAAATACACACATGAAATTGGAAGGCATGAGAGCTGAGCAACTGTTGTCGCACACATAGTGTTACGTACATGAGAAAACGGTTTTCTCAAAACCTTCTGCACTTTTCCATAGCCAGATACGTGAAAGGCAATTTTTGCATAGTACTGAGCAAGGCTGCCGTATATATTCATTCCAAAAATACAAGCTAGTGACAAGGTAAAAGCAATGTTTACGCTCAGCTGTGGATCAACACAGAGCATGAGTAGAGCCAGAGTAGAAACAGCAGATAGTGTGTGTTGTTTCCTGCCAACACATTGCATAACGTATTTTTGTTCAACAAGAAGTATTGCCCTTATTGCAGACGCAGGTAATCCACAGAAAAGCGCGTAACTACTGAGAAAAATTAAATTCAATACTCCTCTCAAAAATGGCTTTAACGTCAACTTTTTAAGCAAAGCATCAATAAAGGTAGAGAGAATTACCATGTGACAACTAGATATGGCTATAAGGTGCATTAAGCCAATACGCATAAATATTCTAGGAATGTTAAAGCTATACAAGCTAGGCCTATAGGCACAAAGACCGCATGCAACTAACGCTCGGCCAAAGCTCTGTTCTGGTTGGAGTTGAGAAATACAGTTTTCTCTAAATTGAGCAACTTCTCCAATAATTCCCTCCCCATAGGTTTTTGAATTCACCTTGGTTATCTGAATTGAACCAAGTACTCCTCTCTTAAATTGTTCTTCTGAAAACTCCTTATCTTTATAGTGTGAAAACCTACCTTCGCAACAAAGATGAGTTTCTCGCAAGAATGGTTCCTTGGCATGTAGCCCCACAGATCCAATGCATCTACCCTGGTACATGACATTTGCCTGACCAGTCCATGTATGATTTTTATAAACTAAATCTCTTGATACGACTAATTCAAAATTATGTATAGCGGTTGACTCTAAAAGATCTACCGATGCCATTTGACTGGCATAAATAAAAGAAGACCTGATAAAGATAATTACAAGTAAAAGTAAAACCGTTCCAACAGTCATAAGGCTGGTATGAGCGTACTTTACATACCAAAGTCCTAAGGCTGCCGCCATGCAGCTTCCTAAAACCTGAAGCAAAATAGTATCAAGCACTACGTTTCTCGCGATAAAAACATGCAGCCATAAGCAAACAAATAGCATGATACAAAGGCTATACGGAATAAAAGGCCTAGTGGGTTGTTCTATCACCTTAGACACGAATATTGTCCTTGAGCTGATTAAACTTTTTCTGGCCAATTCCAGAAACACGCATCAAATCTTCAGTTGTTTTAAAAGGTCCATTCTTTTGTCTGTCTGCAACAATTCGCTGAGCCAGTCCTTCTCCCACACCTTGAAGCTTAGTTAATTCTTCTACAGTTGCTCGATTAATATCTACAACCGTCTTTTTATCTCTCTTCGTATTTGTTTGCTTATTGCTTGTGGCATTGTTTTGCTCTGGCTGTGGAATCTCTGGTGGCGGCTCTTCTCCCTTTTTAGGAATATATATTTTTTGACCATCTTCAACAGGAGACGCTAGATTAATCCCTTGGCCGTTTGCATCTTCAGTTAAACCTCCTGCTATTTGAATAGCATCATTCACGCGTGGGTTTGCCATTTGTAAAGCGTAAAGTCCTGGTGACTTTACTGCTCCATCAACATGAACCATCATTTGAGGAGAGGCTTCTTTAATCTTATGATCAGCTCCTGGCTGATCTGAAGCATTATCTTCTTGCGTATGTTGCGGATTTTCTGCAACAGCCACTCCTTGCGTAGAGTCTGCTTGATTATGTGATCTATCAAAAAACTCTGATGTTCCAGCAGTAATTATTCCAATAAATACAACTGCTGACACAATTGCTAGGACAACCACAGCGGCAACCGCTATGAGTTGTTGCTGAGATAGATTAAACCTTCTCATCAATTTATTAATTATTTGAGTGCGGTTATTTGAAATCTGAGCCATACAATCACCTCAGATTTATATTCAACTATTAGGTTGATGAGAAGCGCTACTTTTAAAGATTCATCTAATAGCTTTGTCCTAAAACTGCTGGTAATCTGACACAGTTATCAACAATTGCCAGATATATTGCACAAACTAACAAGAACAGAATTGCTCTAAATAAGATTATCAACCCACTCGCATAAAAAATCCGCCCTTTTACGAGGCGGATTCTAAAAATGCATCTGAGCAAAGCGATCAAAAGTTTTGAGCAGTGAAAATATCCTAGTCAGCAATAAACTCTGCAGGAGCAAGTTCTTTATGACGAGCAGCAAGCTTTTTAGGTGGCTTATATGAAGGACACTGACTAAAGTCAATGTACTCAATATGCTGCATAAGGTCATCGATCATTGCTTCATGATCAAAGGAATTCCATGCTTCAAGAACCTCTCGCATTCTTGCATGAGTCTCAGGACGGCGAGGCATAAACAATGTGCAGCAATCTGGAGCCGTCTGCGTTGAGATATCAAACGTGTTGATATCTTGGGCGCGACGGATGATTTCTTGCTTATCAGAGCCAATCAGAGGCCTCAAAACAGGTATGGTGACTGCCTCGTTGACAGCAGCAATGTTATCAAGCGTCTGAGAAGCAACTTGACCAAGTGACTCGCCAGTTACCAAGGCTTTAGCGCCCTCAAGCTCTGCAATCCTCTGTGCAATGATGTACATCACGCGACGATACATAATGACACGAAGAGCCTGTGGAACAGCAAGGGAAATCTCACGCTGGTGCTCGCCAAAGGGCACAACATACATTCTGCCAATAAGACCAGCAGGCTCAAGAGCCTCAATGATATCCTGGCACAGATATTCGCTGGTATCGGAAGTCATGGGGCGTCCAGAGAAGTGAACAGGAATAACCGTAGCTCCCCTACGACCAACCATCCATGTGGCAACAGGCGAATCTATACCGCTAGAAAGAAGCGACACAACCTTGCCCGCAGTACCAACAGGAAGACCGCCGACGCCGTGAATAGATGCAGCGTAAACGTATGCGTTACCCTGAACAACGTGTACATAGACCGTCATATCCGGATTATGCATCTGAACTTTTTTATTAGGGAAATTCTCGCAAAGGGCTGCGCCTACAAGCTGGTTAATCTCAATGGAATGCTTTGGATAGACCGTTGAGGAACGACGAGCATGCACTTTAAACGTAGTAAAGTCACCGGACTCCCCCAGCGCCTTCACGGCGGCGTTACAAAACTCCTGCTCATCTAAGCCACAACGATACGCCAAAGAAGCACGTGCAACGCCAGGAACCTGGGCCACAGCATGTTGCAGCTCTTCAGTTGCTTGTTTATCAGTGGTTTCTACAAGAAGGTAGCCAGAAATGCGAGAAACCCCCGCCACTGGAAAGTGTCGGAGGGCTCGTCGCAAATTTGTTACCAACTGATTTTCAAAAGTGGATCGGTTCTTACCCTTTAAACCAATTTCGTGGTAGTGAACCAGACATACTCTTTCAGTCATAACTCTTAGTAAACGATGGTGTTCTCGCCCTTAATTGCCTCGTCAAAAGAATCTTTAACAAAGCCAAGGGTACCGTCGTTAATCTCTTTCATAGCAATAGAGACAGAATCTTTACCACTTGCAACAGTAGTAATGTCATCAAAATCCTGAACAGCGGTTACACGCAGGTGCTGACCGTGAAGCATATTGTTAATATCGCAAGCACGCTTAGAAGCAAGTGAGCAAAGCAAGAATGGATTCTGCTCAGTCTTCTGAAGCAGGCTGTCAATCTCAGGCTTAATAACAGACATTAAAGCTGACCTCCGTCTGATTCATAGTCATCAAAAACTTCCTCGAGCTTGCTCAGAGCAGTCTCAAGGTTGTCGTTCACAATGCAAACAGTATAGTCGTTTGCATGCTCCATTTCACGCGAAGCATTAGAAAGTCTCGTAGAAATGGTCTTCTCGTCTTCTGTACCGCGACCTCTAAGACGCTGTTCAAGCTCTTCAAATGAAGGTGGCTTAATAAAGACGAGAATGGCGTTGGGATATTGTTTGTGGACCATAAGTCCACCCTGAACGTCAATCTCTAGAACAACAGACTGACCTGCAGAAATCAGGCGATCAACCTCGGATTTGAGCGTGCCATAGCAATGGCCATGAACATGAGCCCACTCAAGGAATTCACCAGCATCAACGCGCTTTTTAAATTCTTCATCGGAGAGAAAATAATACGCAACTCCATCGACTTCTCCTGGTCGTGGAGAGCGCGTAGTAGCCGAAACCGTCAGGCCTAGGTTTGGGCGCTTGTCCCTCAACAGAGAGACAAGCGTTCCTTTTCCTACACCTGACGGTCCAGATACTACAAAAAGTTTGGCTGAACGAGCCACTACTTGGTCAGTGCCTCGAGGAGCTGCTCACGCTGACGAGCGCCAAGGCCCTTAACGCGGCGAGTTGCGGAAATTCCGAGCTCGTCCATAATCTTTGCTGCCTTTGCCTTGCCATAGCCAGGAAGGGACTCGATAAGAGCGGAAACCTTCATACGCTCAGCAATAGGATCGGTAGAATCAAGGACCTCTTTAAGGGAGACCTTACCAGTCTTAACCTTCTCGCGAAGCTCTGCACGAGCGTGACGAGCCTGAGCTGCCTTCTCAAGTGCTGCCTTGCGCTGCTCATCGGTAAGTGTAGGTAGAGCCATTGTTCCTCCAAACATCGTTTTCGTACTTCATATACGAAACTCAATTTAATGTGCCTTTTGCACTTCAGCAAAATAGTTTGCCACATAACACGTTATTTACAAGGGGTTTTTTAATATTTCCGCATCAAAAACCACCTGTTCATCACAATTCCAACAATTTCCGTTAATTTTTGAGCTCAGAAATGATGGATTCAAATGCTTCGACTGGATTGTTTGCGCAGGTAATTGGCCTACCAACTACCAATTTGCTTGCTCCAGCCTTAATTGCAGCTGAAGGTGTGGAAATTCTGACCTGATCGCCCTTCTCGGCACCTTCTGGACGTACTCCGGGGGTCACGATGAGCGCATTTGGTCCCAAAAGCTCTCTCATTTCCTGTGCTTCCTGAGGCGAGCAGACAATTCCGTCAGCACCTGCGTTGTAAGAAAGAGAAGCCAAACGAGCAACCTCGTCCTTAATGGAGCCGTCTACGCCAATGGAGTGAAGCGCATCCTCATCCATGCTGGTAAGCACAGAGATAGCCACCAGTTTGGTGCGGCCAGACTCATCAACGCCACGCTCTGCTGCAGCCTCTTCTGCACCCTCGCGACCAGCAGAGATCATCTGAGCGGTTCCCAGGCCATGGATAGATAAGATGTCTGCACCAGAAAGCGATGCAGAGTGGACAGCGCCTTTGACCTGGAATGGAATGTCGTGCACCTTAAGGTCAAGAAACACCTTGAAACCGCGAGCGTGCATCTCATCTACCATCGAGGGTCCGTAGCGATAAAAAAGCGTCATGCCAACCTTAACCCAGCGTGCATGGCCGGCGAGAAGATCGGTGAGCTCCAGAGCTCTTTCTCTTGTGCAATCAAGCGCAACAATAACGGCGTCGCGTGCCTGCTCGTCTGTTAGCATTCAACAGCTCCAATCAGCTCGTGGATGTCAGATACTCCCTGAGACTTTGCCCAGTCAGTAAGCTCGTTCAGAATACGTGGAGCACACATAGGGTCGTAAAGGTTTGCAGAACCAACCGAGACAGCCGTAGCACCCGCTAAGATAAACTCCGCAGCATCCTCGCCCGTTTCTACGCCACCAACGCCGCAGATAGGAATGGAGACCGCCTGAGCACACTCCCAGACCATACGGACAGCAGCATTGTGGCAGAGAGGACCACTGAGACCTCCTGTTGGCTTAGAAAGCCTGCTCTTTCTTGTGTGAACATTAATTGACATGCCTGGAATAGAGTTGATGAGCGTAAGACCATCAGCGCCTGCGGCCTCAAAAGCTTTACCAATCTCGGCAACGTTGACTGGGGCCATCTTAACCAGAATGGGCAGCTTTGTCAGAGGACGAACTGCCTTCATAATCTCTGTAGCCTGCTCTGGAGTACCACCGAGAGGCTTACCGCCCTTCTCGAGATTTGGACAACTCACGTTAAGCTCAATAGCTGAGATGTGTGGATTAAGCTCTTCAAGGCGCTCGACAACATCAATCATCTCCTGAACGGAGTGTGCCGCCATCTGCATGATGACGCGCGTACCACGGCCTTCAAGATCTTTCATGTAGTCATCAGTGTGGGCGATAAAATCGTCCACTCCAGGATTGGCAAGGCCAACGCTGTTCATCATGCCGCCGTTGAGCTCGCACATACGAGGAGCAGGGTTTCCTTCCCAGGGAACACGGGCGACGCCCTTCATGGTAATTGCGCCAAGCAGGGAAACATCGTAAAAGCCCTCAAACTGCCAGCCATAACCAAAGGTGCCCGCAGCGGTGTTGATAGGGTTTTTCATCTGGATGCCGCCCAGATTAACGGCCATTTTTACCTGATCTACCATGCGATCTCCTTTGCCTCAAAGACAGGTCCAACCATGCAAGCAGACGCATAGCCGCCCTTAGCAAGTGGGACATTGCAGGTGTTGCATGCACCAAAAGCGCAGCTCATCATCCGCTCCATAGAAACCTGGCAGGCAACGTTATGAGCAATTGCCAGCTTGGCCACGCTTCTCATCATAGGCTCTGGACCGCAGGTATAGATGGCATCCCAAATGCCCTGGCTCAAAGGCTCTTCCAAAGCTGCTGTTACAAAACCCTTGGTACCCTTGGAGCCATCATCTGTTGTGACATAGACGTTCTGTGCGCCTAGCGCGAGAAGATCTTCTTCTCCAAAGAGTTTCTCGGCAGTTTGTGCGCCAATAACCGCGTCAAACTCAACACCTAGCTCGGTAAGCTTACGAGCCGCTGCGATAATTGGTGTGATACCCACACCTCCTGCTACCAGGACGCTTCTCTTGCTAGAGGCGTTAAGGCGCCACGGGCGGCCGCAAGGAGCAGTCATGTCACTAGCGTCACCAGGCTTCATCTGAGAAAGCCTGCGTGTACCCTCGCCTACCGTTGCGTAGATAAGCTCCAGCGTATCGGTTGCTTTATCAGCTAGCGAGAAGGACAGTGGGATGCGAAGAATGTGGCGCTTATCGCCTGGGACATTAACGTTTACAAACTGACCAGGCGCTAGAGACTTACAAAGACCTGGTACCTTGAGCTGGGTTCTATACAGATTCTGGGCAACCTGGGTATTACTCAGAACCGTAAAGTCAAATACCTGTACATTTCCACGTAGTGGCATTACTTTTCCCCTCCAGGAACAACTACTTCATTGGCAAGAGCTCGCTTACCATCAACAAACACATCTGTTGCAACACCATAGAGCTCAGCGCCAATAAAGGCGGAGTTCTTAGACTTGCTCTCAAAATACTCTGGCGTAATCTGAACCTTCTTTTCTGGGTCAAAAAGGGTCAGATCAGCCTTATAGCCAGCAGCAATCTTAACAGGCTCAAGGCGCAGAATACGACGAGGATTAACGGCCATAGCGCGGACAAGGCCCGTAAAGGACAGCTTGTTGGTGCGCACCATATTGGTGATCATCAGAGGCAGCGAGGTCTCAAGGCCAATGCAGCCAAAGTAAGAGATTTCCCACTCACAGTCCTTCTCGTGAGCTGCATGAGGTGCATGGTCGGTAACAATGCAATCAACCGTACCATCTGCAACAGCGGCCTGAAGCGCAAGGGCATCCTCAGCGGTTCTGAGTGGTGGATTCATCTTAAAGTTGGTGTTATAGGTATCAGTGATGTCATCCTCAGACAAGAAGAGATGGTGAGGGCAAACCTCTGCGGTAACCGGCAGACCTTCCTTCTTAGCTGCGCGTACCAGCTCTGCTCCCCTGCCCGTTGAAATGTGGCAGATGTGCAGAGGGCAACCGGTAAGGCGGCAGAGATCAATGTCTCTGGAAATCTCCAGCTCCTCGCCAAGTGCTGGCCAGCCAAACATACCTAGGCGCGTGCTTGCGCGGCCCTCGTTGACAACGCCGCCAGCGCTGATGGACTCAATCTCGCAGTGAGCAGCAACAACGCGGTCAAACTGGGAAACGTACTCCATAACGGTACGCATCATACCAGCGCTTTGGACGCCGTGACCGTCATCAGAGAATGCGGATGCTCCCTCGTCAACCATGTTGCCAATCTCAGCAAGCTCTTGTCCCTTAGAACCCTTGGTTAAAGCGCCCATAGGACGGACGTGAATGAGACCAACCTCATTGCCGCGATCAATCTGGAAGCGAACAGCTGGTCCATTATCGGTAACAGGATTGGTGTTTGGCATAGTAGCAACATCAGTAAAGCCACCGTGAACCGCAGCTCTAGAGCCCGTCTCAATAGTCTCTTTATACTCAAAGCCAGGGTCTCTAAAGTGAACGTGCATATCAACGAGGCCAGGTGCTAGCACCTTGCCTTTTGCGTCAATAACGGTATCGCCTTCTTGAGGCGCAACGGTTGCTGCAACTTCAGCAATAGTTTCTCCCTCAATACGAACGTCCATTACGGCATCAAGGTTAAGCTGTGGGTCTACAACACGTGCACCCTTAAGCAGAAATGCCATCAGAGTCTCCTCCCAAAAGCAGGTACATTGCGGCCATGCGCGTCAAAACGCCTGCATTGACCTGGTCAAGAATACGAGAGCGAGCACAATCGGCTACTTCGCTGTTAATTTCCATACCGCGATTCATAGGTCCTGGGTGGCAGATGATTGCCTCAGGCTTCATCAGCTTGCTGCGGCGCTCGTCAAGACCCCAAAGTCTGTTGTACTCACGGCGAGAAGGAATAGGCGCTCCTTCCATACGCTCCAGCTGCACGCGAAGCATGTACACGACGTCCACATCGCCAATAACTTCATCAAAGTGCGAGGTCTGAGAGCAGCCAAACCAGCTTGGATCGTCTACGTGGAATGTTGGAGGTCCTACTAGAACAACCTCTGCACCCATAGTCTTGAGTGCTGGCACCAAAGAGCCAACAACGCGGCTGTGAGAAAGGTCACCAACAATGGCAACTTTAAGGCCATCAAGATGCCCAAAGTTCTTACGGATGGTATAAAGATCAAGCATTGCCTGAGTTGGGTGCTGATGTTTGCCGTCACCAGCGTTGATGACTACTGCATCAGTGTGCTCAGTAATCTTCTGCGGTGTACCTGCAAGTTTTGCACGGCAGATAAACATATCAACGTTCATGGCGTCGATGGTCTGAATGGTATCTGCCAGAGACTCTCCCTTAACAACAGACGAGGTTGAACCTCCCATATTCAGAGCATCAGCAGAGAGGCGTTTCTCGGCAAGCTCAAATGAAGAGCGAGTCCTGGTAGAAGGCTCCAAAAACAGATTGACAATGGTGCGGCCGCGAAGCGCTGGAACCTTTTTAATGTCTCTGTTGTTCACCGCTTCAAACGACTGAGCAGTATCAAGAATCTGCTGGATGTCGTCACGCGTCAAGCTGTTTGTATCAATCAAATGTTTAACTGAAAGCATTAGTTCCCTCCCTCAATAAAGGGGTCAGAAAAGTCAGCTTCGTACAGCAAGACGCAGTCCTGACCATCAATTTCTTTAACATTTAAGCTGACTACCTGGCTCTTTGATGAAGGAACGTTCTTTCCCACATAGTCAGGTCTAATAGGAAGCTCTCGGTGACCGCGGTCAACTACTACGGCCAGCTGAACACGCTCAGGGCGGCCGTAATCAATAAGAGCGTCAAGCGCTGCTCTGATTGTTCTTCCAGTCTGAAGAACGTCATCTACCAGCACAACACTTGTGCCCGTAATATCAAAATCAATATTAGTTGCATGAAGTACCGGTGCGGTATTTCTTCTAAAATCATCTCGATAAAAGCTGATATCAAGTGAGCCAACTTTTGGCTTAAATCCGGTAAAGCTGAAAATCTTTTCCGCAAGGCGAGAAGCCAAAACTTCTCCACGGCGAATAATGCCCACCAAAGCAACGTTTTCAATTGAATCGTTATTCTCGACAATTTCGTGAGCAATTCGTGTAAGCATGCGGTCAAGGGACTGCTCGTCCACAATGAGAGAGTGCGAACCTTCTTGAGCCATAGCGCCTCCAATAAAAAAGATACCTCACCTGACCAGGCACAAGGTATCCAAAAGGCAAAACTATGACTATGAGCCTTACGGGTATCTCGTACCACATTTAAAGACACACATATTGTACTCGTACAGACCCTAACTTTTGGTTAGGAATTTTAATTATCTCTTGAGGTGCTCGTAAGCTTCACAAACTTCATCCACAGGACCAAGCATGCGCTGCTTGCCCTTCTCAATCCAAATGGCACGGTCACAAATACGCTGGACCAGATCAATAGAGTGAGAAACCAGAAGAACGGTAACGTTATTAGAAGCGACCAACTCTTTGATGCGGTTCTCGCACTTTTGCTGGAAAAGGAAGTCTCCCACCGAGAGCGTCTCATCAACAATGAGCAGGTCAGGTTCTGTAACGGTTGCAATTGCAAAGGCAATACGTGCCACCATACCAGAGGAGTAGTTCTTGAGTGGCATGTCCATAAAGCCCTCAAGCTCAGCAAACTCTACAATCTGGTCAAAGTGCGAGTCAATAAACTCCTTCTTGTAACCAAGAAGAGCGCCATTGAGGTAGATATTCTCTTTAGCGGTAAGCTCCATGTCAAAGCCAGCACCAAGCTCAATAAGAGGCGCAATAGTACCCTTGACCTCACAAGTTCCCTTAGAAGGCTCAAGTACGCCCGCAATGATTTTGAGCATGGTAGACTTGCCGGAACCGTTGGTGCCCACCAAACCAAAAGCCTCGCCACGCTTTACTTCAAACGAGATGTCATCAAGAGCCTTGAACTCCTTAAAAGCAACCTCGCCGCGTGCAAAGGCAATAAAGTACTCTTTCAGCGAGTTAAACTGCTCAGAGGCAATGTTAAAGATCTCTGAAACGCCGTTTACCGCAACAACGGTTTCTGCATCCTCAGCTGGAAGCGGTGGGCGCATAAAATCATCATCGCCAGCAACAACTACCCAGGCAGTAACTGTCTGAGGGTTGTTGTGTGTGTCAAATGCATCAATGTAGAGATGATAGCGACCAGGCTCTGGGAAGGTATATGTCCACGACGTATTAGGAATTGAATCACCAAATTGATGCTCTGTGGTATCCCAAAAACCCTCATCCCAGCGGTCGTTCAAACTCCACACATAGTGGAATTTAAAGCCCTCAGGGTCTGCACCAATAATCTTAGGAGTAGCAGTTACAGTCTCTCCTGCACGAATCTCGTGCGTATCCAAGGAAACCTGAACTGACCAGCCTAATTCTTTATTTGGTGACTCAGACATACAACTCCTCTAATCAACTATTGCCTGAACAGTATAGCTGATTATGGCGAGAAACCCGACTTTTTAAGAGACTTCTCTACTTCTGTGGTGTCGCTGTGGTGGTACGAATAATCAGCTTTGGAGCAATCCTAATTGCCTCAGGTTCATATCCTGGCTGAGATGCACGTATTGCATGCTCAAGTGCCACACGACCGCGCTCAAGCAAGTTAAAGCGTACGGTGGTCAAAGAGAAGTTTGGCAGATAGTCTTCAAGAGAGTCATCAACACCAACAACACTCACGTCTTCCGGTACGCTCAGTCCCACTTCTTCAAATGCCGCAATGATACCTAGTGCCATCTGGTCGTTTGCTGCATAAACTGCAGTAAAATCACGGGTTTCTCGCAGTTTTTTACCAATTTCATAGCCACTATTGGCGGTCCAATCGCCAGCTAAAGGCTCAACAATTTCTAGCCCATACTCAGACATGGCATCTCGCCAGCCCTTCTCGCGAAATTGCGAGTCAATAGAGTATGAAGGGCCTGCTACAAAACGGATCTTACGATGACCAAGCTCATAGAGGTGATCAATGACAAGCTTTGAGCAGCCGTACTGATCTGAGTCAACAGTTGTGCAGTAAGGGTGCTCATGCATGGTAAGAAGCACTGTTCCAAGGCCCGGCTGCGGTACAAATGATTCAAAGTCTGATGCCATAAGGCTCATGCTGATAATCATGCCGTCAACAGGAAGATTAGACATACGATGAGAAATGTCCTGCAGGCAGAGGCCATCGTCAGAGCCTTTCTCAATCATCGTAATTGCATATTCATGCTCACGAGCAGCAGAGACAATGCCATCGAGGGTTGCCAAGTTACCAAACTCACGAATGTCGTACAGACAGAGTCCCACCGATTGATACGAACCAGACCTTAACGACCTGCCTGCAAAGCTTGGCCTAAAGCCCATGGACTCCATTGCGGCCTGGACTTTTTCTCGCGTTGCCTT
>CAUVID010000012.1:0-23003 GCA_963551855.1 Lancefieldella parvula | reverse complement strand
GGCTCATTTCTTTTATCGATAAAGAATTTGGAGGCTCAGTTCTCCTTATTGGAGGGCTGTCCCTTGGCGCACAGATTTTAGTAGAAATGCTGACGCAACGAAACTCAATTTGTCAAAACGCTATCATTGAAAGTGCATCTGTCATTCCGTCCAAGCTGACAAATGCCCTAATTAAACCAACGTTTTCTTTAAGTTATGGCTTAGTGAAAAAGAAGAGCTTTGCTCAAATGCAATTTGACTATCTTTATATCCGTAAAGATTTATTTGAAGACTATTATCGGGATACGTCACAAATCTCAAAAGAGAACATGATTGCATTTCTTGAAGCAAATACATCCTATGAGATAAAACCCGGCCTTCAGAATGCTCACACTAAAGTCCATATACTCGTCGGAGGAAAAGAACAGAAAAAGATGATCTGTTCAGCAGAACAATTACATAAGGCACTGCCTGATAGCGTTCTTGAAATAAAGAAAGACTTATATCATGGCGAGTATTCCATCAATCATCCCGAAGAGTATACAAAAGAACTCCTAGACATGATTAATGCTCAATAACATGTCTTGCGTTTATCCACTACCATCTTCACCTCCAAAACTCAGGAGCTCGCGTGATTATAAAAAACGAAATACCTCTTTTAGAATATGACGATACCTCCTCAGAGGTTATTTCAGCAGATCACGAATGGACCGCAGGCCAGCTGCCAGAAAAGTGCCTCTTTGCATTTCTCGGAGACGTTGTCCATGATTACGCCAACCAGCACGGAGCAGAAGTCGTAGAAACAATCGTGACCGTTTCTCGAGATATTAAAGTCTACGTTTTAGATTCATATGGCGAGAAAATCTGTTTAGTTCAATCCCCTACTGGATCTGCTTCATCCACACAGGTAATGGACATACTGGTTACCTGTGGATGTAAGAAAATAATTGCAGTTGGTTCATGCGGCGTTCTAAAAGAGATACAAGAAAATGCCTTTCTCGTCCCAACCAAAGCTCTTAGGGCGGAAGGGACGTCCTATCACTATCTTCCAGCATCAAGATATATAGAGCTCGACGAAGATCCAATTTCTGTCATAGAAGAAACCTTCAAAAAAGGCGGACTCCCTTTTGAGACGTGCACCACCTGGTCTACTGACGGTTTCTTCCGTGAGACAAAAGATATGGTTGAGTATCGCCTGCAAGAAGGGTGCTCAGTTGTAGAAATGGAATGCTCGGCACTAGCCGCCTGTTGCAGAAAACGAGGAGCACAGTTTGGACAGTTCCTTTTTACAGCAGACTCTTTGGCAAACGTTCACGAATATGACGAGAGGGACTTTGGCAAAGATTCGCATGAAAAAGCGCTGCTTCTTGGCCTAGAAATACTAAAAAACTTTAATTAAACCAGTGCTGGATACCTGCGCTTACTGCGTTTCGTACATTTTAAGCGTACAATTGTTAGCGTGTACTACTTGGCTTTTCATCAGGGCGTTTCTACAAAATAGCGAGGCTCATATGATAGTACAGCAGCTCATCAAAGATACGTGCGCCATAGCTTCTGAGGACATCGGCACGGCAAAAGCAGGTCAAATTGCGCACGCAGCTCAGAAGCGATACGAAGCGCTCTGCGCAGAAAACGCGTCCGATTCTAAAGAGCTCCGCGCCCACTCTTACAAGCGTATTTACCCTGGTATTGCAGTATATGAGGCTCTGCGTGCGGAGGGTATTTCTCAAGAAAAGGCCGTCTGGTATATTCGCGAATACTTCCAGCGCTTTGCCGCCAAGCGAGTTCCTCTGTTCCAATGGGCCATTAAAACGTTTGGCCTTGCGCGCAAGTTTCCTAGCCTCTTTAAATCAGGTATCGAGAAAAGCTGCACATCAAGCGCAGGATTTGCCTTTGAATATCCAGAGAGTCATGGTAACGAAGCTCGCCTCAATATTGTGAGCTGCCCCTACTATGAGATAACCAAAAAATACGGCTGCCCCGAAATAACCGCTGCATACTGTGACAGTGACGATGCGGGATATGGCAATCTGCATCCGCAGCTTATCTGGAGCCGCACAAAAACCATAGGCCATGGTGGCGATTGCTGCGATTTTCTTTTAGAGTATAAAGAAAACTAATCGCAGGTAAACGCCTTCTGCCTGCGCCGTCGCTAGAATCTTGTCATCTACATGACGTGCTTTGAGCGTGTCTGCTAGGAGTTTTTATGCAAGAAAATCGCATGTTTTCCGACGTCAAGCTGGCAAAAAGATTAACTCCAGCTTGGCTTAGTCCCTTTTTAGCCGTTTTCTTGTTGGTCGTTGGACAAATTATTGGTGCTATTGTAATGACCATTTCAGCAGCTCTTATTATTGCCCCTTACTACATGGCGCACCCAGATCTACCAGATCGTCTTTCTGATTCCCTCAATCTGAGAGAGATTTTTGGAGACTACTATCTTCTGATAACGCTTCTTTCCTTTGTCTTTATCGCAGGCCTCTTTTTCCTGTGGGTAAAACTCTTTGAAAAACGTCCGATTGTCACTCTGGGATTTTACAAAGATAACTGGAAGAAAGAGCTACTCAAGGGCTTTGGTCTAGGAATTCTTCTCTTCTCTATTGTGATGTTGATTCTCATTTTGACCGGATCTTATCAATTGGTTGGCACTACTTTTACGCCTTATGCCTTCGGTTTTGTTCTTCTCACCTTTCCGTTTTGGCTGATTCAGGGAGGAACAGAAGAGCTTGTTACCAGAGGCTGGCTTCTTCCTGTCATGGCAGAAAAATCCAACAAAATTATTGCAATCGTGGTTTCAAGCAGCCTATTTGGTCTTCTGCACATGTTTAACAGCGGCTTTACTATGCAATCCCTGATCGACCTGATTCTTTTTGGCATCTTAGAGACGTTCTACATCATCAAAACAGACAATCTCTGGGGAGCTGCTGGCATTCACGGAGCCTGGAACTTTGCTGAGGGCAATCTCTTTGGCGTTCTGGTAAGCGGTAGCACTACAGGCAGTTCTTTGCTGCAGTTTGCTCCCGGCAATGGGCCAGATTGGCTTACCGGCGGTAGCTTTGGCGTAGAAGGTTCCATCGTTTGCACGCTTGTTATGCTGGTAACTATCCTGATTCTTGCCTATCAGCTCAAAAAATCGGGTAAGCTCTTTGTTAAGAAATCTGCCGAGAAACCCGCTGAAGCTGAAGGCGACAATTTATAACTTTTGTATTTTGCTAAATATTACAGATAGACCGATTTTCTCGTCCACTTCTCCTGCACCTTAAGGAGAAGTGGATTGTGTATATACGGTTAACTTGCGTCTTAAGCAGCAAGTTCTTCTCGTCATTTAGTATGATTTAGCTATCTTTTTTGCTGTTTGAGGAGAACTAATGCGCGCTAAAAAAGTTTTGAGCATTTTATTTGCTCTCGCTCTTGTTTTGAGCAGTCTTCCTGCATCTGCTATTGCAGAATCTATTGAAGATGCAGGTAAATACTCTGTTGTTGTCTCATACGTTAATGTACTAAACGATGAAGAGATTCATGCTCCCTCTAAGCAGGTTGTAAATGAGGGAGAATCTTGGTCTGTTACAGCTCCAACGATTACTGGCTATGACCTGGAGGATCCTGCTCAAACAACCATTACTGGCGTTGCCTCTGGCTCAGATCACTACATTAAGCAGACCATCTATTACATGCCTGGCTATGTTCCCTACACCGTTAAACGCATGAAAGAAATGACCACCGGCAATTATGTTGAGGCGTCCTCCGAAGAAAATTACGGTGTGCCCGATTCGATTGTTACTGCTACAGATGTCACCTATCCAGGTTTTGTGCGCACAACTACAGACCTTTCGCTTAAGGTTACCGCAGATGGCAAGGCTGTTAAGTACATCTACTATGATCGTAATCCTCGCAGCGCAATTTATTTCTCAACTTCCGGCAGTGAGCTGTCTCCTGTAATTGGAAATCCAGGAGATCCTGTTCCTGCCGTCCCCAATCCAACACGAACTGGCTATACCTTTGCTGGTTGGGACCTTAATGACGATGGTATTGCAGATTCTTTGCCTGCCACCATGCCTCAAGAGCCTATTACTGCAAAGGCACTTTGGACTCCAGCAACAGCAACGTATCACTACGCCTATTTTATTCAGGATCCAAACAACCCTTCTAACTACAACTACGTCACCACCACCGCTGCTTCCGGAACCGTCGGAACAATGACTGCAACCGCTCCCGTCCAGCCAAATACAGGCGTTTTCCGCTTTGAGACGTACAGTCACGAAAGTAATCCGACTCCTATTGCAGCAGATGGCTCTACCACTATTAACGTTTACTACAATCTTGCAACTATCACCGTCAACGTGCGTCCAAAGAGAAATGGCTCCATTCTTGCAACGCTTACGCTTCGTTATGGTGACTCGTTTAATCCTTACGCCATCAACCCTAATACCGGCAACAAGTACAGCGACGACATGCTCGCCGCAATGCGTGCCGATGACCCTTCTGGAACCTACTATTGGTACGGCATAATCCCTGGTGTTGGCGGTACTGCAACCACTTACCAAGCAAAAACAACTGACCCAGGATCCAAGATTACCGCAGATAATGTACTTGAAATTTACGGACGCTACACTAGCTCCACTAACCTTGGTCCACGCTACCGCTTCTATTACTATCAAAACCTTGATGGTACTTACGATATGGGCGGAGACCACACGCTTTCTCGACCTGGCATGATTACAGAGATTGCAAGAAATGATGTTGATCACTATCTTGAGAGCGAGAATAGACATCCTGGTTTTTCGTATGACGGCTACCGCATGAGCATTGGCCATTTTGATGGAACCAATTACGATGCCCTTAGTTGGACCAGTTGGCAGCCATACAACTACGACTACCTTACCACTGATTACAATTCCAACTTGATTGAGCACCGCTATAAGCGCAACACCTATACCGTTACCTACGTGAACTCCGGCACAACTGTTGCTACGCACTCTCATCTCTTTGGAGAGCCATTTAATGCCAACACCGATGTTCCTGGCACCTCTTTGACTTCTCCGCGTCCTGGCTATGTCTTTAAGGGCTGGTATGACAACTCAGAGACTGTAGGCACTCCTATTACCGACACCACTATGCCTGCAACTAATACAGTGTTGTACGCCAAATGGGCACCTCTTACTGCAACCGTTACCTTCGACTCTGAAGGTGGTTCGCCAGTCAATTCGCAAGAGCTTACCTACGGAGACGCAGCTACCAAGCCTGCTGATCCCGTTCGCGAAGGCTACACCTTTGCTGGTTGGATTCTCTATACCAACGGGAACCCCTCTGTATATAGCTTCTCCGCAGCAGTGACCGGCGATATTACCCTGCATGCCCTGTGGAAGAAAAATGACTCTTCCGTCTCTTACACAGTCATTCATCAGACCGACGATGGACAGATTCTCTCCACCACAACTGAGACTGCTCCAATCGGCTCTCTTGTCAGCAAATGGGCTCTTGATGCAGCTGATCGCGGAGACTATGCCTATGTAGATGTTTCTTCTCGCTCTATGGTTCTTGACGAGAATGCCGAGAATAACGTCTTGACCTTTACGTATAGCAAGGAAGCTCGCTACAGCTATACCGTCCATTACGTTGACGCACAGACCGGCGAGCAAATTCATTCCGACGATGTTATTGGTAGCCAGACGCTCAACCTGCAGAATGTTTCTGCTCGAGAGATTGACGGTTACACACTTCAGGGAGATAGCGCCGGATATGTTTCTGCTGACCAGCTTGAGTACACGTTCTACTACATAAAGAACCCTGAGACTCCTGCAGCTCCTCAGGCCCCAGCAAAGCGTAAAAGCGCTCTGCCCGAGACTGGCGATGCTTCAAGCGTGATTCTTGTTAGCACAGCCCTGACCTCTGTAGCTTCCTTGGGAACTTCTCTTGTTTTGCGTCGTAGGAAGCATGACGAAGAGTAACAGGAAGTATTAAGGCAAACGTAAAAACCCGAGCGCTTTGGCACTCGGGTTTTTGTTTGCGTATTCTTGAAGTAGCCGCAGGCAGGCGCAGCTCTAGCCATAAATCTGCAAACCAATCTTCATAACTAAAGCAATAACGTTAAATTCTAATTTCACAGGTAGTTTGATTTTCTCGTTGCCTCATCCTTATAATTAAAATAACGAAGGAGGAGGTGTTTTATGTCAAAGAAACAAATCAATCTATTTGTAGGCTCTATCGGAGCTTTTATCGGAGTATTTGTTTTTATCGCTTATATTCCACAAATTATTGCAAATCTACAGGGCGTAAAGGCTCAACCTTTTCAGCCGCTATTTGCAGCAGTTTCTTGTCTCATTTGGGTCATCTATGGTTGGACTAAAGAGCCCAAAAAGGACTGGATTCTTATTATCCCAAATACTGCTGGTGTAATTTTGGGCGGTTTGACGTTCCTTACTGCTTTATAGTGATTAAGCAGTAAGTTTAATTTAGAAATCCGACAGCATCTAATGGTGCTGTCGGATTTTAATTAACATGCGTCTTACCTCTGTCGCCATTCTTGGCGCTTTTCTCATTCTGCATCATAAACAAACTCAATAAGCTAGTTCTTAGACACCCATCCCCGGAAAGCCAATCTGTCGCAGCGCCTCATACAGCACAATGGCGGCAGCGTTTGAAACGTTAAGCGCACTGACCGAGAACTCGTTAGGGTCAATGAAGTTTCCGCAGATATCCTGCCGCAAAAGCGCTGGATGAGCGTATTGGTCATCACCGTCAAGTGCATCGTGCTTTTGACTCCAGTCCTCACGATTAACCAGGCTTGCGGAGTCTTGCAACATTGGGATTCTCTCACACTCGTCAGCATGCTGGGCCAGGAGTTCCTCGGATAATCCCAAGCTTTCTTTGCCAAAGATAAGGTAATCCCCATCGCAATACGTTGCCTGCGTATAGGTCTTTTTAGCTTTCTTAGTCAGAAAATGTAGCGGGGATCTACTGGTTGCGGAGGTGCCGTCGACCGTGGAAACAGCGTCGTGTGCAGCGTCCCCAGCAGGTGCGCCAGATGCTTGGATAAGACCGTTCTTCTCCAGAAATTGATCCCAGTTGTCGTAGACAGAAACGTTAAGGCTTTGCCAGTAGGCCATTCCTGCTCGCTTGAGGCTTTTGTCATCTAGCGAGAAACCCAACGGACCCACCAAGTGCAGATGAGTTCCACTAACCACACAGGTACGACCAATGTTTCCCGTGTTTGCAGGAATCTCAGGCTCTACCAGTACAACATTGAGCATAGGTTATGCCAGAACAAAGCTGGTCAGGTAGGCAATAAGTCCGCCAAGTGCCATGGTGGCTGGCAGCGTTACAAACCAGGCAGCAATGATCTTGCGCGCAACGCCCCAGCGTACAGAGCTTCGACGACGAGCAGATCCTGCGCCCATGATGGATGTGGTGATGACCTGCGTAGTGGAAACTGGTGCTCCAAGTGCAGTCATAATCTCGATTGCAACGGTGGAACTTGTTTCGGCGACAAAGCCAATAACTGGCGTGAGCTTAGTAACACCATCGCCAACGGTACGCATGATACGGCCACCACCAATGGAGGTGCCTAGCGCCATAGTTGTAGCGCAAAGCAGTTTGACCCACAGAGGAATGCCCATGGAAGGATCGTGCAGACCTGCGGTTACCAGCGCTAACGTGATGATTCCCATAGTCTTCTGAGCATCGTTGTTGCCGTGACTGTATGCCATAAACGCAGCTGAGAGCACCTGAAGACGGTGGAAGAGACCGTTTGCCTTTTTAGGTGGCCAATCAGCAAAGATCTCAAATACCAGCTTCATAATGAGGTAGCCCAGAGCCATGCCAATAAGTGGCGAGGTAAAGAGAGGGATAACAACCTTCTCGATGACGCCCGCCCACAGAATATGGCCCGTGCTGCCTGTAAATACGATGGTTGCGCCAATAAGGCTGCCGATAAGCGCATGCGAAGACGAACTTGGAATTGAGAACCACCAGGTAAAGAGGTCCCAAATGATAGCGCCCATCAATGCAGCAAAAATAACGTAGAGCTGTAGCTGAATATCAACCAGACCAGACGCAATGGTCATGGCGACTTTCTCGCTCATAAGCGCGCCGATAAAGTTCATGATAGCCGACATGATAATTGCTGTGCGTAGAGGCAAAGCCTTGGTATACACCGTGGTAGCAATAGCATTTGCGGTGTCATGGAAGCCGTTAATGAACTCAAATATCAGAGCGGAAACAAGTACCGCAATAAGCAGGATGCTAGCCATTTTTCACGATAACATTCTGAACAGCGTTTGCAACGTGCTTGCAAGCGTCAAGAGTAGACTCAAGTCTGTCCAAAAGGCTCTTCCACTTAAGAACCTCAATCGGATCATCAACGTTTCTGAAAATAGAGCTCAGGGCGTTACGATACACAACATCGCCCTGGTCCTCATACTCATTTGCAGAGCGTGTATGGCGAATGACCGAGTCATCCTTGTGATAATCAGGGAGACGATCAAAAGCCTTCTGCAGCTCCTCTGAAGCAAACAGGATTAGGTGAGCTACCTGAACAGCCTCTGGACGCATCTCTTTGATGTCATACATGCTGAGGTGAGCAGAAACGCTCTCAATACCGTCTGCAATCTCGTCCATAAGCAGAGCAAGACGCGAGATGTCCTCACGATCAAATGGCGTGATAAAAGACGTGTTAAGGGTGGAAATAATCTTTCCTACCTGGTCGTCACAAAGCGTCTCATAGTTCTTAATCTGAACTTCATAATCTTCTGAACTTGGGAATGACTCCATGTAAGAGACAAACAGTTTTGCTGTAGAAACAATCAGTGCAGAAAACTCAGAGAACATGCTATAGAACTCATCTTCTCTACGAGAAACACGACTCATATGACGCCCTTCACTTGGACTTTTTATTACATACACAGACACATTTAGTATAGCTGTTTAAGGCGTATATACTGAGGATAATAGCAATTTCTGACTCACAATAAAGGGCATCTTGTACGTAATAAAATATGGGATAGGGAGGCAAGATTATGCGAGAAAAGCTGTTTGATTACATTGCAAATCAGTACGGTATAAACCCCGACTATCCCTTCTCGACAGCTCCAACGTATGCTGTTTTACGCCACCCGCACAATAATAAGTGGTTTGCGCTTGTTGCTGATGTACCTGGTAAAAAGCTAGGCTTGAAAGAATCCAAACACTACGATCTTGTTAATGTAAAAATAGATGATCCATTTCTTCTGGAAATACTGCTACATCAAGATAGTTATTTGCCCGCGTACCACATGAATAAAGAGCATTGGATTTCCATACTTTTGGATGGCTCCATTGACTTTGATGAGCTCTGCCAATGGATTGATGCGAGTTATTCTGCAACAAACTAACGAATATCTTCTAAGTGATTGGGTAAGAACCAGCAACCCGTTAATTTACCATTGGAGGTTACTTTACATGACAGAGAAGCGCGCTATTACATTTGACGAGAACTTCTTCAACAGGATGGGACAGATTGGCAGCGTACTATCAGTCATGATGTATGTTTCCTATATCCCTCAGATCACCAATAACCTTGCTGGAAACAAGGGTAGTTTTATCCAGCCACTGGTTGCTATGATTAACTGCACCGTTTGGTTTATTTACGGCGCTTTCAAGAAAGAGCGCGATGTTCCTATTATGATTGCTAACGCCCCTGGTATTCTCTTTGGACTTGTTACTGCGCTAACCGCGCTACTATAAGCTGAGTGGTACAGAAGCAACTAGCAGATTTAGCAGATAAGGCGGTCATATGGCACTTATGGATGTCTATAGGGTTATCTGTATTCCTATGGCTGCCTTTTATTTTTTTACGGTGTATCTGCTTCTGGGAAAGAGGAACTTGAGCAAAGTTTTTAAGCACACAAACTTTGATCTACTCCGTTTTGGAATGCTCATGCTCTTCTATATCTTTGTGGGCACCGCATTTTTTATCGCCATAATGTTTCTTACGACAGAAGCTGCGCTGAAACAGCAATTTCTTGTTCCAGCCTTTATGGGCATTGGCGTCCTTATTATTGTTTGTGGCATCTTCACACAAATAGCCAAACGCTCTACTCACGAGACCCTGCAGACTATTAGGGACATAACTGTGCCTCTTATCTGGGGCGTTGCATCGTTTGCGTATATGTAAACCGCACTCTATTTAGTGGGACTGATAAAATAGCTTTTCTTCTCGGCACTTCTCCTTTAAGCACCCGACTGCTCTTCGGAAGGTTTCTGTCCTTTGGAAGACTTCTGCGCTTCAAGGGCCTTCTGACGGCGCTTTTTAAGGTATCTTCCAAGCGGAGCAGTAACAACAAAGTGATTCACAAACGCTCCGCAAGTTGCTAGCAAAGCTGCAACCAGTGCATTTACATAAGGATGCCATGCTGGGAAGTACTGGACCAGTGCTTGCTGAATTGGAAAAGCCCACAAGTAAATACCATAGGACAGCTCAAATTTAGTGCCAAATTTACTAAAGTGGTTACCCATTCCATACGCAAGGCAGAAGCAAGCAATAGGGAAAACCGTCAGCATTGCCAGATTATCGATGCCGCTAAAGACCATAACAAACCACAGAACAATCGACGCAAGGCCTAAAACAGGTGAGATAGTGACGTGATCTCTAAATACCCAGATTAAAACGCCCAGATAAAATAGAAGAACCGCACGCACAACGCTCAGCTGAAGCGGAGAAAACTTCACGTAATACACTGCTGCCAACACAAAAACAGGTACCGAGAGCAGCAAAAACTTCTTTTTGTCAAACTTAGTAAGTTTGTAGCTGATAAAACACAGAATGTAGCAGATAAACTCAACAGGAAGCGTCCACAACGCAGCATTTACCACGTCACCCGAAGGGTTGTTGGTAAACACTCCTGGCAACTGATGCACCATGATTAAGACGCCATTGAGCAGGTACTTATACGTCTGTGGATTTGTGAAATATTCTGCAGGTGAAAGCGTTGAGAGTATTGGACCAAGCACAAAAGCAGTCAAAATCACAACAAACAAAAGCTCAGGAAAAAGCCTCAAAACGCGTGCCGAGAAGAACTTCTTTGGTTCAGGATAATGCTCGCAACTACGAGCAATCAAAAACCCGCCAAATAAGAAGAAGACGCCAACGGAAACACCGCCGGGACTCAAACGATCCCCCGTTAGCTTTAGCAAATAGCTGCCAGCATCGCCGCCCAAGACCACTGAGTAGCAGTGAGAAACAATGACCATCAGCGCAGCAATAAACCTCATAAAGTTCAGGTTATTGACACGCGACGTTGCTACGTCGCTCAGTTTGATCTGGGCACTTCTCGCCATTTACTTGCCTGCCTTTATGCGAACCTTTTGGCTCTCAACGTGAACCTTATCCTGTGCAAAGAGCTGCAAAACCTCAGGATACAGCTGATGCTCTACCTGATGAATTGCCTCTTCAAGCTGGTCAACAGTCCAGCCCTCCTCAACCACAACAGGTCGCTGGGCAATAATAGGGCCGCGGTCGTAATCAGCGTTTGCCAGGTGAACGGTGACGCCCGTCACCTTAACGCCGTATTCAAACGCATCCTGAATAGCGTGCGCGCCGCGGAAGCTTGGCAACAGCGCCGGGTGCAGGTTGAGCACGCGATTAGGGAAGCTCTCCAGGATAGGAGCGCCCACTTTGCGCATGTAGCCGGCCATAACAACGTAATCGACGTTATAGCGCTTAAGCTCGGTAGCAATCACCATGTCCGCAACAAACGGATCTTCGTACGTCTCTTTTGAGAGCGTCAGCGTTTGCAGGCCGGCTGCCTCTGCCCTTTTTAAGCCGTATGCACTAGGGCGAGAAGAAACAACCAGTTCAATAGTTGCATCCAACGTACCAGCCTGGATGGCATCGATAATAGCCTGGAGGTTGGTGCCCGAACCAGAAAGAAGAACGCCAAGCTTAATTGGCATCGTTGTAGACCACCTTTCCGGTGCCTGGGATAATCTGACCCATAACAAATGGCTCAAATCCCTGATCAGAGAGGGCCTCTGCTACGTCGTCAACATCGTCCATGTCCACAATCAGAGCCATGCCAACACCCATGTTGAAGGTGCGATACTGCTCATCAAGGGACAGATTTGCAGCGTTAGAAACGTAAGAAATAACAGGTGGAATGGACCATGCAGGACCAGCTTCTCCACCACGATCAACCTCTGCATCAAGGTGAGATGGAAGTGCGCGGTTAAGGTTCTCGGTGATTCCACCGCCGGTGATGTGTGCCATTGCCTTGATAGGTGCGCCTGCACGAAGAGCAGCAAGCAATCCACCTGCATAAATGGTGGTTGGACGCAAAACAGCATCTGCGAGCGACTCACCGTCGAGCTCCTCCAGCGGCTGGTTAAGCTCCTCGACCGTCTTGCCCTCAATGGCCACCTTGCGAACCAGCGAATATCCGTTGGAGTGAATGCCAGAGGAAGGAAGTCCCAGGATGATATCACCCTCACTGACCTTCTCGGGACCTAAGATCTTTGGTTTGTCCACAACGCCTACGACAAAGCCAGCCAGATCGTAGTCGTCTGGGTTCATAACGCCTGGATGCTCGGCCATCTCGCCACCAACCAGCGCACAACCACTCTTGCGGCAACCCTCTGCAATACCACCGACAACCTCGGCAACAGCCTCAGCTTTAAGCTTGCCCACGGCTACGTAATCCAGGAAGAACAGAGGCTCAGCGCCCATAGGGACAATGTCATCAACGCACATTGCAACCAGGTCCTCGCCCACCGTGTTGTGGCGGTTGAGCAGCTGAGCAATGGCAAGCTTGGTGCCAACGCCGTCGGTGCCGCTGACCAGTACGGGCTCCTCCATGTCCTTCAGAGCCGCAGCCGAGAAGCAGGAGCCAAAGCCGCCCAGGCCGCCGATGACCTCGGGACGAGTAGTTGTAGCAACAGCAGCTTTGATGGCGTCGACAGCGCGAGCGCCCTCATCAACGTCAACGCCTGCGTCGGCGTAGGTAATCTGCTTAGCTGGATCAGCGGAAGTGGTCATTGTTTCTCCCCTTACTGCTCTGAGGGCATAAGGCCCTGATCAATTAACTGCTGTTCTACCTGGTCAAACTTTAGTGCATACGACGGGTGCAAGTTATCGGGCTTGTTCTCTGGCAAAAACCTCTGGTGGAAGTCCTCGGGAATTGCCACGGGATATTTGCCGCTAAAACAGGACTCGCAATAGCCTCTTGAGGGTACGCACGCCAGCAGGCCCTCGAGGCTCAAGAAGCCCAATGAATCTGCGCCGATATACTCGCAAATTTCTTCTGTACTCATTTTTGCTGCAACAAGCTGGTGCTGATCAGCGGTATCAATGCCGTAGAAGCAGGGCCACGCTACCTTAGGAGAAGCGCTTCTGACGTGCACTTCTGTAGCTCCCGCATCTCTGAGCAGCTGAACAATCTGCTTTGAAGTGGTGCCGCGAACAACAGAATCGTCCACCATCACAATGCACTTATCTGCGACAACGTCTGAAAGCGCGTTAAGCTTCAGACGAACACCCAGCTCACGAAGCTGTTGCGTAGGCTGAATGAATGTTCTGGCAACGTAGCGATTCTTGATAAGACCGGTGCCAAATGGCACGTCCAACTCTTGCGCAAAGCCCTCAGCTGCAGGAACACCAGAATCAGGCACGCCGATTACCAGATCAACGTCTGCTGGCGTCTCTTTTGCCAGCTGACGGCCCATCTGGTGACGGACGGAATATACCGAGCGACCACTAATAATAGAGTCAGGGCGCGAGAAATACACCTGCTCAAAGATACAATCTGCCTGCTGACGAGGAGCAAGTCCCATCTCGGAAGACAGGCCGTTATCTGAAATACGGATAATCTCGCCGGGAGCAACTTCACGCACATACGTGGCGCCCACAATATCCAGCGCGCACGTCTCGGATGCAACCACCCAGTTATTCTCGCCCTCCTCGCCAATATGGCCAAGTACCAGCGGACGAATGCCGTTTGGATCCCTAAACGCATACAGCGCGTTCTCGCGGATGAGCACCATGGCGTAGCCGCCCTCGATGAGGTTCATAGTTGCGGCGATGCCGGTGCGCAGTCGGTGTGTTTGGCGCGTGAAGTAGCCAATGAGCTGGGCTGCTACCTCGGAATCCGTGTTGGATCTAAAGAAAATCTGGCGAGAAGACAGTTCTTCTCGCAAGGAGTCAAAGTTAACGAGGGTGCCGTTGTGCGCCAGAGCAATGAGGGTCTCGTCGATGGATGACATGTGAGGCTGCGCCGACTCCCAGCCCTTTGCGCCCGCAGTGCCGTAGCGGCAGTGGCCGATAGCCACTTTGCCTGGCATTGCGTTGAGATCGTCGTTGTTAAAAACTTCAGTTACGAGGCCCGTGTCTTTTCTGATAAGCACGGTCTGGCCGTCGCCGACGGCTATACCTGCGGAATCTTGCCCGCGATGCTGCAGCGCGTGCAGCGCAAAATAAGTGAGTCGAGCAACGTCACGGTCAGGCGCCCATACTCCAAAGACGCCACATTCCTCGTGAAGTTCCATTGGATCCCCTCCGGGCTCCTCGGCTTGAGTCACCCTTGATCAAACGTCTCTCACGTTTGGCAACAGTACATACAGTGTACCTGGAAATTTACAAGAAAAAGCGCTCCGAACAAATATGTTCGGAGCGTGTAACAATTTTTTAAGAAAGTAGCATTTTGCTGCCCTGACTGATAGCTTCTGACTGTGTCCAATACTCTTTCTGAACCGTCAACGTGCCAATTACTGAGCCTTTGGCTGTGCTTCAGTCTTTGGAACACAAATGAGCATGGTTCTACCGTACTGATCAGTGTAGTTGCAGGTAAAGAGCGTAAGAACATGATCAGCACGAGAAATAACATCCGCTGCATCGGAACGAGAACTTACTGCCCTAGAAAGCCTATCTTTCAGGTAAGACCTGAACTCATCAACAGAATTGAAGTTAAACTGCCTGACTTCCTCGTCATCCTCGTCGGTGTGATAGGTAAACACAGGCTCCAGCTCATATGTCTGAGTAGGTGTGACGTACCAGATTGTCTCGACCTTATCAAAGGTAGCCTGGTCATTCATTGCTCCGATGTACTGGAACATTGAGCCGTTTCTCATATGGTGACCATAGAGAATAGTCTGCTGGTCAGTGAGGCCATTTGGATTGTTCTGGTAGTCCATGAAAATCTGACCGCCGATTGACCACTCGCCTTTTGCGTTTGTGTGCAGGTAGTGGTCGTTATCTGTGGTTTGATAAACAGGGTAGTTGACCTGTGTGTCTGGAATCTGAATCCAGCCGACTACCTGATTATTTACTGCCTGAAGACCAGCCCAATCAATAACTGGAGCCTCATCTTTTTTCTCGGAAACTGTTGCGTATGTTGCAAGCTCTTCGTTGATGACATCCTGCTCATGATACTCAAGCTGCGTTTTGCCAAACATAACGCCAGCAACAACCAAGAGGCCAATGCCAACTACCAGCAAGATTGTGGAAAGGATGTAGGCAAAACCCTTCTTTTTAGCGGGTTTCTCGCCAGACTTTTTTGGAGAGGTTTTCTTGTTGTCGTCTTTTTTTGAAGAAGCGGAGCTTTTCATAGAAGCCATCCCGACGGAGGTTTTTGAGGTGTGAGTATTTCCAGCCGGCTGATCAGCAGCGGCGAATGAAGCAAAATGCTTGCCGTTTTTTGATTCCATGCACTTCCCTTCTGAAGGTACTCGTTTGTCATACCTTTGTCATACTCTTGTGATACCCCTTAAAAGTTTAGCTATGCACGAAACAAAAATCTCTGTGCATCTTATGAAGTCATCGCATAATCACATTTGCAGCTACGCAAAATACGCAAAACCCGCGCCTTAGGTTTTCTAAAACGCGGGTGCGGGTGCAGTTCTATTTGCGAGCTGTAGATCAGCTTATGCGTCAGCCATCTCGGCTTTGAGCTGGACGATCTTCTCGCGATACTCTGGAAGGGATGTGCCAAGAATCTGAGTAGCGTAAATAGCTGCGTTTTTAGCGCCGTTGATGGCAACGCAGGCAACAGGCACGCCGGATGGCATTTGAACCATGGAAAGCAGGGAGTCCATACCGCCGAGATCAGAGGTCTTCATTGGAACGCCAACGACAGGCAGTGGAGTAAATGCAGCAACAACTCCGCCCAGGTGAGCGGCCTTTCCTGCAGCTGCGATGATTACCTTGAGGCCACGGTCAGCGGCGGTCTCGGCCCACTGGTGAACCTTGTCTGGAGTGCGGTGTGCAGACGCGATAACCAGCTCGTATGGAACGCCAAGGCGCTCGAGCTCGGCGGTGCATCCCTCCATAGTTGCAAGGTCGCTCTTAGATCCCATGATGATACCGACAACAGGCTGATCTGCCATCTCTGCTCCTTTGTTACGTCTCTTAAAATAGGTGGATGCGTCAAATATCCACCTCACAGTATAGAGTATGATTTTCTTGAACGTTGGTCCATCAGTCCACGTGAAAGGAAACTGTAATGAATGAAACCAACTCTGTTCTGTACCAGCGAGAAGGCTCGTACATCCCTCGCATCGCCGCAGTGCATGACCTCTGCGGATACGGAAAATGCTCGCTGGGCGTAGCTATTCCGGTGCTTTCTGCAGCAGGATGTGACGTTTGCCCCGTGCCTACGTCGCTTTTCTCGGCACACACCAAGTTCCCTACGTTCTACATGCATGACACCACCAATATGCTCGAGGACTACCTTGATGCATGGCAGGAAGAGGGCATTGACCTGGACGCCATTTATTCTGGCTTCCTCGGCGCTGCTGAGCAGGTTGCGAGCATTCAGCGTTTGTACCAGGAGCATCCAAAGGCGCTTCGTGTTGTCGATCCAGTTATGGGCGACGGCGGCAAGATGTATCCAACCTATACGCAAGAGCTTTGCGATGCAATGAAATCCCTGGTAAACGGTGCAGATATTCTGACGCCAAACCTTACTGAAGCTTCGATTTTGACTGGTATTCCTTATGCTGGTCAGGATTTAACAGATGAGCAGGTAGATGAGCTACTTGATGCGCTGCTTGCAATGGGTGCAAAGTGCGTCGTTCTTAAGGGTATCGTTCGTGGCGACGGCCTCATCCGCAACTTTGTTGCTACCGAATCCGAGCGCGGCGAGATTGTTTCTGAGCTTCTGCCATACATGCTGCACGGAACCGGCGACCTGTTTGCATCTGCGCTTCTAGCTGCAGTTATGTGTGGTCAGGAAATTGCTGACGCCGTTGAATTTGCTGGTGAGTTTGTTTGTGAGTCCATGGAAATTACTCGTGAGCAGCCAAACTTTGAGCTTCGTGGCGTTTCGTTTGAGACAAAACTGGGCCTGATTACTCAGCTTCTGCAGGAGTAAAAGCTCGTGCAAGCTGTGGAGCTTGTGTAAAACCTCACGCTTCAGCGAAATCAATCATGATTCTTTGCCGTAGGTGCCTGCTCACATAGAGTGGGCACCTATTTTTGTCCCAACGGCTATGCAAAGATTTGTCGCTATGCATGAAAATGTATTTTACAGGCACTTTATTCGTTTCATTTTTTATCAAACAAACATTGAGCCCCAAAATAGAGCGAAAAAGGTAAAAAACCCGTTTAGTTGGGAATCGAGGGAATTACTTAAAGAATTGATATTACTAAAAGGCCAGTTGGCGTTAATTTGACGTCACATTGCCGCCTCTAAATGACTCAAAATCGTCATGCATAAAGACTAAAACCCCCAACTAAACGGGTTTTTTACCTTTTTGGGACCAAAATCGTCTTGAAAACACCGATTCTGCGATTTTCAGCCAAATTAACGTGCAAACTCATCATTGGCATCAGCTTTTTGAGGCGCGACAACCACCTGATAAGTCACTTCAGGCAGTACAAGTAAAAGAGCCGCTGGCATCAGCGGCTCTTTTACACTTTTTCTCAGGTGAGACAGACTACTTGGTGCTTGAAGAATTGTCGGATGTACCTGTGGTGTTAGTAGTACCTGTGGTACCTGTGGTGTTAGTGGTTCCTGTGGTACCAGTAGTTCCTGTTGTGCCAGTTGTAGTGTTCTTCTTTGTTGAAGAGTCACCGCCAACGATGCCGCCAAGCACGCGAACTGGTGTAAATGACGTTGCAATCTGGTCACGCAATTCTTTTTGAATGGTGTCGTTTGCACCAGTAATGACCATGGTGATGTTTACGCCATCAGAAGACTGCGTCTTTGAGAACGTAAAGGTAAAGATAGGTGTTGCGTCTCCACCAGGCTTAAGGAATCCAAAGAGCTGAGATTTCTGAAGCTCACCCTGGTCGTTTCGATGAACGCTAACGTGGTAGACAACGTTATTAATTCGTGGGTTGAGCAGCGCGTTAATGGCAAACGCCTGAGCCTGAACACTGGATCCTGCGTAACATTCAAGCACGTCTTTTGAGGTGGTGTCGGTAACCGTTACCTCAACGCGACCAGTGTTCTCGTCAGCTTCCTGAACCGAGAAATCCTCAGGGAACTGCGTGAATCCATTACCCCACTCAACGCCTCCACGCAATGCGGATGCAACAGATCGTACCGTAACAGATTCAGTTAGATTTGCTGTGTTGGCTCGACGAATAACACCACAAGAAACCTGCATCAAAACAACAATTACCAGGAAAATCAGGACAAAAAGGACTGCTGTCTTTGTAATGACTTTCTCGATATTTGAGCCCGAAGGATCAGACCCCGAAAGTGGATCAACGTCTACCGCTGCAGCGCCACCCTGCCTGCGAGCGCGCTCGAGAGCTGCACGTTCCTCGTTAGGATGACCTGTCTCGTCTACCTTGGTAAACAACTCTTCAGCTGCGTCAGCGTCAAGCGCGCCCTTCTGGCGACGCGCGAAGCGTGAACGTTCTGCATCATCTTTAGCCATGTAGCTCTCTCATTCAACCTGCATAAACACGCTTTCGAGGCGTGCAACGCGTTGACTTTTGATCTTTGGTTACGAGCAGTCGGTTTGCAAACTGCAAGCTGCAAACCGCGTTTCGCAAAGCACCTAATGCTCTATTTTACCGCCTTGCGAGGTTTGGCGCACCACCAAACTGCATTTGATAGTAATGAGCGTAGATTCCGCCTTTTTCTAGCAGTTCATCATGGGTTCCACGCTCAACTGCACGACCGTGATTGATGGTGATAATTTCATCAGCACCCATAATAGTCGAGAGTCGATGGGCAATGACCAGCGTAGTTCTGTTCTTAGCCAGCTCGGAAAGGGACTCCTGGACCGCGCGCTCGGACTCGTTATCCAGAGCGGAAGTAGCCTCATCCAAAATGAGCAACGGTGGATTCTTGAGGAACACGCGCGCAATGGAAATGCGCTGCTTTTGTCCGCCCGAAAGCCTTGTTCCACGCTGTCCTACCTGCGTATCATATCCGTCAGGCAACGACTCGATAAACTCGGCGATGTTTGCGCGCTTTGCGGCAAGCGCAATATCAGCTGCGGAAGCCTCAGGGCAACCGTATGCAATGTTCTCCGCAATGGTGCCGTCAAAAAGGTACACGTCCTGTTGGACCATACCAATTGACGAGCGCAAACTATGCTGCGTAACGGAGCGAATGTCCTGTCCGTCAATGGTGATGCTTCCACTTGTAACGTCATAGAAGCGTGGCAATAAAGCACAGGTAGTGGACTTGCCTCCACCTGAAGGTCCAACCAGCGCAACGGTTTTTCCACTCTCAATATGAAGGTTCAGGCCGTCGATAACCTCTTCAGCATTGTTGTAAGCAAAATGAACATCCTGGTAGATAATCTCACCCGCGGTAATTTGAATGTCCCGGGCATCTGGTGCATCTTGAATGTCCGGCTGCGTTTCAAGAATCTCTGTGAATCGTTTAAAGCCCGCAAGACCTTTCTGGAATGTCTCGGTAAAGTTCAAAATGTTCATGATTGGCGTGGTAAACA
Organism: Lancefieldella parvula; assembly: GCA_963551855.1. Taxonomy (GTDB): domain Bacteria; phylum Actinomycetota; class Coriobacteriia; order Coriobacteriales; family Atopobiaceae; genus Lancefieldella; species Lancefieldella parvula_B. The sequence continues at coordinate 3,149 of CAUVID010000012.1, read as the reverse complement.
GCGAGATATAGAGTGCATACGTAGCCAGGTCAATGGCTTGCATCTGACCCTGAGCAATCATCCAGCCGCCCAAAACCAACACAACAGTGTTCAAAACACCCATCATGCCTGAAATTGCAGCTTGGTACCTGCCCATAGCCTGGTACATATTGGCCTTGGAGTCTAAGTATGCCGAGTTACTTGCTCTAAATTTCTTACGCTCGTGATCTTCCGCCGCAAAGCCCTTAACCACGCGAATACCAGAAAGTGAGTCTTCTAGCTGGGTATTTACGTCGGAAATTCGCATGCGGTTCTCTTTAAAAATGCCGCGCATGTGCATGTTAGCAAAGAAATTGAACACTACCAGCACTGCAGCGATTCCAGCAAGCACCAGCGTAAGGGACACGTTAATAAAAGCCAGAATGACAAAAGAGCCGGCAATCTCAAGCAAGCCAATAATCAGATACTCAGGGCCATGATGCGCCGTCTCAGAAATATCAAACAAGTCGGATACCAAGCGACTCATCAGATCGCCCGTCTTGTGACGGTCGTAATACGAGAAGCTCATACGCTCGTAAGCGTCAAACAGGTCTTCTCGCATCTTACTTTCCATACGCGCGCCCATGATGTGTCCCCAACTAATAACAAAGTAGCGACACAGAAAGTGGACAAAGTACATAACCACAAGGCCAACAGCAATGAATACCAAGCTGCCAAGAATGGCATCTTTACCCTGCACAAACAGTCCCTTTGTGAGCGATCGCAGAATTTGAGGGAACGCCAGCTCAATGCAAGCCAAAATGATGGCGCAGATAGTGTCCAGAATAAACAGATGCTTTTGCGGAGCATAATAAGAAAGAAAACTGGCAAACAGCGATTTGCGGTGTTTGCCAGAGGTGTTGTTTCCAGAGTTTCTAAAGCCGTTTCTGCTAGAGGCTGAAGTCAAAGAACTACCAGGTACAGGGCGAGAAGGACGATCAAGCATGCGTAATTACTCCATAGGCAATCGGTGTGAAATTGAATCGCAGATAAGAGCTCCAATGATAGTCTTTGCGTCCTCGATTTTGCCATCGAGAACAGCGTCTACCAGCTCAGATAGTGGAACAAGATCCACGTTAATAAATTCGTCGGCATCTGGGTCTGATCCCTCAAAGGTCAACTCAGTTGCCATATAAAGGTGAATGAGCTCGTCAGTAAATCCATCAGAAGTGGCGGTAGTGGTGAGAAAAGCCATCTTTCCCGCCTTCATTCCGGTCTCTTCCAACAACTCACGGTGAGCGCAATCAAGAGGATCCTCACCTGGGTCAAGCTTTCCTGCAGGTAGTTCAACTGTTACACGACCAAGCGCAGTTCGATACTGACGAACCAGACAAATTCTGCCCTCATCAGTCAATGCAACAATAGCCACAGCACCGGGATGACGCACAACATCACGAAGAGCAGTGCGTCCATCAGGAAGAGAGACACGCAGACGATTCACGTCAAAAATGCGACCAACCCAAACGGTATCTTCAAAAAGTGGCTTCTCTTCTAAAGAGGCATCACGCGCATCCTCTGTACCTGCAACAAAACTGCGCTTTTGTGGCTCCCCAGAATGATGGTAGGCAGCATCACCCACGGCAACACGCTCACCGTCGTAGGTAAGCGAATCAACTGCCGAGTGCAAATCATTGCGAGCAGAATCAAACACCTCTGGAGTTACCTGCATGTCAGCATCAAGAATCTCTGGCTCAGCAGACTGCATATCATCAAACACATCACTAAACTGAGAGCTGCTTTGATCGCTGGTCCAAGCACCATCCTGTACGTTGGTTTTCTCGTCATTTTGATTTGCCATAAGCGCTAACCTAACTATTTTTCTGGACGACCTTGAAGAGCCTTAAGTCCAATATCGTGCCTGAGCTGCTTGCCTTCAAAGTTGATAAGGTCGCAGGCCTCATATGCACGAGCGCGAGCTTCCTCAAAGGTTGGTGCAAGCGCAGTGACGTTGAGCACGCGGCCGCCTGCTGTGACAATCTTTCCGTCCTCGGTCTGAGCAGTTCCGGCGTGATACACAGAAACGCCTTCAAGCTGCTGAGCAGCCTCAATACCGGTAATCTCCTTGCTCTTCTCGTAAGAACCAGGATATCCAGCACTTGCCAGAACAACAGAAACAGCCACTGTATCAGACCAGGAAACCTGCTGATGACGGAGGGTACCGTTATCGCAAGCCATCAAAATTGAAACCAAATCGCCCTGGAGGCGAGGCAGTACAACCTGAGTTTCTGGATCGCCAAAGCGAGCGTTAAATTCAAGAACCTTAGGGCCGTCTTTGGTCAGCATAAATCCGCCGTAAAGGCAGCCAGAATAGTTGATACCCTCTTTTTTGAGCTGGTCAACAACGCGCTGCTCAATGGCAATCATCTGGGAAAGTTCTTCATTGGTCACAAAAGGAACAGGAGAATAGACGCCCATTCCACCAGTGTTAGGTCCCTTATCGTCGTCGTAAGCACGCTTGTGATCCTGGGCTGTTGCCAGCGGAACAACGTACGTTCCGTCAGTTAGCGCAAGCAAGGAACACTCTGGCCCCTCAAGGAACTCCTCGACAACAACGGTTGCACCTGCATCGCCAAAATGGCCCGAGAAACACTCGCGAACACCTTCGAGGGCCTGCTCAAGCTCAGTTGCAACAATAACACCCTTACCTGCAGCAAGACCGTCTGCCTTAACAACAACAGGAGCGCCGATGTGACGAACATACGCCTCACAAGACGCCTGGTCTGTGAAGGACTTCCATGCAGCAGTTGGAACGTTTGCTCGCTCCATAACGCCCTTGGCAAACGCTTTTGAGCCCTCCATCTGGGCTGCATTCTGATTAGGGCCAAAACATGCAATACCAGCCTGACGGACGGCATCTGCAACACCCACAACAAGAGGAGCCTCAGGGCCAATAACTACCAGACCAATGCCTTTTTCCTTGGCAAAAGAAACAACCTCATCAGGGTTATTTTGATCAATAGGAGCAATCTCTGCCTGGGCAGCCATGCCACCATTACCTGGAGCAACATAAATTTTTCCTGCGCGCGGAGACTCCTGCAGCTTTGTCAGGAGCGCATGCTCACGACCGCCTGCGCCGAGCAACAAAATATCAACGGTGTCATTCATAAGTACTCCAGCCTTCTGATACAACG
>CAUVID010000011.1:0-24364 GCA_963551855.1 Lancefieldella parvula | reverse complement strand
TGGGACAAAAGGAATGTCTAGCTCAGCCAGACGGTCCAGCATTGCCATGTTTTTGACATCAAGAGATTTGTCAGTATGCAAAAACGTCTCATCCATATCGGAAAAGACAATATCTACTTTCAAATTTGATACATCTTGAGTGAGCCAAGACTGTTTTTGAGCAATGAGTTCTTCAGTTGAAAGCTCTGACAAAACACTACCTCTTTATGGACGATACATAAACGTGAAGACCTCTTCACGCTGCATGTTAACCTGTACACCAAGCTTTTCTGAGACGGTATCAAGACGCTCTTTGAGGCTCAAGAAAGACTCAGCATCCTGAAGTTCAACCAACATGGTCATAGTAAAAATACCAGACAAAATGGTTTGAGCGATATCCAGAATATTAGCGTTGGACTCGGCCAAAGTGGTAGAAATTGCTGCAACAATTCCTGGAGCATCGCTGCCCAAAACAGTAACAACAGCACGATTTGCAGATGTTTCTGAAGCCATAATTTCCCATCTCTTGAACGGATGGTTTAATTGTACGCTATGCCTTTCCAATTTCTACGCCATAGCGCGAACTAAACACCTTTTGAATCTCGTCAATGGTGCAATTAAGTGCCGTAATAAGCTCGTAAAGACCGCGATTACTGGCCATCTTAAAAATTCTCTCGTGAGAAACAGGTGGTTTCTTGTTGAGCGAACGCGCCTTATCAATACGAGCTCTAAATGTTTTAGCAATGCTAAAGGAGTCTTTACAAGAACCTTCTCTAATAGCGTGTCTAAAATGAGATTCCTCAAGCGACGCATTATGAATATGGAACGTAATAAGCTCAATTTGAGGATAGGTATCAACAAGATTCATGGCCTCGTCGTGCGTCATAAGATCACGAAGCCTGAATTCTTGATCAAGAGGAAATACAATCTGAACAGGATGTTTTTGCCCAATAGGAGACAAAACGTAGGCCGGAGTAGGCTCCGAAACTACATTTTCAACAAGACATACGCCCTGACCTGGGTGAACGCAAAACTCGCCAACAGCTCGCATAACACCACTCCTCTCGGATAACAATAGTATACCATGAGAAGCGTATTTTAAGCCAATGACCTGCAACTTTATAACTTGTCGCAGGTCATTCAATAACATAACAATATTTTATATAAGGAATCTAATCAATCATTGTGATGGACTCAATGACTGGTTGCTCTGAAGCAGGGATGGTTCCATTTGAATCGGTTGGAGTTACGCCTTTACAAATTGCATCGACAACGTCCATTCCACTTGTTACCGTGCCAAATGCAGCGTAATTTCCATTCAGAGTTGAGTTGTCTGCCTGCATGATAAAGAACTGTGAGCTTGCAGAGTTTGGATCTTGGGCGCGTGCCATGGAAATAGTTCCACGTGTATGCGAGATGTTATTCTCGACACCGTTTTTTGTAAACTCACCCTTGATTTTATTCTCGGATCCGCCTGAGCCATTGCCCTTAGGATCTCCACCTTGAATCATGAAGCCGTCAATAATGCGATGGAACGTAAGGCCGTTATAGAAGCCTGACTCGGCAAGATGAGCAAAATTGGAAACCGTGATAGGCGCAACGTTTGCGTTAAGAGTTGCCTCGATAGTGCCGTAATCCTTCACCACAATACGAACATGATGAATGCCCTTTGCATACGGGTCATCCGCTGCTACGGAATCAATGTAGCCCTTATTTTGTAAGCTCTGAGACTGCGTTTGCTGCGTCTGTTGGGATTGCTGCGATTGCGAGTTTGCTTGAGACTGAGACTTATCAGCGCCTCTCATAAGAGAGAAGAATATTGCTCCTACCGCAAGCACAACGATGACTATAGCACCATACAGTCGGCGATTCTTTGTTTGAAACACGCTATGACCTCCCCTTTAAGCAGACGCGCATGTGACAATCCAAGAAACCAGATTGGCGGTTGCATTGCCTGTTCTCTCGGCAAGAACGTGGCCCTTATCCCAAACAAGCGTGTAATCAACACTGCTCACGCCAGAGAAATGCTTTAGAGACAGGCCTAAATTGAACGAGGTGCAGATTGAAGTATCAGTATTCTGAGCGCCCTCATTAATACGCCAATAAGGAGCAACCGATGCTGTCTGATAGCCTTTGTAAGATGCGCTGGTAAAGTACAGTGGATTGAACATATCAACACGAGTTGGAATGTCATTCTCCATCGTATCAGCCTTATTCAGATCAGAGGTCCAATCATTAGCGTAGCTGGACTTCCAATCGGCAAGCTTCATGTAAGTATCAAGGTTCTTTTTAATGAGGTCAGCAGTCAGCTTATCAAAATGCAGCGTACTTTGCTCGCCAACACCAAAAAGCTGGTTAGCACGGGTGCTTCTATCAGGGGCATCAAAAGCTCCAACAGGAAGCGACGCGCCTCTTAAAGCTCGCGAGAAACCCCTCAAGTTCTCAAGCTCAACGCTCTGACGACGAAGGTTATATACAACCCAAATAGATTCTGAGTTTAGAGAGCCAAAATAGTGCTCAGCAGTATCGTAGATAGTAGATTGAACCTGCTGAGTAGCAGGAGCTGCATTATCTGTACCACGAACTGTTGCAAGATTTGGGTCACCTGGGAACGTAGGCTCTTCCAGTCGCTGAGGCGTAGAGGTATAAGGGAATGCGTTGTCCCTAACAAAGTTATTCGCGGAGGTCTTGAGCTCGTTGATAAGAAGGTCTGCATATGATCCAGCGGTATAGACGCCAGAGTTAGTTTCATCAAGACTGACCTTACTATCATTGCTGTCGAGAAGATCCATGTTGTTGACAAATGAAGCATATGCACCAGCAAGATCTTGCGAGAGAGGTTGGGTCCATACACCCTCAGCACGGGAGTCTGTTGCATCTGCATACTGACCAGCTGACCACTCATACGCTGCGTCTGCAAGATCATATGAGGTTGCCGGACACCATGAAGCGCTGCCATAAATAGAGTCTGAAAGCTGCTCGCCCTTCTCGCTATGTGTAGCAGCGCCAACGGCTTTAAGATATGGCGTATAGAGCGGAGAGTCTCCCGAGGTTCCCAGCACCGCACTGAGGCCGCCGCCAGCTGCAAAGCCAAACACAAAAATCTTTGATGTATTGCATGGGAGTAGCTCATGGTTGTAGCGCAAATACCTGATAGCTGCCTTGAAGTCTACTGCTGGCCAAGGAGATCCGCCTGCGTAAAGCTCGTCCGAGCCTGTGGTTGAATCGTAGCCGGCGCTTCTGCCGCGGAAACCTGCGTATACGTACACAAAGCCAGCCTCAAGGTACGGTGCAAGGCCTTCGTATGAGTAACTTGTAGGGGCGCTCTGAGGGAACAGCGTTGCCGTGTTAATAGGCATGACAATTGGCGCGGTACGTGCGGTGAAGCTGCCCACAACGGCCTTCTCGCTTACTTCGCATTCGTACGTCGAGCCCTTCTTGGTTCCCGAGAAATACTTTCCAGGTACAAAGACCGAGAGAGTGTTTACCGACTTGCTTGCAGGCTTAGTGCAGTACTGAATGCCCAACTGATAGTAGCAGTCATTATCCTCGTCATAGCTCCACTGGGTCATGTCCAGATTAAGCGACTTGAACTCTTCAAGGTCCACGTTAGATGCAGGCTGATTCGTATCATCAGATGTCCTTGCTTGCGGAGTACATGCGGCCAAGGTACCCGCAGCTCCCAAAGCAGAAAGGGACAAGAATTCTTTTCTCGTAAAGGCCATAATTTCCCCTCGAATAGTTTATTCAGTGGAGGCAGCAACGACCGCTGACCTAGTTCAAGCTAGTCATCTATTGTACCAATTTGCAAACGTGTATGCTTAAGAGCGAGCGTTTAGAGAAACGAGTTAGCATGCCAAAAGTTGTCAATTTCTTTGACCTCATTCATCTCAATGAAAGGCTTGCTCAGCAGGGCCTTTTGAGCAAAATCCACCTGCGTGACACATGTGGTAAGCAAACTCTCTGGATAGAACTCCCCTCTGGCGAGAAAGCCGATGAGCGCGAGAAAATCGACGGTCAAGAGCTTGAGAAAACAAAGGAGCAAATTGAGGCGTTTTTTGCAATAAAGGGCATGACCGTTGAATTTGACCTCACTGGCGGAAAAAATTTTTGGATTGTATAAATTGCCCGCTTGACGAAGCGCTTGAGTCTGTTATAGTAAATAAGCTTTTCGAAGCACCATTGGCTGGGTAGCTCAGTTGGTAGAGCAGGGGACTGAAAATCCCCGTGTCAGGGGTTCGATTCCCTTCCCCGCCACCACGACTTGAATCGGCTCAGAGAGAAATCTCTGAGCCGTTTTCTTTTATCTTTTGATGTAGACGTGGCAAGTAGTAAACAGTAAAGGACGCACCTCTTTTAAGAAGCACGTCCTACATAAAGTTTCTTATATTAAAAAGTAATCTAAAGCTATCTAAAGCTATCGATACGTACGCAACGCTTCGATAAGTTCGGAAGCTTCTATACCTAAGGCTTCGGCAAAAGAAAAAACTTCTCCGAGCTTAACGCCACGCTCGCCTGATTCAACCTTTGATATAAATGCTTGATCTCCAGCAAGATGCTCAGCAACCGCCTCTTGGGTAAGACGTTGCTTCTTTCGCAAATCGCGAAGGCACTGGCCCACTAATCTGTTAGATATCTGCTCCATAAGTGCAGCGTAAAACTATCAACTCAAATATGCCAAAATCGCATATTTTCTAAAAAAAGAAATTCTCCCCGATTAGTTCACGGGGAGAATTAAGACCTTTAAACGTTGCTTCTTGCAGTGTTTATTGAAGCGTTTATGGCGTTAGAAACCGCCACCGCCACCGCCACCGCCGAAGCCGCCGCCTCCTCCGCCGGAGAAGCCGCCACCAAAACCACCGCCGGAGCTTGAGTTAGAAGAAGCAAGTGCCGCTGTTGAGACGGAATGAGCAGCTGTAACGCTCTTAGTTACGCTCTCAATTGCATTGGTTCGCATGCCATTTCCATAGTAATACCAGCTATAAACAGGCATAAACTGAGGATCTTTGAGCATCTCTGGCATTGCAACTTTCAGCTGCTCGATAACCTTATCCGCAACACCAAGCGCAACTGCCATAACCAGAAGCCTATTCCAGAGAATGACATCGGTTGGAATTGCTTCGTGCAGGTTAGTGAACTCAGTAAGCCACTTTCTTAGCGCACGAGTCTTAGCGAGCGTCTCAACACCTTCTCTGTTCATTAAATCGAAAGAGCCAATGTTTACAAGTGCAACCAGGCCGGCAATGACAAGAATAAACAGATGTAGTAATAGATTGGCAAATGAAACATCTGCCATAACACCCATGAAAAATGCAGCAGCGGCAACAAGAACATCGACAGCAATCAGAGCACCAAGAATTCCCTTACCGTGGAATGGAATCTTATTTGTTCCATACTTAGCAGCATAGCTAAGCTTGATGGGGCTCTCCCAAGACTCATATGCCTTATTAAAATCTTCTGGATGTGATGAAGCATATTTGCCAATTTGCTTCATAGTAACAGTGGTATTTACCGCTCCAGATTCTCCGGCCTTATCAAAGATTAACCTCATTGCCATGATATCAATCTTATTTGACTGTGAACTGCCAGGGTAGAAAGGCTGCTGGCTTTCTGAAAGGTCTTGAACCTTTGTAAGACAATAATCAGACTTCTCCATACCAAGGAAGTTTGTACTAACCGTCTTATTCAAGCTAATGTACTTTGAATCAGAAAGGTGCATAAGGGTTGCTGTCAGAGCGTCTCCCTTAATTAACTCACCGTTGTAAAGCATGGAAAGGACTGCTGGGTGATCATTAGATGGGACATCTCTGTAGTAAAGGTCATTAAACTGAGGGGTCATAACCTTTTTGTATTTAATACGCAGCAAGATTGCTGCTACAACGGTGATAGCTGCAAGTACTAATGGTGCATAAAGAATAAGAGCTACCTGAGTTTTTGCAACATCACGCTTGTGATTTGCCTCGTCAGCCCACGCTTGTTCCTCAGACAGAATGCTGCTCAGTTTATTCTGCTGAATGGGAGTTAGCCCAGAAACCCAATCGGTTGGGAACGTAATACGAGCTTCCGCAAACTCATCAGTTCCCACGCCAGGGACTTTGTAGACGACCGCATTATTGGTAATTTCTACATTCGCGTCTAGTGGACCATGTCCCCAAGCACGAACTGTATCTCCAGCCACAATTGACTGTCCTGAAGGAACAGGAAGATGAATAGTAGCCGTTACATTGCGAGACTCTGAATCCCAGCCATCAGATACAAATTTCCAGTACAACTCTGCAGTATCAGACCAGTTTGTTACAACATTAGTAATGTCATACTCGATAGTTATATGTGCATACTCATCATCATGTGCTGAATAAATCTTCAAGTTCAACATATTGCCTGATAGAGTGGGAACATAATACTCGTCTGAGCTGGCACTATTTCCATTTGAGTCTTTGCTGTAAAGCTGACGCGTTCCCTGCTTATCCTGAACGGTAACTGAAGTAATGTTTACTTCAACGTTCTGCCCATTATATTTATTCTTTCCAACTGGAAGATTCCAATAGACACCGTGAAAGCTTCCTCTGAAATAGAATGTACGAGTTTCTACAACATGCAACGTTCCGTCCTTTTGAACCGTCGCATCAATATTTACCGTATCTATTGAAAGGTCACGTGCAAATGCTTTTGCCGGTGCAATTAGAAACGCAACAGCCAAAAGCATTACGCAAAGCGCAATCCTTACAAACTGGCTCTTTTTAGAAGAGCGAAGCGAAACTTTATACATGAAAACTCCTTTATGTTACTTTCGCAACTCTTCCTAAAAGGATACCACGTACTAATTAATCTGCTGGTGAATATGAGTTATCCAGTTCAAACAAAGCAGGTGGCAGTCCTTTATCCCACTCCTCTCCTACTTCCTCAGAAAGCAAATACTCATCAGTTTCTATAAGAGGAAGGTTAGCAATTCTTTTATTTCTTGATGTTTCGAGATTGCATACAAGCGAGCTTGGGCCGCTGAAGTCTAGAAGGCACCCGTAACAAATTCTCATGTCCTGAAATAACTTTTCTCCGCATCTGGGGCAAATTTTGACGGAGTAGTTTTCTATAGCCATAGCGACTCCTTCTTTCAACATTGCTTTCCTCGGTACTTATTTCTTGAATGAGCACTTTCTGTCCCACTTCAAACCATGGGAAATCATCAACTGATGGTCTTTCAAATGTGCAATAAGCACCCGCGCAGCTATGAATTTGTTTAGGATGTACTCGTCTCCGAATTTTTAAAATTTCTCCGTGATCGTCTGCAAATGCGATATCAATCGGATACGTCATTCCAAAAGTATGAACTGAAGAGCACCTTAGAAGTAAGACTGGAGGAGCTGTTATCTCGGTACCCAAAAGACCGACGAACTTTTCGAAGCCTCCTTGTAACAATTCAAAAATTTGCTCTGAATTAGGGACTTCTTCTATCGAAACCTGTACATTCATTTTCAAATCACAACTCCCGACTTATAGGGACTAACAACAATTGAAGTTGTATGGGTGAGGTACAGAGGAGACTCTAATGACACTAAGGGGAGACGCACAGTATGTGGCCAAGGTCTGTACTTTAGAGTTGCTTGATATTTAGGAAAAACAGAGACCATATTCCCAATCCCCTCCTTTTCTCCCTCCATGGAGACGACAATGTCGCAATTGTCATCACATTTAAGAGCAGTTTTTATTTTCTGAGTTAAGTTTTCTAGCGTTCCTCCATCCGTGGAATGACTGGAAGAAATTCCATGAGCAATGATTTGATCTGCCGCAACACGATCAAACTTTGAGCACATATCTGCAAACTTAAATAAATTGATTGCAATTAGAGCAACCACTAATACAACCGGAAGTACCAATGCAGTCTCAACAAACATTTGCCCTTTTTGGCAACAAAGAAATTTCATTTTTCTCATATGCCACCAAAAACTTTCTTAACATCAATTTCTAAAGGAATCTCAATATCAATGACAGGAATGGTCAGCTTTGCAATTGTGATTTTGTCAGGCAAATACTGGAGAGAAAACGCACCAAGTGAACGAGCTAAAGCAATTGGATCTGATGTATTAGGTATTTTCTGAACTAGTTCACGAATCGTTGATTCTTTCTCAAAGCCAGCTTGTTTCAAAACACTTTCTGTATTAACAAGAACAGGCTTCATTTGTCTTAAATCACTTGGCTCTAATCCAGCGTCAATAACTATTTGTTTCAAAGCACTCTGTAATTTGGAGCCGACACTTCCACCTGTTATTCCGTCAACGTTATCAAGAAATTCCGACAGCTTAGAAGACCAAGAAGTTACACCATCCCCATATGAGATTAAAAGAGATCCCCACAAGCTCATTACCTTATCTATGGTCTGTCCAATAAACCCTCCCCTCCTTTCAACCTGATCAAAAAAGCTTGAAAGAACGTTGTTTGTAGAAGAGCTGTCTGGAGCAAGCGTTGCTCCGGATATTGCATATCCTTCTGGGAGAAAAACTGACTGCTCAAGTGTTCCTAAACTTCCTTGAAATTCTGGAGATGAACCTCCTCTTCTCACAAATGAAATACATCCCCAAGCTCCTGGAGGACATAATCTGGGCCTAGCAACCTTTAGGGCATCAAGTGCTTTTTGAAATATTCCAGTTGATTTATCTGCAGCTTCAGACAACTTTTTTCGCAAATCTTTTATTTGCTGACGTGATGATTCATAAACTTCAGACTCTTCGACTACGATTTTCCAGTAATACTCAAACCCGTTATCAATATTTGTCGAAGCAGAAGCCACTCTTCCCACATCGCTGCTCGTAAAATGACAATGTTGACACTCATGAACCGCTCCAGAATCTAAATCTTGTAGCGATGCAAATCCCGCGTTTTCTCCTGTTGCTCCTGGACAAGACCTATGAGCATGAATGGTTTTCTCGCCATTTTCATAGGTGCAAGGCCAAATAGGCTTTAGATACAGGTCTGTTTTCTTTGTCTCTTCTAAATTATGTGGTAATCGAGGCAAATTCATTTCAACCTCACCATCAGCTGTTTCTTTATAAAATCCTTTAGAAAGTTCCGTAAACGCAAAGTTGTAAAACGCTTTTCGTATAGCAGAATCACGTAATTCTTCTGCAGTGCTTCCATTGACAATTTCTTGATCATATCGAGCTCTGTAATATGCTCTAGCTCGCTTTAAAGCGATACCGAACGTCCAAGAAGTTGGCGACGGGATAGATGGATTTGTATCCCCAGAAAGACCAGCAAGATGCTCCGCTCTCTCACGCATAGAATACGGACCTCCACCACAGTCTGCCTCCCACGCCCTCCGTTTAGATGACTCTGCCCTACTCTGTAACTCTTCAATTTCTTTTGCTATCTGCTGTAATAGCTCGCTCTGTTCTTTTAATTCATCTGACGAAACGTCGCTATTTAAATGTCCAAAATCAGATTGTGACTGAGCGGGAAATAAAAGAGCTGATCCCACGAAGTTACCCGCATCAGTAGAGTTCTTTTGTATACAAGAGCTCGCCGCCATTGCTGCAAAAACTGGAAGCATTTTTTCAGTTTCCTCTAAGCCTTCACAAGCTGAAGTAGCAAATTTTTTACGCGCTTCAAGTGTCTTAAAACCTGCATCACACAATTTAGAACCCGCTGAAGCTAAACCTGGAACACATGAAGCAACCAATCCGGCTCCAACACATAACAATCCTGATAACCCAAGACTCAAAATGCTTGCATCAATTACCTGCGCAATAGTTGTGTATTTAGCTACGACATTTTCTCCTGCCATAGAAGCCGCATCTGCTATTGACTGAGTTTTGTATGCTCTCGATGAAACCCAAGCGACCGATACCAGTGCGAATACAAGCGCTAGACATACTAAAAGCGCACTTGCAAAAGCGATTGACGTAATACCGCCTTTATCGTCTATAAACATGGAAAGTCCAAGCTTTATTCTCTTATGTTTATCCTTTCCAAAAGGCAATCCAATCCGCATAAGAACCCTCAATCCAATCTGGATACGTACTAGCAGATAAACTTGAATGCAAGACAATCCCTTGGTTATCCGTCTGACCTGCAAGGAATAAACACCAGCCTATTGGCGGCATCGCTGCCACATGACCCGTAATTTCAATCAAGACATCGTTTTCTTTTTTATCAATAGAGATATTCCAGTCCTCATCTCCACCCTTATGAAATAGAGGTATCTCTGGTATAGCCTTAAGTCTGCGTTTGATATAGGACTCTATTAACTCAGTGTCAGAAGACGTTGTTGCTACTCTTAATCCTTCTGCACAGGCTCCATCCATAACTGTCTTTGTATAGAGAATGCAAACAGGTTCTACAAGCAATGCAATAATCATCAGAATAACGGGAAATAACAGCGCAGCTTCTACTGACGCTTGACCAGCATTCTGTTTAAAACGAGAGAACATCTTTGGCTAAATCTAAAAGAGAGTCATGCATAGTATGTGAAGCAGCTTGAGTAGCCAGTTGAACAACTGCTCCATTTTGCACAAAGTGATATATCACACCAAGAGACGTAATGACAATTAAGCACGAAAATAAAACTAGAGCATATTCAAGCGTTGCTTGTCCTTGTGTATTCTTAACACCTAGTTTGATTGCTCTAATAGATTCTTCGCATCTTGAGTGGATATGTGACATGTTGAGACCCTCCTTATCTCTCCTTGATCAGAAACAGTCACAAGTTCTGACCAATTTCCACCATTAACTAAACAGCCCCATACATTGCCGGCTATGTCTAAATATCCGGAATAAACAAGCACACAATCAGCTCTTTGCTGATAGCCCTCTAAAATACTCTGGGCTTCGTTTTGAATAGTTTCTTTACTATCTCTTTGCACGGAATTCTGTTTAAACAAATCTTCTGCTGCTGCATATGAGATTGGCTGTTCATTGGCTTTTTTGTCGTCTCTATTTTCATGAGTCTGCACATAGTCTGAGCTCGTATTTGATGAATGGTCCTGTTTTCTTGGTAATACGAGAAGTGCAGCAAATAGTAAACATACAGTGACAATAATGAACACAGAATAAGCAGCAGTGCTCTTTCTGCTCATAGAGAATTAATTCCCGATGTAATTGCTTCCCAAAGCTCAGAAATTTTACCTTTAAAAGCAATGATTGCGACAATCGCAATAACTACAAGTACGCCAACTAAAATTGCATACTCTGTAGTTCCCTGTCCGGATTCATCCTCTTTTAAGTCTCGAAGATACCTAAAAAATTGATATAAATACATCATCGTCTTTCCTTTCTCCTAAGAAGAAAATACAGGCCCAAGCAAGGGACCTAAAATTGCAAGTAACATTGCTGGAACAATCAGCGTTCCTAGAGGGATGAGCATTTTAATTGGGATCTTTTCAATTTCCGTTTCTAACAGCGAACGCTGCTCATCGCGAAGAACTGAAGCTTGTCTATCTAATATTTCTGCAAGAGGAGTTCCAAAAGTAAGCGCTTCATTCACAACAGTCGCAAAGCTTTTAAGCGATGGAACTCCTACTTTTGCCGCCATCTGATTGAGTGCTTCTTCGCGAGTAGTAGCACCAAGCTTCCAAGTCATATGAGCATTTGAAAGCTCTCTCGATAATTCTCCAGATTCTCGCAAACAATACAGATCAAGCGCTGAATCAAAAGATAGCCCTGATGACAGCCCAAGAATCAAAATGTCAATCATTTCTGGCATCTCACGTAGGCATGATTTTCTTGTAAACTCAGACTTTGCCCGGAGGCTCATTCTCTTGTGACTTTTTATGCCTCTTATAATTTGCTGATAATAGCTATGGACATCAAAATGATTCAAATTGACGGGAACAACTAGGGCGAGAATACCTATGCATGTTGCAAATAATACGGAGCATAGTAAATCCATCACTTCATTACTCCTTTCATAATGCTTCGAATAATCAAAAGAGCAACGCAATCCATGACCATTGCAATTGATGTGCATATAACGCCCGATGGCGTAAATAAACCCTTTTGAAAGTCCGGCGATAGAAGCGACAAGACAATCAATAAAACAACTGGGAGAAGACATACAATTCGAGCAGATAATCTAACTTGAGCAGTCTTTGTTGCTATGAGCCTTTGATTCTTCTCTTGTAATTCAACTAACTCGGCAGTTTTCTGTAAAAGACTCTTAAGCGGAGACCCTGTTCTATGTGAAATTACTAAGGCGCTAGCCAGCAAATTAACACCTGGAGCATCCAACCTTTCTGCCAAGTCCTCAATAGCTTCTTCGATAGGAAAACCGCACTTGATTTGCATGTCAGCAATATAAAAATTTTCTGATACGACACCTTCTGTGTGTTTACTGACATATTCAATAGATTGTGAAAGTGTGAGACCTGATCCAAGAGCAACGGCGATTGTTCTAAAAATCGAAGGCATCATATGGGCGATTTCTAAAGCAGATTGATGCTTGGCATGTTCATATAGAAAATAAGGAACGAGAAATAACGAGAAAACACCGCAAAGCGTACCTATTGCAGACTCAAATAGAACACCAAGCAAGATGAATCCAGCTATGCCACTAATAAAAAACAGTACGAAAGCATCAGTGACTAAGGTAATCCCATATTTGTAAAGAAAACGATTACGTAGCTGCATTGATGTATAAGAAAAAGGTTCCCATTTGAGCAAGCGCTGGACAAAAGTGCTATTGCGTGCAAATTGAAAAAACTGAACTACATAACCTGTTACTCGTGCATTTATTTGAGAAACAGTTTTTTCCTCACCGTTGCATACAAGAAAATAAATAATTACTCCAAAAACACCTCCTGTGATTGAGGAAGTAAAGACATCCATGAAGTAACCTCCTTTTTATTGAGTATTCCTTCTTGTATTGCACGATTGATAAAAGAAGGAACTTTTACAAAAAGCCAACTTCTTTTCTGCGCGTCAAACGACACCACCTCTTGCACTTCAATTGATCCTGACGAAGACAAGGAGATTTCTGAAACGCTGGTCACATATCGTTTTCCATCAGGAAATCTTTGAGACATAACTATCAGATCAAGTGCAGTGGCAATCTGCTTTTCTATGATTTCTGCAGGTAAGTCCATTCCAAAACGAGCCATCAACACTAGGCGCAATATTGCCTCTTGAGCGGTTCCGGCATGCAATGTAGTTAAAGAACCGTCGTGACCTGTATTCATAGCCTGCAGCATATCAATGCACTCTTCACCTCTTACCTCTCCTACTACAATGCGATCTGGCCTCATTCGGAGCGCGTTTCTCACCAATGATCTAATGGTTATTTCTCCTGTTCCTTCTATTGAGGCGGGCCGAGCCTCTAGCCTGACAACATTTGGATGCGAATCGAACTTAAGCTCCGCTGAATCCTCAATAGTGACAATTCTTTCTGACTTTGAAATTTCACATGAAAGTGCATTTAAAAGCGTAGTCTTACCGGATCCTGTTCCTCCAACAACCGCGATTCCCTGTCTGCACTTCACAGCCCAAGACAAAAATCTTGCAAGCCATTGAGGCAGCGATTTCATTTCCACTAACCGGTCCAAAGAAGTAATTTTTCCAGTGAATCTTCGGATAGTTACTGAAGTGCCGTTCACTGCAACAGGGCTTGCAACTGCATTGACACGGTCTCCATTCTCAAGTCGTGCGTCAACAATAGGACTTACCCTATCCAGCCTTCTTCCTAATGGAGATAAGATACGATCCATAACAATCAAAATCTGCTCTTCAGAGTCAAAGACTGTTTTTGATTCAAATAGCTCGCCGTTTTTCTCGTAAAACAAATTGTTGCAGCCATTAATCATGATTTCCGTAACATCTTTATCATTCAGTAGTGGCTGAATTGGACCAAGACCACATACTTCATTGATTACCTGTTCGATTGTTTCCTCATAGTCAACTGAGCTAAAGAGCTCGTCCTTCTCTTCATTAACAATTGCTTCACAGGTAACTCTTAGTTCGTCTCTTACGCGATCGATATCACTGCCTGTTATAAGAGAAGAAACCGTAGAAAGTCCTAATCGAGAAACAAGTTTTTCTTTTAACTTCTTTCTAGCCTTCTGAAATACTTCTTTTTGGAGTAGTGAGTCATTCTCATCTTGAGCCTCAATTTGCTTAGCAACGCGTTCAAAGACAAGCATTAACCCACTTCCTTCTTCCTGTTAAACAAACTAAATGGCTTTTTCTCAGGAGTTGCTTGCAGGGCAATTTGAGCCTCGCGCAGTTGTGGAAGAATACCCAACTCGTTAAGGAAATGCGCAAGTACAAAAGAAACCGACTGTGTAAATGAAGTTTCCTCTTGTAACAGCACAGAAAGCTTTCCTTGCTGAATAAGCTCTTGAAACCCTGGTCCGCCTTCAAAAATCCTAAACATCTTTGCAGCTTCAAGACCAACCTCTGCTTTTCCAACAGAGAAGTCCTGTTTAACCCTTGGATTTGCTTTGTTCTCAAGTCGGATAATGCGAGTCCTTGCCACTCCAAGGCGCACTGCAAGTCCACTTACTTTTGCTAAAGAGTTAATACACGTAAGAGGGTTCTCTGAAACAATAACCAGCCTATCTGCACATTGTGCTGCCTGAGCATAGCAATCCGTTGATGCTGTCGTAGTGTCTACGAGCACCAAATCAACCAAACCAGAAACAGCTTGAAGAAAATGACTCACGCAAGGAAATAGAAGCTCTGCCATTTCAGGTTTTACACAAGGGCCAAAAAGATACAAATTTCTATGGACACAAGTTGCCTTTTCAAGAAGGCTCTCTTTTTCTGAAGGTACATCAGCGACAAGATCAGAGAAGTCTTTTGGCTGCCTAATTCCAAGCTTCTCAAAAGCATTTCCATAAGACAGATCAAAATCAACCAACGCAACCTTCAAGCCCCAAGAAGAAGCAAGCAGTGCCATTGAAGAAACAAGTGTGGTCTTTCCCACTCCTCCTCTTCCTGAAGTGAACGTCAGAATCGGAGCTTTTAAAGTCTTATCAAGAGGAATAAGAGATTGTAGATAGGTATTTAGCTCTTGGATACTGGCAACATAATCTGAAGCTTCTGGTAAAGGCTGAGAAAGCCTGTCAGCCCCGTATGATTGATACCCTCTTCCAACCTTTACCAGATCCCCCAATTCCATAGGGTCAATAACTAAATCAACTCCTGCTTTAGCTGCTCTAGAACGAAGTGATCCAGAAGCGCCAGATCTTACAAGCACTACACAGCGAGCATTTCCATCTTTAACAATTGCAGCCGCTAGATTTATATCCGAAACATCGGAGCCGGTATTACCAATTAAGACTGAATAATCTTGAGGAGTTGAAGAGGCTACAATTGATCTAAGAGATGCTGCTGAATCGGCAAATTCACACCTATTGCTAATTCCCAAGTACGTAAGAATGGCTCCAATTTCAACGCGTGCGTCAAGACCTACGTATGAGATCCACTTTTCTAACATCACGCTTCACCTCCTGGATTAGTAGACGAGTCTACTTGTGACGCACTGTCGCTGTTTTGGTTGGTTGTTGAAGAAGTAGGGTTCTCTGGATGCACATCTTCACTTACATCAGATGAGCTTGCTTGATCTGTCTTGTCAGAAAGATCCTTTGAGTCTTCTTGTTCAACGAAGGAGTTGTTCTTTACTAAGTCCTGAGCGTTAATCTTTGACCCAGGAAGAGTAAATCGAAGTGTTCCTCGAGCGTATGCAGAAAGCACGGCAGGAACCTGTTCAGGAGTCAATCCAAGCGTTACGGAGGAGGAAGTGTAAAGAGTGCCTTCGGTGTCATCTGACAACACCGCAATATCCGAAGCAATACAGGTAATAAGAGAATCAGTAACCTCATACGCTGCAAGCTTTGTGCCAGCACTGAGCCTCTCAGCTAATCCGTACTTCTCGCCATGGGAAATAGTGAGACCAACAAGATTTTCTGGAATAGAAATTTGAGAGGCAACTGATCGTAGATGAAGAGAAACAACAGGCATTCCAACTCCAATAACTGATGAAACCGTACGACCCATAACACTTTCTGGATTAGTAATTGCGCCTTCGGGAATCAAATCAGAAATCCAGCTTTTTATCTGGGTATTAGAAGATGAGAGAGTTTCTCCAGGTTCTATTTGTTTTGTGGCCACCAGAATTGACGTGAGTTCTCCACCGTATTTTTGTATTGCCTCTGCTCGTGACTTCTCTGCATCAGCGCGAACGCTTTGTACGTATGCAAAGAAACAAAAACTGGCCAAAAGTGCGCTTAACACAGAAATTAAAATTCTTGTTTTCTTAGTCACTGTTTGTCCTCCCTTCATTTGCGATACATAGATTGTGCACTTGGCATGAGAGAGAAAATACAAAAACAAAAGATTTACCTGCACAAATATGTCCGATAGCTGACGCGAATCTGACACAAAGTAATGTATCCACAGGCAGCAACGACGCAATGAAAAATAGGTAATTTAAATTTTTATCTAATTTGATATATAAAAATTTTTAGAACATCATAACTGCTACATTTTTAGAGGGATTGTAATAAATGATTTTCTAAGTGATTTGCCTGACTCATGAACGATGGTTGACCCTCCCCATTACTGGGCGGGACCAACCCTCGTTGATTTCAATATAGCATGTTTCCTGCTGGTTTGACAAAAAAGCACCCTAGTCAAGCCAGGGTGCTTAGAGGATTTACGCTGTTAAAGCTTAAAGCACAACATCAGGGTCAAGCAATTGCTGGCTTTCTCGCATTTCTTTTGCCAGAGATAAATAAGCCTTTAACTGGGGTTCTGTAATCTGCCCCTCATGCAGAGCGTCTTGAACGCTACATCCTGGCTCGTGAGTATGGGTGCAATCCCTAAACTTACACGTCTGAGCAGCTTCAGAGATGTGAGGGAATATCTTCTGTAATCCCCTCTCATGACCCACAATAGGTAAACTTCTAAGTCCAGGTTCGTCCACAATAACGCCAGCGTCAGGAAGCGCTACCATACGGCGAGCAACCGTTGTATGACGTCCTGCCTTATCGGACTCACGAACTTCTCCCGTTTCAAGTGCTTCATGTCCCAAAAGTGCGTTAAGAAGCGTAGATTTACCAGCACCTGATTCACCAAGCACGATGGCTATGGAACCGTAAGGAACAAGGCTACGAACAGCATCAATTCCCCACGCAGCTCCAAGATCTTGGGCGGTCCGCGCAAGATCTACAAGTGCATCGGTTTTCTCGCCCTCAAGCTTTGAAGCTGTTGCAACAATTTTTACTGTAGAGCCAAGAGCTGCGGTGATAGAAGAAATCTCTTGAGCCAAAAGCTCCGGACCTGCCACATCTGACTTAGTAAGCACCACAGCGCAAGCAGCGCCGCAGTCTTTAGAAATAACTGCTGAGCGCACAATACGATCTACCGAGACAACCTCGCCGTCCAAGGCCTGTACTACAAGCACCAGATCAACGTTTGCGGCCAAAGTCTGCTTTTGACCACGGGCTCCACCCTTCCAGCGAGCAATATCGGTCTCTCGCGGCAGAACCGCCTCGATGATGCCCATATCGTGCGAGTCCGGAATGCGCGCGCATACCCAGTCTCCCACAGCCACCGTGGAGTTCTGGCCCTTGGTCACGCGCGCGGCAAACTCGGCGCGAAACACTCCCTGCTCCGAAACAACCGCAGGAAATCCCCTATCCAAGCGGACCACGCAGGCCATAGTCATCGTCTGGCGAGAAACCCCTTGGGCTTCAAGCTCAGATACGACGTCTGCATAAGCCTGCGTCTGATCCGACGATGGAGTCAACTGCTCAAACGCTGGAACATCCAGCAATGAAGAAAGGGCCGGCAGTGACCCTTGAGTCCTGCCGGCTCCTAGTTTCTTGGAACTTTTTGTACGCTTAGCGGACAAGAGTGCTCCCTACCTTATGCTTTGTTTTTCTGCACAGAACGCATAACAGCCTTGTACAGCTCCATCAGAGGAATAATAGATGCAGCTAAAAGCATTGCCATGGCGTACTCTTCAAAACCAATCTCAGCAAAGCCAAACGCCTGAGAAAGTGGTGTCTCAATTACCACAAAGGTAAGAATCAAAGACATAACAAAAGAACCCCACAGCCAAATGTTTTGGCTGGTCAGCTTGAAGATGGAACCACGCAGAGAACGCATATTGAAGGAGTGGAACATCTCAACCATAGAAAGTGTCAAGAACGCCATGGTCATACCCTCGACGCCAGCCTCTGGGTTAGTAATAACCTGTGAGATATCAAAGGTTCCATACTCAAAGTAGTGGCCAATAAAATAGCTAGCAAGGGTCAGAAGAGCAATGATAGAGCCCTGAACAAGGCAGTCAAAGCCAACGCCACCTGCAAAGACTCCATCCTTAGGATTACGTGGCTTACGCTTCATAATGCCTGGTTCAGCCTTCTCAGTAGCCATAGCAAGCGCAGGCAGAGAGTCGGTGATCAGGTTAATCCACAGAAGGTGGGTAGGCTGAAGAATGGTAAAGCCAACTAGGGATGCAATAAAGACGGAAATGACCTCAGCAAGGTTGGAGCTCAAGAGGAACTGAATGCACTTACGAATGTTGTCGTAGATGCGTCTTCCCTCTTCGCACGCGCTAATGATAGTGGCAAAGTTATCGTCAGCCAGAACCATATCTGCAACGCCCTTAGTAACATCGGTACCAGTAATACCCATACCAATACCAATATCAGCACGTTTGATGGAAGGAGCATCGTTAACGCCGTCGCCCGTCATGGCTGTGACCATGCCCTTCTTGCGCCAAGTATCAACAATGCGAACCTTGTGCTCAGGCTGAACGCGTGCATAAACGCCAATTGTCTCAATGCGCTGATCAAATTCTTCATCAGAAATCTTATCAAGCTGTGCGCCGGTAATTGCTTGAGAGCGATCGGTAATAATGCCCAGCTCAACCGCAATAGCAACGGCTGTATCAATGTGGTCACCCGTAATCATAACGGTACGCATACCAGCGCTATGCGCCTCTGCAACAGCACCCTTAACCTCAGGACGAACTGGGTCAATCATGCCGGAAAGTCCCACAAAGATCATGTCGTGCTCAAGGTTAGCTGGGTCATAGCTCAAAGGAGCTTCTGTTCCCCAATCACGACGAGCAGATGCCATAACGCGAAGTGCCTGGTCAGCCATGGACTTGTTCTGAGCCAAAATTTCAGAGCGAGCCTCATCGGTGAGGTCAATAATGCCATCACTTGTCATAATCTTGGTGCAGCGAGCAAGCACCTCGTCAGGCGCACCCTTAGTGTGCTGTACAACCTTGCCAGAGCGGGTGCGCACCACAACAGACATCATCTTACGAACAGAGTCAAAGGGCGCCTCGCCGATACGAGGGCGAGAAGAAGCAAGGTCACTTGTGGTGTATCCAAGTTTTGCAGCGTCTGCAACAAGAGCAGCCTCAGTAGGCTCACCCTTTGCTACCTGTTCCGCATCATCCCAGGTAGCATCAGAGCACAGTGCCATGGTGCGAACATGTGCGTCAAGGTTTTCTGTCTCATGACGGACAACAGTCATCTTGTTCTGAGTCAGAGTACCGGTCTTATCGGAACAAATTACCTGAGTACAACCAAGGGTCTCAACTGCAGTAAGACGGCGGACAATAGCGTGGCGTTCGCTCATTCTAGTAACACCCATAGAAAGAACGATGGTAACAACAGCAACAAGACCCTCAGGAATTGCAGCAACTGCAAGAGAAACCGCAACCATAAAGGTGCTCAATATAAGGTCAAAGTTGCCGAGCATCTCAGCTCCATGCTTGATGAAACCTGTTGCAAAAACAAGCAGTGAGATGACAACAACAAGAATGGTAAGTGTATGTGAAAGCTTATCAAGCGCAATCTGAAGTGGAGTCTGCCCCTCTTCTGCCTGAGAAATTGCATCTGCAATCTTGCCCATCTCGGTGTCCATGCCCGTTGCAACAACAACTGCACGACCGCGTCCATAGACCACAATAGATCCGGAGTAGCACATATTCTTTCGGTCACCCAAAGGAATGTCATCGGAATCTTCAGCAAGACTGAGGGTCTCAGCGTGTTTCTCGACAGGAACTGATTCACCCGTGAGCGCCGACTCCTCTACCTTCATAGAAGCGCTCTCAAGAATGCGGCAATCAGCTGGGACAGAGTCACCTGCCTCAAGCAGAATAATATCGCCCACAACAAGCTCAGTTGAGGCAACCGTCTCAAGACGACCGTCTCTGATAACCTTGCTCTGAGCTGCACTCATCTCTTGCAAAGCAGCAAGAGCCTCTTCAGCTTTGCCCTCCTGAACAACACCAAGAACGGAATTAATGACAACAACAAACAGAATAATGACAACGTCTGCAATTCCGCCTTCTCCGGTATAAATGCCCTCAGCAGCAGAAATAGCAGCAGCAACAAGAAGCATGATGACCATAGGGTCGGCCATCTGTGCAAAGAACCTTTTAATAATTGATTCTTTTGGTGCCTCTTTAAGCTTATTAAGACCGTGGGTCTCAAGACGAGAAGCTGCTTCTGCATCAGACAATCCAGCTTCAGCATCAGTTTTTTGCGCACTGATAACATCAGACGCACTTGAAAGATACTCTTTCAAAGTTCCTCCTGGGTTTCTACCTGACAGATTGATGCCCGATCATAATTCCCCAGGAGAGGGGCAAGGGCTCACCAAGGTTGCCGTGTCAGGACCTTACAACGTCCTATCATAGGACCTTACAATGCTCTATCATTTTACCGTATTCTTTCTTTTTTCAAACCTTATAAATATTTCTTAAAACTCCTGTTATGTGGCAAATAATTGTTATCCAAGGGGTACAATAAGCGCAGAACATAACAACATAAGCCAAACGTTAGTTTTGGCAAGGAGGCAGTTATGAAAATCCTGTTTTATGGTGCTCAAAGTTACGACAAGGATTCCTTTAACCTTGAGCTTCCAAAGTACCCTGACATCTCAATTGATTACATTGAGTCCAACCTCACTCCTATGACTGCAGGCTTTGCAAAGGGGTACGACGCTGTCTGCGCTTTTGTAAACGCTGATGCCTCAATTCTGACTCTTGAGATTCTTGCCGGTTTTGACGTTAAGCTTCTACTTATGCGCTGCGCTGGCTTTGACGCCGTTGACGTTAACGCTGCTAAAGACCTTGGTATTACGGTTACGCGCGTACCTGCTTACTCCCCTGAAGCTATTGCAGAACACGCTATGGGTCTTGCGCTTGCTGCTAACCGTCGTATTCACCGTGGCTACATCAGAATTCGTGAGAATAACTTCTCGCTTGTTGGCCTTGTTGGCGATACCCTTCATGGTAAAACTGCAGGTATTGTAGGCACTGGTCGCATTGGCGCTGCACTCTGCCGCATTTGTAAAGGCTTTGGTATGCACGTTCTTGGTGCAGATCTCTATCCAAACATGAGCCTTGTCAATGACGAGCACGTTGTTGATGAGTATGTCAGCTACGATGAGCTTTGGGAGCGTTCAGACTTCATCTCACTCCACGCTTTCTTGAATGACGAGAGCTATCACATGATTAACGATAAGACCATCGGAAAGATGAAAGATGGCGTTATCCTCGTTAATACTGGTCGCGGTGGACTTATTGATACCAATGCTCTTATTCGCGGCATTCTTTCTGGCAAGATTGGTGCTTGTGGCCTTGATGTTTATGAAGAGGAAAATCCAAACGTCTATAAGGACCGCGGTGCTGAGGTCTTTGATTCAATTACCTCTACACTTTGCTCCTTCCCTAACGTAGTTATGACAAGTCACCAGGCATTCTTTACGCATGAGGCACTTGCTCAGATTGCTCAGGTTACGCTTGATAACGCAACTGCTTTTGCTGAGGGTACTGACTATGTTGATAAAAGTGTGGTTTGCTAAGTACCAGAGAAACAAACGCTCTGAAAACGGTTACTATTGATAACCGAATGTGATTTCAATTCCTATGAAAAGGAGAGATATGGCTCGCAAAAAGACCAAGATTGTTTGTACTATGGGTCCTGCTACAGAAAGTGATGAGGTCCTTCGTGAGCTCATTCTTGCTGGCATGAACGTCGCACGTTTTAACTTCTCGCACGGCAGCCATGAGTATCACCGCACTATGATTGGTCGCGTTCGTTCTATCTCTGATGAGCTTGGTATTCCTATTGCTATCATGCTTGATACAAAGGGTCCTGAGGTTCGCACCGGTCTTCTCGAGGATGGCAAGAAGGTCACCCTTACTACTGGTGATTCCGTTATTGTCACCACTGATGATGACGTCATCGGCAATGCTCAGCGCTTCTCACTTGACTACAAGAATCTTCCAAAAGAGGTCCAGAAGGGCTCCATCATCCTTATTGATGACGGTCTCATTGGTCTCGAGGTTGATCACGTTGAGGGCACTGACATGCACTGCAAGATCATCAACGGTGGTGAACTTGGTGAGAAGAAGGGCGTAAACGTTCCTAACGTCAACATTGGCCTTCCTTCCGTCACTGAGCAGGACCGCGCAGACATCATGTTTGGTTGCGAGCTTGGTATTGACGCAATTGCTGCTTCCTTCATCCGTGATGGCGCTGCAGTTGAGGAGATTCGTAACATCTGCCGCGAGATGGGTACTCCTAACGTACAGATCTTCCCTAAGATTGAGTCTGCTCTTGGCGTAAAGAACTTTGACGAGATTCTTGCAGCTTCTAACGGCATCATGGTTGCCCGTGGTGACCTTGGCGTTGAGGTTCCTGCAGCTGAGGTTCCTCACATCCAGAAGACCGTCATCAAGAAGTGCAACGACGCTTACAAGCCTGTTATTACCGCAACTCAGATGCTTGACTCTATGATTCGCAACCCTCGCCCAACCCGTGCAGAGGTTACGGACGTTGCTAACGCAATCTACGACGGCACTGACTGCGTCATGCTTTCTGGTGAGTCCGCAGCTGGTAAGTACCCTGTTGAGGCAGTAAAGACCATGGCTTCCATCTGCAAGGAGACCGAGAAGTACCTGCCAGTCAAGGATGTCTATCACCAGCGTGAGGGCCTTAAGAACGTCAACGGCGCTACTGGCTTTGCTGCAGTTGATATGGCAATCCGTGTTGACGCTAAGTGCATCATCTGCCCAACACACTCTGGTCGTACCGCTCGCCTTGTTTCTAACTTCCGTCCAAAGCGCCCTCTGTATGCAATGTCTCCATCCGATGAGGCGGTTCGTCGCACCTGCTTCTATTGGGGTGTCTATGCATTCAAGACCTCTGAGCAGGGCACTCTTTCTAACACCATGTACAACGCTTTGAACATTGCAAAGGAAGTTGGTGTTGTTGAGACCGGTGACATTGTTGTTCTGACTGCTGGCGATCCTCATACCAGCCCACGTCTTGGTGACTACACTACTTCAACTAACGTTGCTATGATCTGCCAGGTTCAGTAAACCGCATTTCAGCTTTAACGTTATATGCACCCAAGCGCTTGCTTGGGTGCATATTTTTTACGTGTGATATTTCTCAGTGGCTTGCCAGTAATTACGCAATTTTCCAGCCGACGGTTTTCTCGCGCATGTTAACAAAATCAGCGTAGATGCCGCCTTCTTTCATGAGAGATTCATGGGTTCCCCGCTGAACAATACGACCCTTATCCAAGACAAGTATTTGATTAGCATTGCGCACTGTTTTTAAGCGATGGGCAATCATGATGACAGTCTTAGACTTTGTGAGCTCGGCGATTGCGCGCTGGAGTTCAAGCTCGTTTTCTGGATCAACATTAGCTGTAGCCTCATCAAGCACCACGATTGGCGCATCTTTAAGAATGGCTCGAGCAATAGAAAGACGCTGACGCTCACCACCAGAAAGCATTGAGCCACCTTCGCCTAAGCGCGTTTCATATCCATCAGGCAAAGCCTCAATAAACTCTTCACAGCAGGCACGCTTAGCTGCGTCAACTACTTGCTCATGAGTTGCACTTGGATTGCCAAACTTGATGTTGTTCTCAATAGTGTCATCAAAAAGGAATACTCCCTGAAATACGGTAGAGAAATTTTGGAGCAGGGCGTCAACTTTATAGTCGCGCACATCGCGTCCACCAAGGGTCACTTGACCTGCATTTACATCCCAAAAACGCTCAATAAGACGGACAAGGGTTGTTTTGCCAGATCCACTTGGCCCCACGATGGCACAAGAGGTGCCTGCGGGAATAGATAGACTCACATCTTCAAGAATTTGCCTATCATCGTAGCCAAAGGAAACATGAGAAAGTTCAATGTCGCAAGATGCCGCCTTCTCAAGACCTTCTCCTTCCTCCATTGCGGGGGTGGCGAGAATAGCGTTTGCTTGCTCCATTGCAATTTCAAGATTACGCAGAATAGTTGAAAAACGACCAGCAGATTCTAGACGACTAAACAACATAAATGACATAACTACTACGGTTAAACAAGCAGCTGTATCAAGTGTTCCAGAGAGCCATAGACCAACTGATACCA
>CAUVID010000010.1:0-24991 GCA_963551855.1 Lancefieldella parvula | reverse complement strand
TCAGGCAAATCCACAGATTCTTTTGCATTTTTAGGCAAAAGTTACAGATTCTTTGAGGAAATCAGGCGCGAGAAAAACTAGGGTAAGTCACGCAGGAAGCTAGAGCAATCACGCAGGATTTATGAGCCTGAAATGCACGTCAAGTCTGAGCAAAAGTACTCAGACAAGGCGAGAAAAACAGGCAAATAGCTCAGACATGGCGAGAAAATCCGGCAAATCACTCAGACTTGATGCACTTTTCAGGCTGCAGCTAAAGCGCTCAGACTTGATGCACTTTTCAGGCTGCAGCAAACGCATCCAAGCTCCATGCGCTCCGAGCGCGCGGGTTTCTCGCCAGGCAAACAAAAAAGAGGCCAGACCGAAGTCTGACCTCTCCAGTAAGCTATGTAGGATGGACTTACTTAAGGGTGACGGTAGCGCCAGCCTCCTCGAGCTGAGCCTTAGCAGCCTCAGCGTCCTCCTTCTTAGCGCCCTCGAGGACTGCCTTAGGAGCACCCTCGACGACCTCCTTTGCCTCCTTGAGGCCAAGGTTGGTAAGAGCACGGACAACCTTGATGACGCCGATCTTGTTGTCGCCGAAGCCCTCGAGGACAACGTCAAAGTTGGTCTTCTCCTCTGCCTCCTCAGCAGCGCCACCAGCTGCAGGAGCAGCAGCGACAGCTACAGGAGCAGCAGCGGAAACGCCAAAGACGTCCTCAAGCTCGTGAACGAGCTCAGAAAGCTCGAGTGCTGGCATCTCTTTAAGGGCCTCAATGATCTCATCTTTAGTGACAGCCATGTCAATTCTCCTTTTTAAACGATGCAGCCTTTGTACTGCATCTGGGCAAAAGCCCGGCTTGTATGTGTGCGTTTAAGTGCGTCTACACTCTCACGCGGTTTGCGCCAATGCGCGGGTACAACAAAACGTTGCTTATGCAGCGTTCTTCTGATCTGCGACTGCAGAAAGAGCGGTTGCGAGTCCACGAGCTGGACCAGCGCAAACCTGTGCAATACCGGTAAGTGGGCTTGCAACAACGAAGACAAGCTTTGCAATGAGCTCCTCGCGAGAAGGAAGATCTGCGTAAGCCTTTGCCTCGTCAGCGGTAAGTGCCTGACCATCAGCGATACCACCAATGAACTCAACTTTCTTGAGCTTCTTGGCCTGATCCTTGATGACCTTAGCGGCCTCGACAGGATCATTCTCATAGAAAACGTATGCGCAGGTACCGGCGAGCATCTCGTCAATCTCTGGCATACCAGCGTTCTTAAGAGCAATCTTGACGATGTTGTTCTTATAGACCTTCATGTGAGCGCCTGCTGCGGTAAGTGCGCGGCGAAGCTCCTGAGTCTCCTTTACGGAGAGACCACGATAGTCGATAACAAACAGGCCCTTGGAGTTGTCGAGAGAAGCGGAAACCTTCTCGAGCAAATCAAGTTTAGACTGAGCTGGCATGTAGTACACCTCCTTTATCATGTCTCGGGCACGAGCGCCAACAGGTGCGGCCCTCACATGAAAAGACCCCACTTTGGCAACCAAAGCGGGGTCTGGATGTACTAATCTCAAGACCACCTCGGCAGGCGGGAATTCCCATTAAGCCTTGGATTCAAGGCGCCGGCTGTCTTTGGCAGCGAACGTGCAACTACAAGACGTCTGTCTTGCGTTGGATATTGTGCAGCAAAAAACTATCCAAGTCAAGGTTGAGCGCACAATTTCTTTCTCTTCACAAAAATTTGACGAGAAGGGCGGCTAAGCAGCTACGCACAACTCAGCCGCGCACATCAGCCGTACGCGTGCCGCAAGCCGAGTCTACGCCTACACCGCATGCACGCTGCAAGAAAAATCCGGTACCTGCAAGCAGATACCGGATTAAACGTGCTAGGTACTTCTAAGCGTAAAGCTTAGTCCTCCATGAGGTTACGAACCTTGGTTGGATCAACCTTGATGCCAGGGCCCATAGTAGAGGAAATAGCAACGGTCTTGACGTACTTACCCTTAGCGCTGGATGGCTTGACGCGAATAATCTCAGAGAGAAGTGCGCCATAGTTCTCAACAAGCTGCTGGACCTCAAAAGAAGCCTTGCCGATTGCAACGTGGCAGATACCAAAACGGTCTGCACGATACTCAACACGACCAGCCTTGAGCTCGTTAACCATCTTTGCAACATCCATGGTAACGGTGCCGAGCTTAGGGTTAGGCATAAGGCCACGAGGACCAAGAACGCGACCAAGACGGCCAACCTTACCCATCATCTGAGGGGTTGCGATTGCTGCGTCAAAGTCAAGCATGCCCTTCTCGACCTCTGCGATGAGCTCGTCGCCACCGACGATGTCAGCGCCAGCTGCCTCAGCCTCGCGGGCCTTCTCGCCCTCTGCGAAGACTGCAACGCGAACGGACTTACCAGTGCCGTGAGGCAGAGAGATAGAACCGCGAACGTTCTGGTCAGCCTTACGAGTATCGACACCAAGGCGAATTGCTACCTCAATGGTCTCGTCAAACTTAGCAGTTGCAAGCTCCTTAGACAGAGTTACTGCCTCTTTTGGGCTGTAGAGGTTTGCACCGTCTACCTTGGCAACTGCATTCTTGTAGTTCTTTCCGTGCTTAGGCATTATGTACCTCCTGTGGTTAGCGGGCGTCTGCCCTCCCACTCCTGCATCTTCCGTCCATAGTTACGCCCTCTTGGCGAGAAACCCAACTACGTGCACTAACGTCGGATGCTCTGACAAAACAACCGTCAGCCACACAAATGGCTGACGGGAGTAAACACTACTCGGCGATGGTTACACCCATGGAACGAGCGGTACCAGCGACGATCTTCTTTGCAGCCTCAATGTCGTTTGCGTTGAGGTCAGGCATCTTGATCTCAGCAATCTTGGTGAGCTGCTCCTGGGAGAGCTGGCCAACCTTATCGCGCTGAGGAACACCGGAACCACCCTTGAGGTGAAGCTCCTTCTTGATGAGCTGAGCTGCTGGAGGAGTCTTGGTTACGAAGTCAAAGGAACGATCCTCGTAAACAGAAATCTCGACTGGAATGATGTCGCCAGCCTTGTCCTGAGTTGCAGCGTTGAATGCCTGGCAGAACTGCATAATGTTGACCTGTGCAGCACCCAGAGCTGGTCCTACTGGAGGAGCTGGGTTTGCCTGGCCTGCAGGAATCTGCAGCTTAATAAAGTTAACAACCTTCTTTGCGGGCATGTTAAGCCTCCTGTTTGAATACGTTTGAGTCTATTCTCGCGCACTCCCGAGAAGCAATCCACAAGGGACGAGAAGTGCGGGATAAGCCGTTAGTTACTAGTCTATCAGGGAAATCTGATCCATGGTGAGCTCAACCGGAGTCTCGCGACCAAAGATGGTGAGCATAACCTTGATCTTGCCGGACTCTGCGTTGACCTCAGAAACAGTTCCGTCGAAGTCAGCGAGAGGACCAGAAAGAACGTGAATTGCCTGACCGACCTCAATATTGGTTGCTGTACGCTTAGGTACAGGGCCACCCGTCTTCATACCGCCGCGGCGCATGATCTTATCGAACTCATCACGACGCAGAGGAACTGGCTTGCCGTCAATGCCAACAAAACCAGTTACGCCTGGGGTGTTGCGAACAACAGCCCAAGTATTGTCATCCAGCTCCATGCGAACAAGAACGTAACCTGGGAAAACCTTGGACTCTTTGGTCTCGCGCTTGCCGCCGTCCTTGACCTCAGTAACTTCCTCAGTAGGAATCTGAATATCAACAACAGCACGCTCAAGGCCATAGGTCTCAATACGGTGCTCAAGGTCTGTCTTTACCTTGTTCTCATAACCTGAATAGGTGTGAACTACATACCAGCGCTTAGCCATTGATTATCCCCTCAGTCCAGTAAAGGCGACGAGACCAGCAACAATGCCAGTATCAACCAGCCAAGTTACCAAGCCAAAGAAAATGATTGTTGCAATTACGGCTACAGAGAAACCAGCAAGCTCAGAGCTTGAAGGCCACACAACGCGGTGCATTTCTGTACGAACGCCTGCAAAATAAGTACCCAGGCGGCCAAAGAAGCCAGGGTTAGCGTTACGCTGAATGGACTTCTCCTGCTTCTTTGCCTCGACCTTAGTGGCCTTAGCAGAAGCTTCAGGAGTAGCTTCAGTCTGAAGGGCCTCACGCTGGGCGCGCTCTTCTGCGCGAGCCTTACGTGCGCTCCTCTTATTGCGCTCCTTATTTGCCATCCTACGCTCCCTTGGATGTTATACCTACATACAAACCGGCCAACCCTTATGGGAAGGCCGGTGAAGTTATCTGGCAGGCCAGGAAGGACTCGAACCCTCAACAAACGGTTTTGGAGACCGCCGCTCTACCATTGGAGCTACTGGCCTAGAACGAACCCACCTAGCCTAGCGGGTCTCGCGATGTACCGTGTGCTTGTGGCACCATGGGCAGTACTTCTTCAACTCCATACGATCTGGGTTGTTGGACTTATTCTTGTCCGTAGTGTAATTACGACGCTTGCACTCAGTGCAGGCGAGAGTAACGAGTGTACGCATTGATCCTCCTGAACACGGTCACGAGATGTATTCTCGAAATGTGACGCGGTTGCTTAGGTTAGCACCCACTACCCAGAGATGTCAATACTTTTCTCTAATTACTCTAGGCGTTCACATATTTTTTCGACAAAAAACCCGGCGCGCAAAAAGCACGCCGGGCAAGTTAGCAACTTTAAAAGAAGTTACTCGATGACGGTGGAAACACGGCCATCGCCGACGGTGTGGCCACCCTCGCGGATAGCGAACTTCAGACCCTGCTCAAGAGCGATTGGGTGAATGAGCTCGCAGCCAACGGTGATGTGGTCACCAGGCATAGCCATCTCTACCTTGCCACCGTTTGCATCGGTGAGCTCGTAGATGTCGCCGGTTACGTCAGTTGTACGGAAGTAGAACTGTGGACGGTAACCAGAGAAGAATGGGGTGTGACGGCCGCCCTCTTCCTTAGTAAGAACGTAAACCTCACCGGTGAACTTCTTGTGTGGAGTAACGGTACCAGGCTTGCAGAGAACCTGACCGCGCTCGATGTCCTCGCGCTTAACACCACGAAGAAGAATACCGACGTTGTCGCCAGCCTCGCAGAAGTCCATGGTCTTACGGAACATCTCAATGCCGGTAGCAACAGAGTTCTGAGTTGGCTTAATACCAACGATCTCGACTGGATCGTTGAGCTTGAGCTCACCACGCTCAACACGGCCGGTAGCAACGGTACCACGACCAGAAATGGTCATGACGTCCTCGATTGCCATCAGGAATGGCTTCTCGTTGTCACGAGCTGGTGTTGGGATGTAGGAGTCAACAGTGTGCATGAGCTCACGGATGGACTCAACCCACTTCTCCTCGCCGTTAAGAGCGCCGAGAGCGGAACCACGGATGATTGGAAGGTCATCGCCTGGGAAGTCGTACTCGGAGAGAAGGTCACGGGTCTCCATCTCGACGAGGTCGATGAGCTCGTCATCGTCGACCATGTCGCACTTGTTCAGGAAGACGACGATGTAAGGAACGCCGACCTGACGTGCAAGAAGGATGTGCTCACGAGTCTGAGCCATAGGACCATCGGTTGCAGCAATAACGAGGATTGCGCCGTCCATCTGAGCTGCACCAGAAATCATGTTCTTGATGTAGTCTGCGTGGCCAGGGCAGTCGACGTGAGCGTAATGGCGCTCCCAAGTCTCGTACTCAACGTGAGCAACGGAAATGGTAATACCACGCTGACGCTCCTCTGGAGCCTTATCGATGTTCTCGAAGGCGGTATAGTCTGCCTTGCAGCCCTCGGTCTCAGAGAGAACCTTGGTGATTGCTGCGGTAAGGGTAGTCTTACCGTGGTCGACGTGACCAATGGTACCGATGTTTACGTGTGGCTTTGTGCGGTCAAACTTTTCCTTGGCCATTGCCAATCCTCCTTCTGGAACTAACCCTCGGGCTAGACCGTGGTGAAAAAACGTCTGTTTATACTCAACGGCGCAAATGTCTAGGACATGTACGCCGTAAAGAGTCTGGTACCGGCGACTGGATTCGAACCAGTGACGTCACGGGTATGAGCCGTGTGCTCTAACCAGCTGAGCTACGCCGGCATAAATGCCGCTTGAAACATGGAGCCCGCGACCGGATTTGAACCGGTGACCTCTTCGTTACCAACGAAGTGCTCTACCTACTGAGCTACACGGGCGTGGTGGGGATACTTGGACTCGAACCAAGGAACTCAGAGAGAGCGGATTTACAGTCCGCCGCAGTTGCCGCTGTGCCATATCCCCAAATGCCGTTTTCAAGCACTCTTGAAGCAATTAATACGCTGTACCTTGTGGTTTAACGTACGCAGAAAGTCTTGTTGAACTTCTGTATTACCTCGTAAGCGGGAAAATATTACGATTGAATAAAAATCTTGTCAACGTAATCCACCCAACCGGGCGTATCTTATCAAATTTTTTCCACAATTACAAGCGGTTTTCTCGACAAACGGACACGGGCTTTAGCGGTTGTCTATAGGAGCCATACGCGATACGTCGCGAATGCCCCAAAATTTGCACGAAAAAAGCCAGGCAATGCCTGGCTGAAAATTCAAGTGGTGCCGCCACCAGGCTTCGAACCCGGGACCTACTGATTACAAGTCAGTTGCTCTACCAGCTGAGCTATAGCGGCATCAAGTGCAGAGGATATTCTATAGACTTTTCTGGCTTTGGTCTAGTCTCAATTTTCGAGAAATTTTTCTCCACAAACTGGTCGATGCAGCATGTAGGAGCACTTCCCTTCTGTAGGAGCTAGCTTAGTGCAAATGCGCTGCCCATCAAGTTTGGCCAGCCTGAAAACCGCATCATGTCTGTGTAAAACAGCTCAGACTTTGCGAGAAAAACCGGCAAATCGCTCAGACTCGGTGAGCTTTTCCGGCAAATCATTCAGACATGGCGAGAAAATCAGGCTCCATGAAAGCGTCCATGACACCACACCCAGATCTAAAGCTACGTCACGAAAGACCCGCCTGAAAAGTGCAAAGAATCTGTATTTGAGCCACCGATTCTTTGATGAAATCAGGCAAATCCACCGATTCTTTGCTGTTATCAGGCAGAATTTACAGATTCTTTGCAGAAATCAGGCGCGCTGATTGCGCCCAGGCGCGCTGGACGTATTGGTGCGGTCGAGCACGTTGGCACATCGCGTACGTGAGACGCTGACCTGGGCACCTATCTACCTAGCAGCTTCCAGAGTTTCTCGCGCTGTTCTGGAGAAATGCGGTCTTCAAGCGTCATGCGCGTGCTGACCTGATTGCGACGCATCTCTTCGACAACGTTATCTGCCTGGGAAATCTCGTGTACCAGCGCTGCACTGGCAATGCGCGTGACCTCGCCGGGGCCAAAGCCGGCTGTGGCACGAATGTCCCTGTCCGACGTGACCAGAAATACCTTGCGACCAGCCTCTCGAGCGTCCGTTACCAGGCGCTCGATGACGCTATCCGCGGACTCCCCAGTCTCGGAAAAAACCAGCTGCACGCCAGCGTGGGTACGCTCCGGGCGCTCGTCGTTTACGTTTCCCTTTCCGTCGAACACAATAACGGCCTCGTAGGTGCCCTGCGCAAACGTGGCAACGTCAGAAATGAGCGCCAAACGGGCGCGATAAAACGGATCGGTGTTGAGATGATAGGCTCTCTCAGCAGCGGTTTCTTGTGCAGAAGAGCCACGCTCATCCAGCAACGCCTCATAGCGAGGAGTTGCCAACATGACGTTATAGCCATCGACTACAAGCAGCGATTTTTTCTGAGCCATACCTTACGCTTCCTGGGCTTCCTGGGCTTCCTGGGCTTACGCTTCCTGAGTCCTGCGGAGCCACTCGTAGCACATGACC
This sequence comes from Lancefieldella parvula, assembly GCA_963551855.1. Classification (GTDB taxonomy): domain Bacteria; phylum Actinomycetota; class Coriobacteriia; order Coriobacteriales; family Atopobiaceae; genus Lancefieldella; species Lancefieldella parvula_B. The sequence continues at coordinate 17,163 of CAUVID010000010.1, read as the reverse complement.
GTTGTTGCCTGAGCAACGTTCAGGGACTCTACCTGGCCAAACTGAGGAAGTTTGCACGTAAAATCGCACTTCTCGAGCATAAGGCGAGAAATTCCTGAACCTTCAGAGCCCATGACAAGTGCAAGGCGACCTCCCATAGGAGCCTCCCACACGGACTGAGTGGCGTGCTCGGTAGAGCCACATGTCCAAAAACCTGCGGCTTTAAGCTCTTCAAGAGCGCGCGGCAGATTAGAAACCTGAGCGATTGGCAGGTGAAGCACGGCTCCTGCGGAGGTCTTGTATGCTCCAACGCCAACTCGGGCGGCGCGAGCGTTTGCAATAACGACGCCGGCTGCGCCAACTACCTCGGCACTTCGGACGATTGCGCCAAAGTTTCCCTCGTCAGTCACGTGATCCAAGACCACAACCAGAGCGTTTTCGGAACCAGCGCGCTGAATGATTTCAGAGAGGTCAGCGTATGCAAAAGGCTGCGTGCGGACAATAACACCCTGGTGAGCGCCGTGGCTTGAAAGCGAGTCAAGCACGGGCTTTGCAACACGCTCGACAGGAATACCCTCCTGCTCAAGCTGACGTGCAAGAGCCTCAATCTCCTGGTCTTTTTGCCCGCTTGCAGCTTGTACCAGAGCATTCTTCAAAGGAATACCAACGGTCAGAGCCTCTGCTACTGCGCGACGACCCTCGATAAAATCGGTTGCAGGCTTCTTGTTACCGGGACGTCCAGCGCCAGCACCTCGCTGTCCACCAGCGCCTCGTTGACCGCGAGTGCCCTGAGTTGCGCGACTGCCCTGTGCAGAGCGACCACCTTTGGAGCCCTGGCCATTCTTGGCGCCGAAATAACCGCCCCAGTCGGCAGCCTTCTTGGAGCTGCGACCTGCGCCGCTGCGACCAGTGGAGCCGCCGCGTCCGGCAGCGCCCTCGGAACGAGTGTTTTTAGAGGTAGAACGCTGATTTCTTGCCATAGTTAGTCTGCCTTACGCTTAAGTCGAGCGCCAGCGGCGGTATCTTCAATCAAAAGTCCAAGCTCAGCAATGCCATCTCTAATTTGATCAGCAACCGCCCAGTTCTTCTGTGAACGAGCCTCCTGACGAGCAGCAAGCAAAGCCTCTGCAGCCTCGTCAGCTGACGAGCCCTCATAGCCTGCGACCTGTGCAGCAAGTGCCACAAGCTCCTCTGGTAAATCAGAGGTAGACGCTGCCTGAGTCAAATCAATTCCCAAAGCTCCCGTGAGCTCGCACAACATATCTGCTGCGCGGAGAACAGGACTTGCACCAACGTTCTGGCCAACCTCTGCAAGATACGTATTTGCAGCAGTTACCAGAGCAAAGATAGCAGCGAGTGCTCCTGCGGTGTTGAAATCATCATCCATCTGAGCGTCAAACTCGCTCTGAGCTGTATTGATTGCCTCGGCAAGCGTGCTATCAGCGTCGGAGAGTTCGTGCTGAGCAGAAGACTGCTTGAAAGCCCAGCGGAGATTTGCAACGCAGGTCTTCATGCGCTCAAGCGTACCAACGGTGCCCTCAAGGCGCTCAAACGAGAAATCAAGTGGTGCACGATAGTGCGTTTGAAGCATCAAAAGTCTTACTGCATCTGCAGGGTACTTGTCCAAAACTTCCTTGAGTGTGTAGAAGTTGCCCAAAGACTTGGACATCTTCTCGCCATCAACGCGAAGCATTCCGGTGTGCATCCAATAATTGGCGAGAGGAGCATGCCAGGCGCAAGATGCCTGCGCGGTCTCGTTCTCATGATGAGGGAATACCAGGTCAGAGCCACCACCGTGAATGTCAATTGGAGTACCCAGGTAGCGATGAATCATGGCGCAGCACTCACTGTGCCAACCTGGACGACCTTCTCCCCAAGGGCTTGGCCAGCTAGGCTCACCAGGCTTTGCAGCCTTCCAGAGTGCAAAGTCAAATGGATCGCGTTTCTCGTCATTAACCTCAACGCGCTCACCTGCGCGAAGCTGATCAAGATCTCTGCCAGAAAGCACGCCATAGCCGGGGTCAGAACGGACCGAGAAGTACACGTCGCCCGAAGGCACCGCGTAAGCGTGACCCTGCTCAATCAAAGATTGAATCATCTGAAGCATGGCTTCAATCTCATGCGTTGCGCGAGGACGAATATCCGGATCTAGAATATTGAAACGGTGCATCTGCTCGATAAACGCCTGAGAAAACTCTTCAGAAACCTCTTGAGCAGTCCTTCCCTGCTCAATGGCACGCTGAATAATCTTGTCGTCAACGTCAGTCAAATTCTGAGCAAAGGTGACCTCATAACCTTTGTGCATCAGATAACGTCGAATAACGTCAAACGAGAGGAAGGTACGGGCGTTTCCGATGTGAATCTGATCGTAAACCGTAGGACCGCACACGTACATGCGGATTTTGCCCTCGTCGATTGGCTTGAACTCTTCTTTTTTATGCGTCTGAGTGTTATAGACAAGCATGCATACTCCTCGCAACCATTGTGTATTGGTGTAAGTATAAACGGTTTGTGGAAAACCTTTGAGTTCCATACCGTACTAATCAAGATTCAATTTTGTTACCGTTCACGGATTAGTGCTGGATTTGTTTTTTTGTTTTATTAAACTTGATGAACAAAAATTTAAGAAATTTATATTTGAATCAAAACTGCGAAGAACTAGAAGACAAGAAATCTTACTCTTAACAACTTCAGAAGGTGATTTGAATGAGTAAGTTTTTTAACATTATCCACTACTGTATATCTACCATTCTGGATAAAGGCAGTCTTGCGATTTTTCTCTTTCTGTCATTCTTTGTCACAGCGCTTATGGTGATCCAACCTCTTCTTGTTGGATTTGTAATTAATCTTTTTATTTCAGGGACAATTTGGAGCGAGATACTTTTCTATTGCGCCGTGGTTGCCGCACTAGGAATCCTTATTGCCGGCTGTTCCTATCTTGCTAAAACACGCTATTGTCAGTTACAAATTGATTCTTCGTTTACTATTGAGCGACAGCTGATTGACAAGATTCAACATGCAGATTCATCATTTTTCTCGTCATATGATTCTGGACATTACCGCCAGACAGTAAATAACGATTCTAATGACGTTTCGATTTTTATACTTACACAATGTGTGAGCTTTGTAACAACTATGGTCTCTGTCTTAGGCACACTGGCAATTATTTTATATTTGAACCCATTAACCGCCCTTGTAACGGTTGTTCTGTTGCTAGTGAGTTTTATTATCTATAAGCAAATCCAAGCTTCGGCCTATAAAAGATACAAAGAATCTAAAGAACTGCGGTCCCAGTATGGATCTATTGAGCTCTCCCAATTCACAGACGTAGATTTTATCAGGCGTCATTCTCTCTTTGAGCGTTTCTTTAATCAGCACTATGCCGTCAATCAAAAAGTTCGTAGTGCCATTCATGAGCAGTACAAGCTTGAGTTTGGCGTACAAGAATTAAACAATGCTGTGATTGCCGTATTCCAAGCCATTGTCTTTATTACCTGTGCATATCAAATTTTCCTTGGAGCACTACAGCCTGGCTATATTGCAACCATTTCAAGCTATTTTGTATCGCTCTTAGGTTCTATTACGCTTCTTATGGAATTTGGCATGGCTTATCAGAGTATTACGGTAAGTCTTGATCGAATTGAGCAGATTCTTGATTTACCTCAAGAACCTGTTGGGAGCATCATCCCATCAGAGAACGTCAATCAAATTACCTGCACAAATGTATCTTTCTCTTATCCACATACGAATAAAATACTGATGAACAACTTGTCTTGCAGTTTTGCAAAAGGAAATATATACGCTATTACCGGTGGAAACGGAACAGGCAAATCTACATTCCTGAAACTCATTAACGGAGAGTGGTCTTCTCACCTATCAGGCAATATTGCCATTAATGAGGATTTGCTCACTCAAATTAATCAATATGAACTCCGAAAAAATACTCTTGGATTTACCGAACAAGAGCCAAGTATTGTTGACGATACGGTAAGAAATAATCTGACTCTACTCTGCCAAAAACAACCAACAGACGAAGAGATAATCAGCTATATCAAGCTATTCAATCTGGAAAAATTGCTGCTTGGTGATGATCAAAATCTTGATGTTCGCCTGGGTGAACGAAGCTCTGCTATCTCTGGTGGAGAAAAGCAAAAGATTGCAATTATCCGCATGATGCTTATGAACCCAAGTGTTATGTTACTTGACGAACCAACCTCTGCATTAGATCAAAAAAGTGTTGCTGTTCTTCTTGATCTTCTGAAGAAGGTCAAGCAGGACCACATAATACTTCTTATATCTCATGACCCTAAAGTGGTGGAGGCAGCCGACCATATCGTAGAGCTGTAACTTATTGCGCGCTACGTCCCAGCTTGCGCGCTACGTCCCAGCTTACGCGCTACGTCCCAGCAGCACAACTGCCCAGGCAGCAATGCCTTCTTGAGTGCCCACAAAACCAAGGCCTTCAGTAGTGGTTGCTTTTACGCCAATTTTCTCTGGCGTAACACCCATGACCTCAGCCATACGGTTTCTCATAGCATCGCGATGAGGGAGCAACTTAGGTGCCTGAGCTGCAACGGTGCAATCACAATCCAGAAGCTCAAAGCCCTCATTACGAACAAGCTGCATAACATGGGACAGGAGCACCATAGAATCAGCACCCTCATAAGCAGGGTCTGTATCAGGAAAAAGCTGGCCGATGTCGCCGGCGCGCAGAGCTCCTAACAGGGCATCCATGAGCGCGTGAGCCAAAACATCAGCATCGGAGTGGCCGAGAAGACCCTTGGTGTGCTCAATTTTGATGCCACCTAAGATAAGATCTCTGCCTTCTACCAGGCGATGAACATCGTATCCGTGGCCAATTTTAAGCTCCGGCATACTCACTCTACAGCCCCACTTCCGGTTGCACCTTCTACCAGGCGACGGCTAAGCGTAGCCTCAACAATTGCAAGGTCAGACGGATACGTAACCTTCACGTTTTCTCGTTGCGACTCAACGCACATCACCGTAAGGCCCAACCGCTCAACGAGCGATGAGTCATCGGTTCCCTGGTAACCCTCTTGACGAGCCACCTCGTGAGCTTCAACAAGCGTACGTGTCTTGAATACCTGAGGGGTCTGAGCAGCCCAGAAAGTTGAGCGGTCAGGTGTATCAACAATGGTTGCACCGTCTACGCGCTTCAAGGTATCAGTTGCGCGATGAGCCAAAATTGCTCCTGCAATCTTAGGTGACTTGCGGACCGTGCTAATGACCTGCTCAATTGTTTCTACTTCAATGAGCGGACGGACCGCATCATGAACAGAAACAAAATCATATCCAGCAGGCACTACCTGGAGCGCGTTGTAAACCGATTCCTGCCTGGTGGCACCAGACGTTGCAAAGTGCACGGGCTTGTGGAGCACAAGCTTACCCACAACACCCTCTTGAACTGCAGCGCGTTTCTCGTCAGAGCAAGCAATCACAAGGTGAGCCACGCTTGGGGCATGATCAAACGCAAGAATTGACCAGCTCATCAACGGAAGACCGCAGACAGAAATAAACTGCTTGCCATCGGGATATCCAAAGCGCTCGCCAATGCCGCCAGCCACAATAACGGCAACGGTATCGGCTTTTGCTCCATGTGTTACAAGGCGAGAAGGACGTGGCTTTGACACGACCTTTGCGCAGGTGCTGCTTGCAGCCATTATTCTGACTTACCCCACATTCTGCGGAGACTGTTTGCAAGTGCACCGGGGTTCTCGACACCCAGAGATTTAAGGCTAGACGTATCGTTTTCTGCAACGTGAAGCAGCTGCTGCAGGTTATCGTAGGCGTCAACAATTCTGGCCGCAATCTCATCGTTTACCACGTGAACGCGGGAAAGCGTGCGCAGGCCCAAAGGCTCCATGGACGCATCTTCTCCGCGGCCATCGGAGTAGCCCAGAATCTGGCCGACGCTTTCTGCGGAACGAAGCTCAGTGTTTGCCGTCTCGTGGAAGCGACGGCGGATGGCGCGCGCCTCTTCAGCGGAAGAATCTACGGCGTAATCGCGAATCATCAGGTTATAAGCCTCGTCGATACCGCCTAGATACTCCTCGCGCTGCATGGCAGTGGTTTTGCCCTCGCTACCTAGCTCCAAAAGGCAGGCGTCAAGCTGATCAGCGGCACTAAACAAAACCTCAAAGAGATAGAAAATGCCTGCTACATCACCTAAGGTAACGTAGTTATCAAGCTCAAGCGCAGTCAAGCGCAGAAGCGCGCGATCAAGCTGCTGGCGCGTATTTTGCATAGCAACCGAAAGCTGGTTGACGGTAGACATAATGGCTGGTACCGACTTTAGTGGAATAACGTGGCCATCAACGTAAACGGTAATCAACGAACGGCGAGAAGACACAGCGATCACAATTGCCCTGGTGAGCAAGCTCATGCGAGCGGCAGTACGGTGACGAGTACCTGTTTCTGCAGTTGGAAGCGTTGCATCAGGATTGAGGTGGGAGTTGGCGCGCAGAATTCTGGTGAGGTCTTTGTCCACTACCACGGCGCCATCCATTTTGCAGAGCTCAAACAGTCGGTTTGCCGTGAAGGAAACATCAAGTTTGAAACCATCTCCGCCCACAGCAAGGACGTTTTCTGTATCTCCCACGCAAATGAGGGCACCAAGACGGCCCGCAATAATCATATCCAGTGCAACGCGGAGCGCCGTGCCAGGGGCAGTCATCTTTAGAGCTGTGGCAATGCGGTCCTCATTTTCTGTTGCGCTTGGATCAAGTTGCGTTGGCTCCATGGCTCTCCCTCAATTACTTGCAGCTTACAGGCTGCGTTTTGCGATCTGGTACGTTTGCGGCTTCAATTTGTTTCAACGTTTCAAGTATACGGTTTTGTTGCCGGCGCGTGTAGTGACGGTTTTGAGAAGACGGGTTTCTCGACGGGTGGATAGGCGGTCTGCTCGACGGGTTTCTCGCCAAGAGAGCTGCACGGTGAGCTGCGATACAAAAAGACCCGAGGCAGAACCTCGGGTCAGAACTTGCTTACTCAGCGGAGGACATCAGGTCGGACGAGCCGCCTGCGCTACTCTGTGGCAGCGAGGATGGACCCATGCTGACATCCATCTGGTCAAGCTGCGCCATGGTCTCTTTCTTGCGAGGCTCAGGGATAACACCCGTGGTCTTAGTGAACACAAGCTTTTTGCCCTCAGCATCAACATCAACAGCAACAATGTCTCCTGCAGCCCACTTGCCAGAGAGAAGCTCCTCAGACAATGGGTCTTCGATCATCGACTGAATGGTGCGGCGCAGTGGACGAGCGCCATAGACAGGATCGGTTCCGTCTTTGGCAATCAGGTCCTTTGCGGCCTCGGTGAGCTCAATAGACATGCCGTTGGCAATCAGGCGATCGCGCAGCTCAAGAACCATGAGGTCAACAATGCCACGAAGCTGCTCGGTGGAGAGCGACTTGAAGACAACAATCTCGTCCACGCGGTTCAAGAACTCTGGGCGGAATCCACGCTTGAGCTCAGACATAACGCGGCTGGTAATCTCTTTGTCGGAGAGACCCTTAGAACCCTCTGACGAGAAGCCCATGGTGTTGGTGCGGGCAATCTCGCGAGCGCCAATGTTGGAGGTCATGATGACAACCGTGTTGGAGAAGTCCACGTGACGGCCTTGACCGTCAGTCAAGCGGCCCTCGTCCAGAATCTGCAGCAAGATGTTGAAGACGTCCGGATGTGCTTTCTCAATCTCATCAAAGAGTAGGACAGAGTATGGACGACGGCGAACAGCCTTGGTAAGCTCGCCACCCTCATCGTAGCCCACGTATCCTGGAGGAGCACCAACCAGCTTAGCTACGGTGTGACGCTCCATGTACTCGGACATGTCGTAAGAAAGTAGGGCGTCTTCGGAGCCAAACAGGAACTCTGCCAGGGCTTTTGCAAGCTCAGTCTTACCTACGCCGGAAGGGCCAAGGAAGATGAAAGAGCCGCCAGGACGCTTAGGATCTTTAAGAGGACTACGGCTTCTGCGAATTGCCTTTGCAACCTTAACAACAGCCTCGTCCTGACCAACAACGCGCTGGTGAAGGATGTCTTCTGTACGAAGCAGCCTTGAAGCCTCAGTCTCGGTGAGGTTGGAAACAGGAACACCGGTGATGCCAGAGACAACCTTTGCAATGTCGTCCTCGTCAACGGTAACGATGTTCTTGTCCAGCTGCTCACGCCACTCAGTCTCCAAGCGGTCCCTCTCTGCTACCAGGGATTTCTCCTGATCACGCAGACGAGCTGCTTGCTCAAACTCCTGAGCGCTTGCTGCCTCAGACTTCTGGGTACGAACGCGGAGAAGATCTGCGTCTACCTGGGCAATCTCTGGTGGAAGGCTCATCTTGTGGATGCGAGCGCGGGCACCAGCCTCATCGAGGACGTCAATTGCCTTGTCTGGCAGGAAGCGGTCCTGGATATAGCGGCTAGAAAGCGCAACGGCAGCCTTAATGGCAGCCTCGGTGTAGTGGACGTGGTGGTGCTTCTCGTAGCGATCTTGAAGACCATGAATAATAGAAATGGTGTCGTCGTTGTTTGGCTCGCCAATGTTGACTGGCTGGAAACGCCTCTCAAATGCAGCGTCCTTCTCGACATGTTTACGGTACTCTTCTGCCGTAGTTGCGCCGATGACCTGGATTTCTCCACGAGACAGCGGAGGCTTCAAGATGGACGCAGCATCGATGGAACCCTCTGCGGAGCCAGCGCCAATGACGGTGTGAATCTCGTCGATGAAGAGGATGTCATTCTTGGATTTCTCCAGCTCAGCAACAACCTTCTTCATGCGGTCCTCAAACTCACCGCGATACTTAGAACCAGCTACCAGACTTGCCAGGTCAAGCGTCCAAACCTGCTTACCGCGCAGAATGTCAGGAACGTTGCCAGAAGCAATGAGCTGAGCCAAGCCCTCAACAATGGCAGTCTTACCAACGCCAGGATCTCCCAGGATAAGTGGGTTGTTCTTCTGGCGGCGGGCAAGAACCTGCATGACACGCTCAATCTCGCGGTCACGACCAATGACGGGGTCAAGCTTTTTATCTGCGGCAAGCTTGGTAAGGTTGCGACCAAACTGCTCCAGCATGGAAGCGTCGTCGTTTGCGTTAGGACGCATCTGACCAGCGCCAACAGGCATGCCAAAGATGCCACCCTCAATGCGAGGTTCTGCCATACGAGGACCAGCAGATGCATCTTCTGGAGTCTGGGCAACCAGCTCATCAACAGCGTTTCTTACCGCGTCGCCCGAGACACCCATGGTACGCAGGGCATCCATAGCGCGACCATTACCCTCGGACACAATGCCCAAGAGCAGGTGTTCTGTTGCAATATAGCTTTGACCGTGGGTCATGGTTTCTCTGTACGCGTCCTCAAGCACGCGTTTTGCGCGAGGAGTAAACGGAATGTGGCCGCCAGGAATAGGGTCTCCTGCGCCCGTGGTGAGCTCTTTTACGGTTGCCAGAGCCTCGTCGTACGAGACCTCCAGCTTAGCCAAAGCCTGAGCAGCAATGCCCTCCCCCTCTTTGATGAGAGCAAGTAGCAGGTGCTCGGTACCAACATACATCTGGCCAAGACCGCGAGCCTCGTCCTGAGCCAAGCTCATGACTTTACGCGCTCTGTCAGTGAATTTATCAAACATGTGCTGAAACCTCTCAAAACTCTCTATACATTTCTGATTTATACCCATCAGAAGGCTCTGCAAACATACGACTCGCGTTGGATTTTGCTCCTCCGTACGAACCACATAAACGTCGGGCGAGAAACCCGTGCTGCCAAGAAGACCGCGCTGCCGCACACTCTGCGACGAAGTCATCGCAGCGAGCTTCATGGCACCGTTGCCGCACACAAAAAGCCCGGTACCTGCAACGAGCGGATACCGGGCTGATGCGTTTGTGTGCTGCGTGGGGCAGCTAAGCTCCCAAGTTCTTAGCGCTTCTCGGGCTTGAGCTGTGGGAAGAGAAGGACGTCGCGGATAGAAGGCTGATCGCAGAAGAGCATCATCATGCGGTCGATACCGTAGCCGATACCGCCCGCTGGTGGCATGCCGTACTCAAGCGCGCGGATGAAGTCGTAATCGTACTCCATGGCCTCCTCGTCACCCTGACGCTTAGCCTCCATCTGGGCAGCAAAGCGCTCCTCCTGATCAACGGGGTCGTTGAGCTCGGAGTATGCGTTTGCATACTCGGCGCCGCAGATAATGAGCTCAAAGCGGTCGGTCAGGCGAGGGTCGTCTGCCTTGCGTTTAGTGAGCGGAGAAACCTCTGCAGGATAATCACAGACAAAGGTTGGGTTTACGATGCTCTTCTCGCCAAGCTCGTCGTAGATCTCAAACAGCAGCTTGCCGGCCTGCCACTCTGGGTTCCACTCAATCTCGTAGCGATCCAGGACTGCGCGGAGTTTCTCGACAGGGGTGTCAATGGAGAGCTCCTCGCCGGTGACCTCGGACGCAATCTCTGCCAGGGATGCGACGCGCCAGTTGCCGGAAAGGTCAACCTCGGTGCCCTGGTAGGTGATGACCTCGTGGCCCTCCTCGCAGCCGCAAGCCTTGCGGGCAATCTCCTGGAAGAGGTTCTGGGAAAGCTCGCGCATACCGGCCAGGTCAGAGTAGGCGGCGTATGCCTCCATAGAGGTGAACTCAGGGTTGTGCGTGAGGTCGGTGCCCTCGTTTCTGAACTGACGACCAAGCTCGTAGACGCGCTCAAGTCCGCCAACAAGCAGGCGCTTTAGCGGAAGCTCGGTTGCAATGCGCAGGTAGTTCTCGGTGTTCAGAGCATTGTAGTGCGTGATGAATGGCTTTGCGTTTGCGCCGCCAAGGATCTCCTGGAGAACAGGGGTCTCAACCTCCATATAGCCGCCCGCCTCCATGAACTGGCGGATAATGGAGATAATCTGGGAACGCTTGCGGAATACGTCGCGGACCTCAGGGTTCATGATGAGGTCAACGTAACGCTGGCGATAACGGACCTCGCGATCGGTGAGGCCGTGGAACTTCTCTGGCAGAGGACGCAGTGACTTGGAGAGGACCTCCAGCGAGGTCACTGCCAGGGAAAGCTGGCCGCGGCGCGTACGCATGATAGCGCCGGTTGCGCCGATGATGTCGCCAAGGTCGAGAAGACCCAGGAGCTCCCAGTTCTTCTCGTCAAGGTCATTGATGCGGCAGAAGAGCTGAATCTGGCCGGTATAGTCCTCTACCACGACAAACGCGATCTTGCCCTGGTTGCGGATGGCGCGGACGCGGCCGGCCACGGAATAGACTTCCTCGCCAGTCTGGCCGTCCTCGAGGTCAGCGTAGCGCTCCTCCAGCTCAGCGACGTGAGCGGTGACGGTGGACTTGATGGGGTATGGGTCAACGCCGGCGTCAAGCAGTGCCTGGCGACGGGCTTTGCGCTGGGCGCGCTCGTCGTTGATGGAAGCCTCTGGGGTGGCTTCGGTTGCGTCGGCGCCGGTTGCAGCAGCGTTCTCTGCGCTGGTTGCGGCAGCGTTCTCTGCGGCGACCGAGCTACCAGCGATGTTGTTCTCTACTTCGGACATGTATCCTCCACGTAAAAACGCCCCGCGCCAGACGGACACGGGGCGACCAAATATCTTTTGTGCCAGTCTAGCGAGTAATAGAGGTAATGGTGTACTTCTTCACCTTGCCGTTTGGCGTGGTGAACTCAACCTCGTCGCCCTTCTTATGACCAATAAGAGCCTCGCCAGCTGGGGACTCGTTAGAGATCTTGTGCTCAAGGGAGTTAGTCTCAGTAGTACCAACAATTACATATTTAGTTGTCTTGCCTTTTGCATCAGCAAGCTCGACGGTTGTGCCGATTGCAACGGTGACGTTGCGCTTGCTGCCGCCCTCGACAACCTTTGCGACAGAGAGAATCTGGCGAATCTCGTTGATGCGGGACTCGTTGTGAGACTGCTCTTCTTTTGCGGCGTCATACTCGGAGTTCTCAGAAAGGTCACCAAAACCACGGGCCTCTTTGATGCGCTCAACAATCTCGTCGTGTTTCTCGCCCTCACGATAAGCCAGCTCATCGACAAGCTTCTGACGGCCTTCTGGGGTAAGTACAATCTCTTTAGTAGTGTCCATCGTGTTCTTTCTGTTGATGGGTCAAGTAGGTCTATACGTGTGAGATGGGGTTACTCAGCCTTTTTGGACTCTTCGTCCTCAATGAGCTCAGCCTCTGGCTCCTTGGCTTCTTCCTTGGTCTCAGACTCCATGCCCTCACGAACGCTCTTGACGGTCTCGCCGACAGCCTTGCCGAGCTTTGGAAGGTTCTTAGGTCCAAAGATGACCATAACAACGCAAACAATAATCAGAAGCTCAGGAATACCAAGTCCTAAAATCATATAAACCCCCAGAAAATCTTTTCCTGTAAAAGCGTTCAGAAAAAACGCCGTATCGGCTAGTATAACCGAGGGAAACCTTACTAACAAGGAATTAACATGGTCTTACATGATTTTTGGACATTTTTTATCTGGTCGACCGTAGCGGGGCTTGCCGTTATTGGCATTTACCAGCTATTTCTGTTAATTCTGCGCGCTCGAGGCGTTTTTGTGACGCGTACCAAATTTGGCCTCACGATGATCTTTGACTCCGAGGACGCCGACGGTACGCCCATTAGGCTGCTCAATGTTAATGGCACCTTCCAGTCTGTGAGCTACATTGCACCTGAGCTGCGCTTTGAGCTTTGCGTCCACTATCACCGCATGATGGCAAAGGTTATCCAGCAGGTGTCTGCTCGGGGTCACGTAGTAGTCATGGGCGGCGGAGGTTTCTCGCTGCCAAAACACCTGGCTACGCACATGAGCGGCGGCGTAATTGACGCGATTGAGATTGATCCAAAGATAGTCTCGCTTGCACGTGAGCATTTCTTTTTGGACGAGGCTCTAGCTGCGGCTTCAAGTGAGCTACGAGTCATGGAAGATGATGCGTGGAGGGTGTTGCAAGACGCAGATGCTAGTAGCATTGACGTGCTGGTAAACGAAGTGTTTGCTGGTCGGAAGTCGCTTGGACCCCTGGGAACAGCGGCGGGCGCGCAAGTGGTTAAAGAAAAACTTGCAGATGGCGGTGTATATCTGGCTGATGTTCGCTGTCCGATCGAAGGCCACGGGTCTACGCTACTTCCCCAGGTGGCAAACGTCTTTGCGCAGGAGTTTGCGCACGTCGCGTATGTGCCCGAGTGGCCTGATACTCCTAAAACACCAGGTAACAACCTCTTAATTGCAACTGATGCGGATATTGCGCTTCCCGAAGGCGCTGTTGTGGTGAAATAACGTCACTTTGAGGGCTGACCGCTATCCAATTGACCGAGCAACATCCAATCACCTGAGAAAATTGCATATTCCACCTTGTTTATGCGGAGTTTTGTATCAAAAATATGACTCACCAAAATTTGACCCTCTTTTGGGTAAAAAATCCGTTTAGTTGGAAGTCAAATCACGATCACGGAAATTCCTGACTTGCGTTTGCGCAGGTGGCAAAAAGTGTCCATATTTTGCTATTTTTATCTGTAACAAAACCGCAGTTAAATGGCTTGCATAAAAACTAGTCGCCGCTGCATATTCCAACTAAACGCATTTTTTACCACTTGCATGACAAGCGCTCAGCAAAACCGCAGTTGGCATTAATTCTGTCTTACATTTCTCCGTTAAAACGATTCTTTCAAAAGAATTTGAAAACATCACCTTGGGATTAGAAAACATCACCTTGTCAGTTTGACCAAATTTATAAATGCACAGGTGAACATATATGTTTAGCAGGAAATTTTTTTCAAAAATAGAAGGGGATTTCTTCTAATTCTCGTACATTCATAACAGAATATGGGTATTGTTATCTCAGATAGAAACCATATTCTATCTGCGCCAAATACGGCAATTATTACAGCTGATGCGCTAAGGAGGCGTCATGAAGACGGGTTTTGAACTACTGAATGATCCATTTTTGAACAAGGGAACCGCTTTTACGCAGGAGGAGCGTCAGAAGTATGGCCTGGTAGGACTTCTACCTCCAAACATTCAGACCATCGAGGAGCAAGCTGAGCAGGCATATGTGCTTTTCCAGCAATATCCTGACCTTGAGACAAAGCGTCACTATCTCATGAGGCTTTTCTCCGAGAATCGCACGCTGTTCTATAACCTGTTCTCCAAGCACGTTGAAGAGTTCATGCCTATTGTCTACGACCCAACTATTGCTCCAGATATTGAGCAGTACTCCCAGCGCTATGTCGATCCACAGTATGCATGCTTCCTGTCAGTTGATCGTCCTGAGGACCTTGAAATCTCGCTGAAGAACGCAGCCGCAGGTAGAGATATCGACCTGATTGTCGTCACCGACGCAGAGGCAATTCTGGGCATTGGTGACTGGGGCACCAACGGCGTCGAAATTTCCGTTGGCAAACTCATGGTTTACACTGCCGCAGCTGGTGTTGACCCTAACCGCATCATGCCTGTTGTCATTGATGCTGGCACCAATCGCCAGGAACTTCTCGATGACCCACTATACCTGGGTGAACGCCACAAGCGCGTTGATGAAGATCGATATAACGCATTCATTGACAACTTTGTAACCACCGTCGAGAAGCTCTTCCCTAATCTCTACCTGCACTTCGAGGACTTCGGCCGCTCGCACGCTGCAGCAATCCTGGACCGCTACAAGAACACCTACCCTGTCTTCAACGACGACGTCGAGGGTACTGGCATTGTCACCCTCGCAGGCATCCTCGGTGGCCTCAACATTTCTGGCGAGAAACTCGTCGACCAGGTATATCTCTGCTTTGGTGCAGGAACTGCTGGTTGCGGCATTGCTGAGCGTGTGCTGCAGGAGTTTGTGGACCAGGGAATGGATCGCGAGGAGGCTCGCAAGCGCTTCTACCTGGTAGATCGCCAGGGTCTGCTCTTTGACGACATGGACAACCTCACTCCACAGCAGAAGCCTTTTGCTCGTAAGCGTTCTGAGTTTGCAAACGCTGATGAGCTCACCAACCTGGCTGCCGTTGTAAAGACAGTCCACCCAACAATTATGGTTGGTACCTCTACCGTTCACGGTGCCTTCACCGAGGAGATTATCCGCGAAATGGCAGCTCATTGTGAGCGTCCAATGGTCTTCCCTCTGTCCAACCCAACTAAGCTTGCGGAGGCAACCGCCCAGGATCTGCTTACCTGGACTGATGGTCGTGCACTTGTGGCCTGCGGCGTTCCATCCGATGACGTGGATCTGAACGGCGTAACCTACCAGATTGGTCAGGCTAACAACGCTCTGATCTACCCAGGTCTTGGTCTAGGTGTTCTTGCATCAAAGGCTCGCCTACTCACAGACCAGATGATTTCCCTGGCAGCCCACTCGCTTGGCGGAATCGTCGACACCACAAAGCCTGGAGCTGCAATTCTTCCTCCAGTCTCCAAGATTACCGAGTTCTCCGAGCGTATTGCTGTTGGCGTTGCAGAGGAAGCAATTAAGCAGGGCCTGAACCGCGAGCCAATCGCCGATGCAAAAGAAGCAGTTGACGCCCTCAAGTGGTTCCCTGTCTACAAAGAGCTCTAAAACTCGGTGCGGGATTTTACCCGATGCGGAACTCCGCTACGTGCGAAACTTTGCCGGCGCGGAATTTGGCAAGAAGGTCAATTTAACAGCACTTTTACGCACAACAAAGCCTCTTCTCAATGGCGAGAAGAGGCTTTTTTCTTGTGGGTTTTTGCAGCGCGCAACCCCGGCGGCACGTTGGTCCAACGGTGCCTTAGTCCAGCAGCACGCCTTCAACTGCAGAGGCGGAGCCGTCGAGGACGTTGCACTTTTGGATCTGGTGAACAAACCAAGTACGGAATGCCTTTTGGTCGACGCCCACACATACGGTTGCGTTGGGTTTCTCGCCAAGATATCCGGCCAGGTCAACGACGGTGCAGCCGCTTGTCAGAGCGCCGGCGCACTCGACGTCCACAAACACGTCTTTGGTCTCAAACATCTGGGGCGCCAGCAGGTAGGCCACAGCCGTTGGGTCATACATGCTGAAGCCCTCCTCCTGGTAGTGGACGCGATAGTTGAGCAGCAGCTTGACCAGCATGTCACCACTCTTGCCGGAGTTCTGGATGTTCTCGATGTCCTCGGGCATCACGCGAGCGGCGTCACCCACCTCAAGGCCAACCATGGCCACGTGAACGCCGGATGCAAAGACAATCTTTGCCGCCTCGGGGTCAACGCCCACGTTGAACTCGGACATGACGCCAAGGTTTCCGCGGGTCAGAGCGCCGCCCATCATGACAATGCGGTCGATATGCTCCTTGACCTGTGGGTATGCTTTCAGCAGCAGCGCAATATTGGTCAGAGGACCAAGCGTCACCAGCGTGGTTTTCTCGCCAGCAGAAGCGCCTTCCATAATGACGCGACGCTGTGCCTCAAGTGCGGTTTCTTCAAGAAGACAGTCCGGCTGAATGCCGTCAAATTCGTAGCCTCTCATGCCCGAAGCACCGTGGACATCGCTTGCGTCCATGGGCTTTCTGAGCAGCGGCTCGGCAGCACCGCGCGCAACAGGCACGTGCTGGTTCCAGAATTTGAGCAGCTTGAGGGTATTGTTGGTGACGTTCTCGATGCCAACATTTCCGCTGACAGTAGTAATAAGCTTGATATCCAGCGCCTTTGCGGCCAGGGCAAAACCCAGGGCGATAGCGTCGTCGATGCCTGGATCTGTGTCGATGATGACGCGCGTCTTAGTTGAAAGCGTTGTCATAAGTCTCCTTTGTACGTTTGAGCTGCGTGTGGACTGCGAATTATGAAGCAACAATCACGGTAATTTTAACCTAAAACTCAACTACCTGCTGATACGTTGGGATTGATTGCTGAGCGCCAACCTTAGTAGTGGCAAGTGCTGCGGCCTTCGCAGCCACATCGAGCGCCTGCTTGATGTCGTGACCCTCTAACTGTCCCGACGCCTGGAATACAGCGAGCGTGCCCATAAACGTGTCTCCCGCGCAGGTAGTGTCCACGGTGTCCACGCGATAGCATTCCTGCCGGTAGACGCCGTGTGCGTCGGCAGCGATCGAGCCCTTAGACCCCAGCGTCAACACCGCAGTTGCCACGCCGCTTGCAAGCACCTTCTGCACTGCGGCCTCGGGATCTGCCAGCGGGCTAATCTTGCCCTCGCCAAACAGATCCGCAAACTCAATCTCGTTCAGGCAGAGCACGTCCACGCTGGCGAGAAGACCGG
>CAUVID010000009.1:0-26481 GCA_963551855.1 Lancefieldella parvula | reverse complement strand
AGCGTGTCGAGAAGACCCAGCTCTTTGCAAAGCTTTCCCCTATGCAAAAGGCTCGTGTTGTCTCTGCACTCAGGTCCAACAACCACGTGGTCGGCTTCATGGGCGACGGCATCAACGACGCTGCTGCAATGCGCTCCTCCGACGTGGGAATCTCCGTTGACACTGCTGTTGACGTGGCAAAAGAGTCCGCAGATATCATCTTGCTGCAGAAAGATCTGCTGGTACTTGAACACGGTGTCGAAGAGGGTCGCAGAACCTACGGCAACACCATCAAGTACATCAAAGCAACCGCAAGCTCCAACTTTGGAAACGTGCTGTCCGTTTTGGTGGCCAGCTTCTTCCTGCCGTTCTTGCCTATGAGCGCCCTTCAGCTGCTCCTCTTGGGACTGGCATATACCGTTACTTGCATCGCAATTCCGTGGGACAACGTTGACGACTCGTTCCTTTCAAGCCCTCGCTCTTGGGACGCTCATTCGATTACAAACTTTATGCTTTGGATTGGACCTGTCAGTTCAATCTTTGATGTGCTGACCTTTGCACTTATGTTCTTTGTGGTCTCTCCTGCGCTTGCCGGAGGAACCTGGGCAGAACTTGTCGCAGCCGGAAATACCGCAGCTCAGGCGCTCTTTATCCTGTCTTTCCAAACTGGTTGGTTCATCGAATCCATGTGGACCCAGACCTTTGTTCTCCACGCGCTCAGAACCAATAAGATCCCCTTTGTTCAGAGCATGCCATCGGCATCGCTGCTTGCTCTAACCACCGCGGGAATCATTGTGGTCAGTGCTCTTCCGTATCTGTCGGTGTTCGCCCAACCCTTGAGTCTTGTTGCTCTACCTTTATCATTCTTTGGATGGCTAACTGCACTCATGAGCGGGTATATGGTTCTTATCACCATAATTAAGAGCCTCTACGTCAAGCGATTTGGCTCGCTACTCTAACCTTGCTCTAGGAAGGACCACGATGGACGTAAAAGAAGCTATGGACCAGCGCATATCTCTGCGCGCGTACGACCAAAAGCCTATTGAGCAAGAGAAACTTTCTCAACTCCAGGAAGCCATTGACGTCGCAAATGCCCAGATGGCAGAGGCAGCGCCTGATCACGCCGCAATCCTTACCATCGAGGGCCCTCACCTTGAGGATGGCACTTCCGTTCACATGAAGAACAGGTCTATTGTCGGTCCCATTTACCACTACGTAGCAGGTTATTGTGAAGACGCAATTGCCCGTGAACTCATCGGCTACTATGGCGAGAAGATCGTTCTTCTCGCCACCCAGCTGGGCATTGGTTCATGCTGGATTGCCGAGACTATGGACTGGAAGACCCTGGCTCGCGACAAGTACAACGGCCTTAAGCTGGGCATTATTATTTCTATCGGATACGCTCCGGAGAAGATTCCGCTCAAGCAGGAGGGCATTCGTACCGCAATTCGTCTGCGCACCAAGAAGCCTGCGCAGATTATGACGGCAAACGGTACTCCAACTGAGCCGGAGCAGATGCCCGAGTGGTTCAACCGCGGCATTGATGCGGTTTTGGCATGCCCAACCGCCATCAACAAGCTGCCAGTTGTATTTGACCTGACAGATGGCGTGGTAAGCGCATCTATGCCTAACCAGCGCCACCTCATCCAAGACTATGACCTGGGTATCTCCAAGCTGCACTTTGAGCTTGCTGCCGACCTCAAGGGTACGTGGGAGCTTGGACAACCTGGTCGCTTTATCGTTTCTGAGTAGCCTTCAGCGCATAGCGCCCCAGCTCACAAACGTCGTGTTCCCGAGCGGCGCATTCCTGGACGACACTCCCAGCTCAACGCGCCTCCCAGCTCACCACACCACTAACAAGAAAGGACCTCATATGGCCTGTTCCGCACAGCACGTTGCAAACAAAGTTCTCTCGTCCTACCAGTGGAGACTTGCAACCAAGAAGTTCGACCCAACCAAAAACGTCTCTGACGAGGACCTTGAGGTGATCCTTGAGGCTGGTCGTCTGGCACCAAGTTCCTACGGTTTGGAGCCTTGGCGCTTCCTGGTTGTTAATTTACGAGAGGATCAGGCTTCTGAGCAGTCACTTCGCCTTAAAGAGAAACTTTACGAACCATGCTATGGTGCTCGCGCGTCCCTCGATGGTGCTCACTACCTGGTTATTCTTCTTGCTCGCAAGAACGTCAATGCAGAGTCTGCTTACGTCAAGCACATGATGCACGACATCAAGCAGCTTCCTGCAGACTTTGAACCAACTTATGCCGCTGCTTTCAAGAACTTCCAGGAGAACATGTTTGACCTGGTAGGTAACGAACGCGCCACCTTTGACTGGGCTTGCAAGCAGACCTACATTGCGCTTTCAAACATGCTTACCATGGCCGCCATGATTGGCGTTGATAGCTGCCCAATCGAGGGCTTCAACCGCGAGGCTGTTGATAAGATTTTGGAAGAAGAGGGTCTTCTCGACGGTGGACAGTACAACGACTTTGGCGTTTCCTGCATGCTTAGCCTGGGCTATCGTGATATGGATCCTGTCCAAAAGCGTCGCCAGCCAGCTGAGGATGTTATCGTCAAGCTGTAAAGGCTATTACATTAACTTTTAAGCTGCCTCCTATTTCTCGACACCGAGGAAATGGGAGGCAGTCTGTTTAGCAGGCAATTCTTTGTTGAGCGGGAAATTTACCGCCCACAAAGAGTTCAGGCACATAGTCCATCGCTCTCCATCTTGGCGCCAACTGGCCTTTTTTGGTTTGAAGTGACTTTCTCTGATCAAAAAATGGCCTATTTCAGTGCGAAGTGGTAAAAAATGCGTTCAGTTGGGGTATACAGGATTGACAAACTTCTATGCAAGCGTTTTACCAGCACTTTTAATTAGACGAATTTTTCATGTGCATTCACATTATTTCTGAACTGCTTAAACGTAAATGCCAAAATGACAAAACTAAAAAATTTTCCCCAACTAAACGGGTTTTTTACCCAAAACAGTACCCCTTGAATGACATATCAATTTCTTGATTAGTTTTTGTGCATATTAGGCAGGCTTTATGCACGCCGAGGTGTCCTCGAGCGCCCTGTGCGCCCTGTGCGCCCTGTGCTCCTCATGCACCCCGTGCGACCAACGCGCTCCGGCGCGCCATCCACGTCGCCCCGTAACTACGGCGCATATGACGCGCTCGCACGAGCAGTGTAGATGCTCAGCCCAGCCAGCAGAAACGTTTAATTACCTGCGGATAAACCTAAAGCCACGGCCAGAATGGATGTACGGCAAGAACGCTTGGTCTTCCTCGCAGATGTTTCCTGCGACGTTATCGCGAGCATCAAGCTCCAACAGGCCTCGAGCAATCGAAAGTTCCCCTGCATAGCGACCATATGCTTTACTGCTCACCAAAATAGCGCCAGTAGCAACAGTTTCCCAGGTAGAAGGCTTCGCGTCATACACCGGAGCATCTTTCCAGAGTCTGGACTCCTGTGAACGGATAATGTACGAGCTGGAATCAGGTCGATCGGTCTGCAAGCGATCATACAGATACTCAAAATCAGGTTTTAACTCGGCTTTTAGCTCGATACAATTCTGCTCAAGCTGACCAATGCGCTTCCACGTAGCCTCAGTAACATCTGGGTCACCAATGAGTACCACGTCAGAGTCTGCATCGTAAAGAGCAAGCATTGCCTGAATAAGCGCATCACCAGAAAGCCCACGGTGTTCCTCGACAGTTGGCAGTCCCTCGTAGAGAGGACCGCGAAAAATCTCGCCAGGAACAAACGAGAAAATCTGGAATCCAAGCGCCGAAAGGCGTGCGTTAATCTGTGCGACGCGCTCCAGCGAAAGGCCCGTGTAGCTCTTGGGATAGTAATTGTGGCAGGCGGCAAAACGAGTGAAGTCGGCACCAGCTGCTCGCCATGCGGAAATGTCATCCTTGGTGATGGTCGAAGCGTTAAAGACCACATGGAACTTGCGAGAAAGCTCAACGGTCTCTGCCGCATCAAACCCAAAGTCAAGACGCACATACGTAATGCCCAGCTCAGCAAGTTCGTCAAACTTCTGAACGCCAAGTTTAGAAAGAGTAGCAGGAGAAACATCGGCAATGAGGTTGATCTCAGCCTTTTTGCACAGCTCTAAAAGTCGGCGAGCCTCAGTGCGATAATCAATCCCCTCTTCCTCGGGAATCTGTAAAGACGTAAAGGCGTAGTGGCATCCGGCTGCCTGTGCTTTTGCCACAACCTCAGCATTAGCCTCATATCCACTGGCAAAATACAGTGAAATTCCGGTGCGCATAAATCCTCCAAGCAATTGCAAAACGCTTTCTAAAAGACGGGTTTTCTCGCCAGTCGGGCGCCGGGCGAGAAGACCAACGGGCAGCCGGTCGGTCAGCCAGTCAGGTGCCAGTTGGGTGCCGGGCGAGAAGAAAAATCCCTCTTCCTAGGATACCTAAGAAGAGGGATAAACGTTTCTAGAACGTGTGGTTTTTACTCGCCGAAGACGTCGTTGATACGATCATCGTCAACGCCGAAGAACCAAGTAAGTGCGAAGCCTGCAGCGTAAGCAAGAAGCATTGCAAGCAGGTAGAAGACCTGGTTACCAGGCTGGACAATCAGCAGACCAAAGAGGCCGGAGACGCCCTGGGAAACGGTACCAAGGTGGAAGAGGTAAGCAATTACGGAGCCAACACCGGAGCCAAGGCATGCGGTGATGAATGGCTTGCCAAGAGGCAGGGTAACTGCGTACATAAGAGGCTCGCCAATGCCGAGCATACCAACTGGGATGGACTCGGTGAGGTACTTCTTGACGCGCTTGTTCTTGGTCTTGAAGAGGATTGCAAGACCAGCACCAACCTGGCCGCCGCCTGCCATCATCAGCAGAGGAAGCAGGTAGTTGATGCCCTGAGTTGGGCCCTCTGGGTTGTTAAGCATAACGTGGATTGGGGTAAGTGCCTGGTGAAGACCAACGGAAACCAGTGGCAGGAAGGTAGAACCAAGCAGGTAAGCACCAAAGACGCCAAGCTTGTCATAGAAGAACTGAAGGACAAAGAAGATTGCCTGGGTAAGCCATGCGCCTGCAGGCTGAAGAATCAGGACAGAGCCAATGACACCGATGATGACGGTGCAAAGTGGAGTCAGGAAGGTGTCAAGAACGCTTGGCATAACCTTGTGCAGGTTCTTCTCCAGGAATGCGAAGAAGATTGCGCAGATGATTGCACCAATCATGCCGCCTGCTGCTGCGTTGAACAGGTCAGAGGAAGCGACGATAAATGCGCCCTCCTTGAAAGCAACAGTTGGGAGGCTGAATGGAAGGTGAACCAGACGAGTTGCAACGCCGTCAACAGTCTTGGAAGCAAGAAGAGGCATACCAGCGTTAGCAATGGAAAGTGCACCAGCCATAGCACCAAGAACGCGAGAACCGCCAAACTCCTTGGCAGCGTTCTCACCAGCGAGAACTGGCAGGTAAGCGAAAAGTGCCCAGCCCATGGTCCAGATAGCTGCGAACCACCACTCGTTGGCATAAGCCTTACCAGTGGAGAAGTTGATAACGTTGATGATACCGTTGATCAGACCTGCAGAAATGATGCCAGGAAGCAGTGGAACAAAGATGTTAGCAATCTTCTTGAGGAAGCGCTGAACAGGCTTGTTCTCGTACTTAGCCTTCTGAGCTGCCTTGTTGTCCTTAGCTGCGGAAACAACGTCGTCCTCAGATGCGTCACCAGCAGCAACGCCGGTAAGCTTGGAGAACTCAACAATAACCTTGTTGACAACGCCAGGACCAAGAACAACCTCAAGGTACTCTGCATCCTCGACCAGACCCATGACACCGTCGATAGCCTTGATGGCCTCGGAGTCAACCTTTGAAGGATCTGCGGTCTTAATGCGGAGCCTGGTCATGCAGACCATGTTGCTCTGAACATTTTCTTTGCCACCGACGGCAGCAAGAATCTGTTCTGAAAGCTTGGTGTAATCCATACTTTCCTTCTTTCTCTCGTTGCGATGTTGCAACAAATACTTATCAAGAATACATAAAAAATGAACTTGGCGGTACAAGAATCCATACCTGTGGTTCATTGTTTCATGTTTTGACCTAATTTGAACGCTCCGTTACTGCAGGTAAATTGAGCGTTTTTCAAAACTTACCGTACGCTTGTACGGCATGCTGATACCACTGACCGATGCAGCTGAAACAAAATGCTCACGCGTGTGTCATTTGTTACAACTGTAATTACTACAGTGCACCTCTGACATGACCATGAGCTGCCTCGAGCTTAGCTTTAGCCTCGTCAACAGGCATCTGAGTCAGCAGCATAACAATAGCAAGTTTTGCGTTACCGTCAGCCTGCTCAAGAGCCTGAGCTGCCTCTTCACGGGTGCAACCCGTTGCTGCCATGGTGATGTTCTGCGCGCGAACTACCAGCTTCTTATTGGTCTGCTGCACGTCAACCATGAGGTTCTGATATGCCTTGCCCACGCCAACCATAGAACCGGTTGAAATCATGTTCAGAATCATCTTCTGAGCGGTACCAGACTTAAGGCGTGTGGAACCTGTAAGAACCTCAGGACCACAGGAAGGCTCAATAGCAAGCTCTGCCTCTTTGCCCACTTCAGAACCCTTATTGCAGGCAATAGCAACGGTCTTGCAGCCCAAAGAACGAGCATAGCGCAGGCCGCCAATAACGTAAGGTGTGCGACCACTAGCTGCAATTCCAATAGCAATGTCGTTCTTGTTCAGGCCAATCTTCTTGAACTCTTCTTCGCAAAGCTCAAGAGAATCTTCCGCGCCTTCAACTGCACGTACAAAGGCCTTCTCGCCACCGGCGATAAGACCAACAACCACGTCAGGAGAAACACCAAAGGTGGGTGGACACTCAACCGCGTCCAAAACGCCCAGGCGGCCGGAGGTTCCAGCACCAAAGTAGACAATCCTGCCGCCAGCTTCTAGCGAGGAAACTGCCCACTCAACTGCCTGTGCTACCTGGGGAAGAACCTCTTTTACGCCAGCTACCACGTTGAGGTCTTCTTGGTTCATAACGCTGACCAGCTCAAGCGGGGTCATCTGATCCAGGTCCATGGTGTTGGGGTTTCTTGTCTCGGTGACAAGTTTTGTCAAATCAATCACGTTTCCACCTTCTGTGTTGTGATTTTTACGCAATAACGTCGTTGGCTGTACCAGGCAAATCTTGGTCAGAAGAAAGCGTGTTGACACGTTCAGCTGAATCCAACTTGCCAATATAGTTTGTCGAGAAACGCTTAACGCTCTTCTCGTAATTTCTATTTACATAGGCTGCAAAGAGTGCATCTACAACGTTGAGCTGGGCAATTCTTGAAGACATGGCGCCGCTTCTCATGATGTGCTCAGTCTCTGCAACGCCCAAAACGTAATCGGAGCGGTGAATGAGCTCTGAATCAATGCCACCGCGGGTAATGGCAACCACCTTGGCGCCATTTGCCTTTGCAATCCAGGCACACTCAATGGCTTCTCGCGTAAGGCCTGAGTAGCTGACCACAATAGCAAGATCTTCTCGCCCCATGTTTTTAGCGTAGAGCATCTGAGAGTGGTAATCGTCGCTCAAGTTGCAGTTGATGTTAAGACGCATGAGTTTGAGCTGCAGATCCCTTGCAACCAGAAGCGAAGCTCCCATGCCAAAGAGGCAGATGGAATGAGCTTGCATCATGAGTGAAACAACTGAGTCAACAACCTGAGCGTCAAGCAATTGCCTGGTAAGCTCCAGCGAAGAAATGTTCTTTGCCGTAACTTTTTCGATGATCACATCAGTGGTGTCACCTGCGATAACGCCGCCGACAGCAATATCGTTGCTTTTATTGCTTACTGCCAGCTCGTAAATGAGCGCCTGTTGGAACTCTTTATAGCCACCGCATCCAAGCTTCTTGCAAAGCCTGACAACCGTTGATGCAGACGTATACGTTTGAGCTGCTAGTTTATGGATTGATTGACCAACTGCCGCCTCTGGATCCGACAGAATATAGTCGACAATATCGCGTTCAGCTGAACTAGCATTCTTGCGATACTCTTCCAGACGTAGACGAACACCTCTCACGCAATCACCTCCGGCCGTCCAGTTGACTAAAACGTTTGACTATATTGTTTCACGATGCCATAAAAATTTCATCTGTAAAGTAGGCAGTGCCGTAAACGGTAGTATTGCGTGCGCAAGTGCGATCGCATCCCACGTGCGTTGCATGCGCGACTGCTCATGTTTTCCCAGCATAATGCGGGGACAATTGTCACAAAAACTGAGCCTTGCTTTAGGTGCGTTACTACCACTTCATAAAAACTTTTACTACCGAGTAGACATTTGACCACGTAAAACCTGATTAAAATATTTCATCTTTGCCTAAAAAATTCAAATTTAGATACCATTGACAGCTTTTTTGATACCACTCGCAGTACGTTAACGTACCCATTATTTCATCTTGGGCAAACTAGCTGCAATTTTGATGAAACGCACGTCATCATAAGCGCAAATTATCTCAGCCAATTGAGATAGCAGGTGTTTCACCTAAGGCAAAACCGAAGGAGACGATATGCGCGCCAACGAAGATTTGCACCAGAATCAAAACGCTCACTCTGAGCACTCATCTAACGCAGGCTCCCCTGCTGGACAGACCAGAAGACAATTTCTGAGCAGAAGTGCTCTTGGTCTAGCCGCTCTAGCAGGTCTTGGCCTTACCGCCTGCCAGACAAAGGGTGGCGCAACTGCTGCTAAGGGAACCGCAAAGAAAGTTGACTCCGTAGACGGAACCTTCCAGTACGAGAAGGTCTTCCCTGTTCTAAACGACAACGAGGCATTTGACGACTCTCTTGTTACCAACCAGCTCAACAGCTTTGTTTGCTTTGCTGGTCAGGGCACCGTCTATGTAAAGAGCTCCGAGCCTCAGAGCTTTGCGCTCTTTGTAAACGGTCACCAGGTTCCAACCGACAAGCTTGACGGCTCTTCCTGGAACCAGATTGACATCTCTGACGTAACCGTCAACGGCGATAACCGCCTGCAGGTCAGCACCGTTAAAGAGACTCAGGCAACCTTTGAGGTCAAGATTGGCTACCCAACCCTTATTGACGGCACCAAGGATTACGCTGACAACGACAACTTCAAGCTGATTGACCAGATTATCAACGCAGAGATTGCCAACGGCTTTACCTCTGCTCAGCTGGTTGTTACCAGGTACGGCAAGATTATCAAGAAGACTAACTACGGCAACGTCAATTCTTACAACAAGGACGGCTCTCGCATCAAAGACGGCAAGGCTGTTGACGACAACACCCTCTACGACCTGGCTTCTAACACAAAGATGTATGCCACTAACCTGGCAATTGAGAAGCTGGTTACCGACGGTCAGCTGGACGTTTCCAAGAAGGTTCAGGAGTACATTCCAGACTTCAAGGACCAGGAAGGCGATAAGATCCTGGGCAAGAACGAACTTACCGTTCGTGAAATCCTAGAGCACCAGGCTGGATTCCCACCAGATCCTCAGTACCACAACCGCAACTACAACCCAGAGAAGCCTGACGATCCTCAGCCAAACGCTAACCAGAAGCTGTACTCTCAGAATCGCGACGAGATTCTGCAGAAGATTATCGAGACTCCTTTGCAATACGTCCCAGGTACCAAGACTGCCTATTCCGACGTAGACTACATGCTTCTTGGTTTTATCATCGAGAAGATCACCAATAAGCGCCTTGACCAGTACGTTA
This sequence comes from Lancefieldella parvula, assembly GCA_963551855.1. Lineage (GTDB taxonomy): Bacteria > Actinomycetota > Coriobacteriia > Coriobacteriales > Atopobiaceae > Lancefieldella > Lancefieldella parvula_B. The sequence goes on along the minus strand of CAUVID010000009.1, from coordinate 16,805 downwards.
AGGAAGCTCTTTATGAGCCACTGGGACTCAAGAACGTCATGTTCAACCCACTGGACAACGGCTTCAAGGCTGACGGAATCGCAGCTACCGAGCTTAACGGCAACACTCGCGACGGCCTGATTACCTTTGACAACATGCGTACCGACACCATTCAGGGTACGGTCCATGACGAGAAGGCCTACTATGCAATGGGTGGCATCTCTGGTCATGCTGGTCTGTTTGCCAACGCTTCCGACCTGGCCGTTCTTGTCCAGACCGTTATGAACCGTGGTGGCTACGGCAACACCATGCTCTTCAACGAGGACGTTCACGACCAGTTCATCAAGCCAAAGGACACCAGCGTCACCTACGGTTTGGGCTGGAGGCGTAAGGGTCACATTGGCTACCAGTGGGCCTTCTCGCCAATTGCAAACGCTGCAACCGTTGGCCACACCGGCTGGACCGGCACACTTACCGTCATCGATGTCTACAACAACACCAGCTTGGTGCTGCTCACTAACACCAAGAACTCGCCTGTCATTGACAACAAGGTCAATCCTAACGACTTTGTGGGCAACCACTTCCTGACCGGCGGCTACGGAGTTGTTTCTACGCTGGCATTCGACGGCCTCGACGACGCAAACGCCGAGGGTAACAACGCCAAGCTCATGGACATGGTCATTGCCAAGTACAAGCTCATTCAGGCCGAGGCAGATTATCAGACTGACCCCGATAAGGCTTCCCTGAAGGCACTGCTTGAGGTCTGCGACCAGAGGAAAGATTCCAAGATTATCAAGGACTTCCAGGCAAGCGACCTGTACAAGACCATCTCGCAGTTTGTTGGTAAGTAAAGCTCGTGTAAACAAGCTGCGAAGCGGGAATAAACGCAGTACACGAACAAGGTACGATACACATCTTGTCTAGCAACGGCCCTCTCCTCCGTCTAGACACACCAAAGCCCGGATGCTATTGCGCGGCATCCGGGCTCTTTTTGTGCGCACGTGCGCGCATGCTGGGATTTCGAGTGCGCGGGTTTCTCGGCAGGTACGCCGCGAGCCTGAAAACCGCATCAAGTCTGAGTAAAACAGCTCAGACTTGGCGAGAAAAACCGGCAAATCACTCAGACTTGGTACACTTTTCCGGCAAATCATTCAGACTTGACGAGAAAATCAGGCTCCCTGAAGGAAGTCTCCTGTGCGTTTTAAGGCCCAACTGAAGCTTGTTTGAAACGCGCCTGAAAAGTACAAAGAGTCTGTGCTTGAGACACAGACTCTTTGATGAAATTAGGCAAAATCCACCGATTCTTTGATGCTTTCAGGCAAAAGCTACAGATTCTTTGCAGAAATCAGGCGCACCGGACGCGCGCACCTTACAGTGCGGCGAGAAAATCCTCTGCTTGCTGGGCGATTGCCTCGTGAACCTCGGGTTCTGGCTCCCAAGTTCCCTCAGTCCAAGCGGTAACAGGAAGCGAGAAGCCATTGAACGGCTCAACTGGCTTGGTGCGCAGAGCCAGGAACTGCTGCTTTACCACGGCGAGCGATCCTGCAGTCTTGTTTCGGCCGCCAACGCCACTTGCAGTGACAACCTTGCCAGCAATGGCGGTCTCGGACTTCTTCTCGTAATCGGAAGTGAGCGGACGGCTCAGCCAGTCCAAGATGTTCTTAACGGTGCCGGGAATGCTGTAGTTGTACTCCGGAGTAAAGAGCCATACGCCATCGGCAGCCATAACCGCGTCCCTGACTTTTTGGACACCTTCAGGAGCTGGGAATTCTTCGTCCTGGTTAAGCAGAGGAACGTTCAGAACGTCAACGACCTCAATCTCCGCCTTGCCTTCGAGTGCCTTTGCTGCAACCTGACTCAGCGTCTTATTGAACGAATTCTTTCGGCCAGAACCGATGATAAATACAATTTTCTTCATAAGCAGACCTCTCCGCGAATGCTGTGTAAATAAAAATCATGCACGAGCAAATCTGCCCGTACATGATTTGTGTACCCAAACGTTAGCTCTGTAGTCGTATTTAACAGAAGTCCGAGAAATTCGCACAGCTCTCAAGCGCTTTTACCACCTGCTCAAGACCGGCGAGATCTTCCTGGGTGAACCTTGCCACGCTCGGACTATCAATATCCAGCACGCCAACTACCTGGTTATCCTTGACGATAGGAACGACCACCTCAGAGTTTGATGCAGAATCGCATGCAATATGTCCCGGGAACTGATGCACGTCCTCTACCAGCTGACTTGTCTTTGTTTCCGCAGCCGTGCCACACACTCCCCGACCAAAGGGTATGCGCACGCAGGCAACTTTGCCCTGGAACGGTCCCAGGCGCAGCTCGGGAGTGCGCAGCTCGTGGTTGCTTGGAGCTGCGCCCGATTCCAAGTCCAAATCCGGCTTCACGCCCGAACCCGCGTCCGGCTCCGCGCCCGATACCGTCACAGGATCTACCAGGTAGAACCCCACCCAGTTGATGTCGTCGAGCGCGTCCCACAGAAGGGCGGAGGCGTTGGACAACACCGGCAGCCAGTGAGCGTCAACCTCGGCAAGCGAGACAATCTGTTTTGCAAGTAAGCCGTAATCTGTCATGGTTACTTCTCTGGCAAAATCTCAATCCAGCAGCCATCAGGGTCTGCGATAAAGTAGAGACCCATCTTTGGGTTCTCTTTAACGATACAACCCATCTCCTCGTGAAGTGCGTGGAACGCATCAAAATCGTCAACGCGGAACGCAATGTGAGTGTCTTTTCCGCCGTTGTCGTAAGGGTCTACCCAACCGCGGTTCCACGTGAGCTCCAGCTCAAAAGGAGACCAATCGTTTACCAAAAACGTGTTGGTCCAAGAACCGTCCTCTGGTCCCTTAACGCGATCAACACGGAATCCCAGAGCCTTCTTGTAGAACTCGACGGTTTTCTCGTTATCCAAAACGTGGGTGCAGCGGTGAACAAATCGTGCCTGCATAAATCCTCCTTTGATATCGAGAAACCCCGCAACTAGACGGGGTTTCTCGCCATGTGAACTACGTGCTGGTAGAGCGCTTGCGTGCGGAAATCGCGCTTGGTCCGCGCCTGGTCGCGCTAGTTGAGCTCCTGCTCAAGCTGGTCGACAAGCTCGCCAAAATACTTGAGCGCAGCGTTAACGGGGTCTGGAGTGGCCATGTCAACGCCAGCGCCGCGGAGCAGCTCGATTGGGGTCTTGGAGCAGCCACCGGAAAGATAGCCGATGTAGTCCTTAACCGCAGGCTCGCCCTCAGAAAGAATACGCTGGGACAGAGCAATAGCTGCCGAGAAACCAATGCAGTACTGATAGACGTAGAAGTTGTAGTAGAAGTGAGGGATGCGCGACCACTCCAGCTTGATTTCTTCGTCCAGCTCAATGCCAGGTCCAAAGTACTCAGCGCAGAGCTTGCCGTAGCGCTCAGAGAGAACCTCGGCGTTCAGAGCCACACCGTCAGCGTTCATCTGGCTGATGTCACGCTCAAACTCGGCAAACATGCACTGGCGATAGATGGTGCCACGGAAGCCCTCAAGGAAGTGGTTGAGGATGTACGCGTGACGGGCAGGATCGGTCTCGTGCTCAAGCAGGTAATGCGAAAGCAGCGCCTCGTTGCAGGTAGATGCAACCTCTGCAACAAAGATGGAGTAATCGGAGTAGGTAATCTCCTGGTTGTGGGACGAGAAGTACGTGTGCAGAGAGTGGCCCATCTCGTGGATAAGGGTGTAAACGTCGTCAAGGCCACCCTGGAAATTGAGGAGCATAACAGGGTTCATACCCTTGCCACCTGCGGAATAAGCGCCGGAACGCTTGCCCGGAGTCTCGTACACGTCAACCCAACGGCTCTCCAGGCCCTTCTTGACCAGGCTGACGTACTCCTCGCCCATAGGCGCCAATGCCTTAACAATAAGGTCGCAAGCCTCCTCGTAGGTAAACTTCATGTCAACGTCGTCAACAAGAGGAGTGTAGACGTCCCAGAAGTGCAGCTCATCCAAGCCCATAACACGCTTGCGCAGGTCAACGTACTTGTAGAACGCTGGGAAATTCTGGTGAACAGCGTCAATCAGGTTGTTGTAGACCTCAACAGGAATCTCGTTCTCTGCAAGAGCAGCCTCAAGGGAGCTTGCATATTTTCTAGATGACGAGAAGAACTGCAGGTTCTTAACCTGGCTGGTCAGAATTGCAGCGGAGGTGTTACGGAACTCACCAAAGCGGCTGTAAAGCTGCTTGAATGCAGACTCGCGCAGAACGCGGTCAGCATCCATCAGCAGAGGAACAAATGAACCGCTGGTCAGCTTATGAGTCTTGCCCTCAGAGTCAACTGCGTCGTCAAAGGTAAGATCTGCATCGTCAAACATAGAGAAGATATTGGTTGGCTGAACAGCAAGCTCTTCAGCGCGTGCCAGAAGAGCCTCTTCCTCAGCAGAAAGGGTGTGCTCGCGCTGGTTCAAAATCTTGTTGAGCTTACGACGATAGAACTCAAGAGCTGGAACCTCTGCATAGAACTTCTCGACAGATTCTGCTGGAATAGCCAGAAGCTCTGCGGCAAACCAAGAAGTTGCCTCGCCAACCTGGGTATATGCGCTAGTAGCGTTTGCGACGTATGCCTGGTACTTAGCAACGCGAGTGTCCTCGTCGCTTTTGCGCTCGGCGTAGTTGATAATCTTGTAGAGCAGAAGGGTCATCTTGTCCTCAAGCTGCAGGAACTCCAGAAGAGCCTGTGCGGAGGTGGAAATCTTGCCCTTGAATGCAAGCAGCTTTGGGCAGTAAGCCTTGAGCTCCTCAAGTCCAGCCTCAAACGCCTCATCGCTAGGGAACATTGAGGACAGGTCCCACTTATATTTGCTGTCAATTTCTTCGCGAGACTCGTATGCCATGAGCCTTCCTTTCTTGACCGGTCAGTATGTGCTGTTATGTAGTGTCCCACATACACGCCAATTTCATGCTGATAACAACAAAAAATGAACCCATTTGATACAAATCATCGAACGGACGTGTTGCAATGCCTGAACTTCCCTGACGGCCTGCGACTATCCTATCTTCCACCCTTCCGCCTCGGCACGTGCCTCAACGAAGCGCCGGTACACACCTTCTTGCGCGAGAAGCTCCTCATGGGTCCCCCTCTGGACGACGGTACCATCCTCTACCACAAGGATCTGGTCGGCATGTTCGATAGTCGCAAGCCTGTGTGCTATGACCACCACGGTCTTCTCGCGCGTAAGTTCCGTAAGTGCCTGTTGGATAAGCTGTTCGTTCTCCGGATCAATTGAAGCCGTCGCCTCGTCAAGCACCACGATAGGGGCATCCTTGAGCAATGCTCGGGCAATCGAGATGCGCTGGCGCTCTCCCCCGGAAAGGCTTGCGCCTCCCTCGCCCACAATCGTGTCATAACCGTTGGGCAGGGCGCTGATAAAATCATGACACCGTGCGCGTTTGGCAGCTTCGACCACCTGCTCATGCGTTGCGCCGGCAGTCCCAAACGCAATGTTGGCCTCCAGGGTGTCATTGAACAGGTAGACATCTTGGAACACCATCGAGAAATTCCTCAACAGGCTGTCCACCGTGAATTCACGGACGTCGTGGCCGCCGACACGCACCGCCCCGCTATCGACGTCGTAGAAGCGCGCCATAAGGCTGGATATCGTGGTCTTCCCTGAACCGCTTGGACCCACGATGGCGCAGGTCGTCCCCTGGGGTATGTCAAACGTGACGTCGTGGAGGACCTCTCGCTCCCCGTAGGAAAAGCAGACCTTGTCGAATCCGATGCCGTATGAGTCCAGTTTGACATCGCTGCCGTCGGCATCGATAAACTCGGCATCCTCAATGGCTTCGATGCGGTCAAGGGAATCACTGAGGTCGGCAAATATGTGGGCGGAGTCGGTCAGGCGCTCAATGGAGCCAAAGATTGTTGCCGAGAAGAGCGCGATACCGAAAAACTCCCACAACTGGAGACTCCCTGCGACAAGCGCAGAGAACGCCGCAACGACAAGGGTGACGGACGCCACCTCAAGTATGAGCTTATGGGTGACGTTAGGGGGCGTGTACCCAAGCTCGATGTCAATGCGAGCACGGCGAAGATCGTCAACCGAGGATGTATAAGGTCGCAGTACAGACCTATTCGTCCCGTATGATTTTGCCGTCCCAAGGCCACGGTACAGTTCGACGACTGCACCAGACAGGCGCTCTGTCGCCGTCTTGGCAGCAGGTGTGAGACGGGCTGCGGCCCGGTTCACGGCAATCAGGGTAAATGAGACCAGAAGGATCGCAAAGAGCGAGATCGCCCCACAAAGAGGGCTCGCCCTAAAAAGCCAGAGTGTGATGATGGCGGCCGAGACATACCCTTCCAGAGCCCCGTCGATCCGCCGTACTCCCTCAAGTTCGAGCATGTTGAGGTTGGTGGTGACGCCGGTAAGGATGTCGCCAATCTTCATCTGCTGGAAATACCCGAGGGGCACACGCTTGAGCACATCGCCGACGGCGAGGCGCTCGTCCGCCGCAGTCTCGTAGCCGACACTCTCTTGAATATGGGATTTGAGCACGGTAAATATGAACCTGATGACAACACAGGCCGCTATGGCGAGAAGAGAGACCCATATGAGCTGGGAGTCTATGGGCGCCTCCCCGCGTGCGTCTGCGACAAGGCTGCCAAGGACCCAAGCCGCTATGAACGTCGGTGAGGCGGTGGCAACGGCAATGACGACAGAAAGTAGAAAGCCTGCATAGACACGGCCTTTTCGACTGCCGACCCATGCCATGATACGTTTGAACGACCTGATCATCGTACGTCACCTTCCCTCTGAGACTCCCCGTGGGATTCCCCGTGAGATCTTCCATAAAGCTCCTCAGGAGATCCCCCGCTGGATTCCCCGTGAGATCCAGCCGCCCATGTACCGGCACCGATATGGGCACTCCACATCCGTGCATAGAGGGGGCACCTCTCAAGAAGTTCTTCATGGGTCCCCTGCGCAACGATGCGCCCATCATCAACTACACAGATGTTGTCCGCCGAGACGATCGTCGACAGGCGGTGTGCAATGACAATGAGCGTCTTTCCTTCCGCGAGACGGGCGACAGAACGCTGGATGTGTGCTTCGTTCTCGGGGTCTGCAAAGGCCGTGGCCTCGTCGAACACCACAACGGGTGCGTCCTTCAAGATCGCACGGGCGATGCAGATGCGTTGACGCTCCCCGCCGGAAAGTGCGTGACCCGCCTCTCCCGCAGGCGTATCCCAACCGTAAGGCAGGCGGTTGACGAACTCGTCGCAGCTTGCCGCGGCCGCCGCCGCGCCCACCTCATCGTCAGAAGCACCGGGCTTACCTAAGGCAACGTTCTCGCGCAGGGTCCCGTCAAGCAGGAAGTCGTCTTGAGACACGTAACTCACCAGCGAGGAGAGCTGGGAGAGAGGCATGTCCCTCACGTCTGTGCCACCGATGGAGACGCCGCCCTCCCCGATATCCCAATGGCGGGCGATAAGCCGTGCCATCGTGGACTTGCCTGAACCGCTGGGGCCGACAAGTGCCGTAAACGTCCCGGCGGGCGCATCGAAGGAGATATCGTGGAGTACCTCGGTCTTCCCGTCGTAGGAGAAACGGACGTGGGAGAGGCGCACGCCATACCCATGTACCACAACGGCTTCGGTGGGTTGGGAGAGCTCGGGGAGCTTGAGAAAGGCCTGTGCATCGGCAATGACATACGACATGAGGTTCATCTCGTTGAAACTCGTCCCCAAATAGGTGACGGGCATCACGATTGCCATTGCGAGGACACATGCAAGTGCAAACTGCGCCACAGTAAGGGACCCTCCCAGATAAAGCGCGATACCCACAGGCACCACACCTAAAAGCGTCGTCGGCAGGAGCGAGAGGGCAAGCCCCATCGACACCCTCGATGTCCTCATCCATGCCACCGTATAATCGCAAAAGCCCCGAACGGCCTGTGCGAACTTCTCGTAGGAACTTGTAGCTTGGTTGAATGCCTTGACCACACGGATGCCCTCGATATATTCGACCACAACGGAGTTGACGTGATCCTGCTCGGCCATATAGCCGCCGTACATCTTGTAATAGCTCTGCATGCTAAGGGTCATCACCAGAAGGGTGATCGGCACGGTGGCAACGGCCGCCAGTGCAAGGCGCCAGTCGATAAGGACAAGCCAGACGGCAATGGCGACGGCCAAAAGCATGTTGGCGGAGAGCTCCGGGACCATATGCGCAAGGGGGACTTCAATCTGCTCGATACGGTCGACGATGACGTCCTTGAGTTCACCGACGGAGGTCGCCTGTGCCGTTCCCAGCGAGGCGCCCATGAGTCTCTCTGCAATATCATCGCGTAACCCGGCCAGGATTGTATAGGCGGCGATATGCGAGTTCATAGTGGAGACGGCAAAGAGGAGCTGTTTGGCTAGATATCCTATGCCTGCAAGCGCGGCCCATCCAAACACGGCATCCCATGCAAATGTGCCCCCGACACTCACGACGACAAGATCGATGATCCGATAGACGGCATAAAACGGGACGAGGCCCGAGAAGACACTTATGACCGATGCAGCCTCCGCGACTATCATGCGTCCCCGACAGCGCGATACATAGGAGAGCAAAGTCTTAAGCCAACCGGACGTATCTTTGTGCGTATGGTCGACAGACCTCGGGTTACCGCCTGTCTGGCCCTTTTGGCCCATCCGGCCCTTCTCGCCCGTCTGGCCGATTTGGCCCTTCGCGGCTACCTGGGTTTTCTTGTCTGCCATGACATCACCCTCTCTTTCCCTCATGGAGCCTGTAGGCTGTTGGTGTCAGCCCCATGGACTCCTTGAATGCCGCCGTAAACTTGGACGGACTGTCATACCCGACTATGCCGGCAATGTCTGCAATGGGGAGGTCTCCCGAAAGGAGCAGTTCGGAAGCCCTCTCCATCCGGCATGACTTAAGATAGCCATACGGCGGCATACCATAGACCCCCTTGAAGCAATCCTTGAACCCGGTCAGGGAGAGCCCCACTTCCTGCGCTAGTTCACGTACGGTATGCGCGACCGAAAGGTCGGCGATCATGATGTCGCGCGCCCTCTTGACCTTCTCGACCCGGACGCTCTCAAAATAGTCGATGTGCTGGGAACCCTCGCTATAGTCGACATCTGCAAGGAGCAGGAGCAACTCAAGGGCTTTGATTTGGGCATAAGGTCTGAGAAACGCAGGTTTGGTCCCATAGAGGCTTGCGAGGAGCCTCTCGGCAGGCTGGAAATCGTGCAGCACGTAAGGAGGATGCTTCCGACAGAACTTCTCGCGAAGCATACGGGGACTCCCCGGGAACCCGTCAAGCAAGCGCGGAAGAGAATCCTCACAGATCTCTATATCAAAGTTGAAAGTAACTCCACGGTAGTGCTCGGTCGGGAAGACATAGATGCCGGCATGGTTTGCGAAGTCGGAGATCTTAAGGTCGCCCGTCGAGATATATGAGAATACGCCGCCCGGCATCCTCTGCTCAATGCGTCCCGCAGAGCAATGATTGATGCCCAGATAACGGCCTTCCGGAGCTGCAAAGTCCGTGGTGCACCCCGCCATATCGAAATCGTTGTACGTAAAGTAGACCCCAGGGAGAACGCTTGTGAACAGCATCCTGCCCTCTCCAGTCTCATTTCTGACATCGACAACCTGCCAGCCGTCCTCAGTTGAGACGGAGATGTCGGCATCGTGCTCAACACCGCGTAAAAACCGCTTCATATCGTCCGACATGATGCCTCGCTTTACGAATTCGATTCTTGCTCGAGGCTGTATACGCGATCGCAGGTCCGCACCAAGAACTCGACATCATGCGTGGTCACGATGACGCAGGCTCCTTGGGCGGCGATTCCTTTGATCAGCACACCTGCCTCGATCATGTGCCTAAGATCCAGGCCGCTTGTCGGCTCGTCGAGCAAGACGACGGGTCGACCGGCAAGTATGGCATCTGCCATGGCAAGCCGCTGCCTCTGCCCTCCCGAAAGCGACATGGGATGTCTGTCGGAGAGGGCGAGAAGGTCGAGGGCTCCCAAAACCTCCCCGATCTTCCCCGCATCGGGACACGACAGCTCGCAATCTCCCCACACGCTGTCGCTAAAGAGCTGGTGGTTGACGTCTTGCATGACCATCGAACAGACCTTGCGCCTTTGACGGCGGGGCACTTCGGCGGCATCTAAAAAGAACCCCCCGCCCGTCCTGCGCTCAAGGCCCGCCAAGCCCCGCAGGAGCGTTGACTTGCCAGAACCGTTGGCACCGACAAGACCTACAATCTCACCAGGACAGATATCGAGGTTAAGGGGGCTGAATACAGGCTCGCCATGACGGAGGACCGTGAAGTTGCGGAGGGACACCCCGCGCTTTTTAGGCGCGGCGGAAAAACTGACCGGCCGCTCAACGGAAAAGGCCGGGAGGGAGGCCGGATTGACGATCCTGAGACCAAGCGAGGCGCGCTCTTTCTCCGATAGCCCCATGAGCTCTCTAGAAGACATACTCCGCTTTATGCGGCCATCCTCAAGAAGCACGGCCCTGTCGATGATGCCGTGCAAGAACGCCAGGCGATGCTCGGCGACGATGACGGTCTTCCCCAATGCGACCACGCCGGCAATCTGACGCCGGAGCACGTCGATGGCGGCAGCATCGAGGTTGGCGGTCGGCTCGTCGAGTACATAGACATCTGGGTCCGCCACGGCAACCGATGCAAAGGCCAATGCCTGTTTCTCTCCCCCACTCATCTTTGAGACATCCCTGTGAAGGAGCCTTTGAATGCCCATCTCCGAGACCACCTCTGAACGACGCCTCTCAATGCGTCCCACATCGGCGCCGGCATTCTCAAGACCGAAGACAAGCTCGTCGTCCGAAGTCAAGTGATAGAACTGCGATTTGGGGTTTTGAAATACCGAACCCACACGTTTTGCGAGTTCATACGTTTCACAGGTTCCGGGCACAAGGCCGCAGACCCTCACCGCCCCAACGAGCCCTATCCCCAACTCAAAGGATGGAATGAGCCCGTTGATGCATTTTGTCAGTGTCGTCTTGCCCATACCCGAAGGCCCGCACAGAAGCACGCATTCTCCCTGGCGGACGTCAAGGGAGACATCATCCAAGATCTTCTCGCCTTGCGGGATGCATCGTACGGTACCTTGCGCCGTGGTTTGCGGCATATCCTGAGGCGTGGCTTGCGGCTCGCCCTGAGCCATGCAGGTCACACGGTCCATCTCAATGATGTTCATCGTGCGCCTCCGAAAAGTGTGTATAGACAGACTGCAAGCCCTACGGTAAGCACAGCCCAATCCGCAATCCCCATATGCAATCGCTCGGTATCGGCACGTGGGGCGGGATTCTCAATGCCGCGGCAGACTGCCGCACGAGAGAGCTCGTCCGCCGTAGTCGTCGCCGACATCATGAGCGGCACTACAAATGCCTCTGCCTTCTCAGACAGAGGAACATCCCTGAGACGCATGGCGTCACGGATATGGCTTGCCTCCTGTCGAAACGTGGGAAGATAGCGAAGCCCCGTCGCAAAGGGAACCAACACGGCTTCGGGAACGGAAAGCCTTCTCATCGCCGCAACTATACGATGGACGGAATTCTCCCTCGCAAGCAGCGAAGCCGCCATGACCGCCGCAAACGTCCTTCTCCAGAGAGTGAAACAGAAGGCGAACATGCCGAGAAATGCCGCGGCCTCAAAGGCAAACGCATAGTCGAGCAGCCAGATTACCGCAGCAAAACCCGCAAGATAGCCGACGGCCATCCAAGGATGCCCACAGAGCGCCTGCAACAGTGCCAGCCAAACCACAGTAGCGGCCTCAAGCCAAAATGGCTTGGGAACAAACGCGACGAGCGTCGTCGTGATGACAAGCCCCATCTGGGTCCGAGGATCGAGGGCAAGAAGCCCTTCTCCCTTCCGCTTCATCAGGCAAGACCTGCTTTGAGAAAGTGCTTCTTGAAAAGGGCCCTGGTGAGAAATACCCCGATAACTGCGCCAACAAGGGTGAAACCGATGCACAGCACCATGAAGGGCGGAGCGGCCACCGCCTCGCATGCCGCGACATATTCTGCCTGCATACCCATGCCGCTGATCTTGACCATGAACTGGTCGTGGAAGAGCCACATCGGCAGAGGCGATGACATCCATCCAAGCGAGAAAAACATGAAGGCCACGGCATTGCCCCACCAACTCCTGTATCCGGTGGCCCAACGGATGGCTTCTGCAACAAGTGCGCCACCGAAGAACAGGCCGAACGCCAGGATGAAATAGCCCATCATGGCACAGAAGATCGCCATGACCGTACCCATGATGAGAATGGCTCCCGGCTTCTGTACGCGGGCGCAGAGCAGCATAAACGGAATGCTGCCGAGAATCGCCGCGAGGCCGGGGAAGAGCACCCAGATGAATGGTGAGATACCCGAAATGAACATCGGAATCATCGTGAGGATGAAGTACAGGGCGAAGAAGATGCCCGTGGTGATGAGGTCGCGGCCCTTGAGCATCTTTCCGGTGTTTCGATCGGCGTTTTGTCCGGCATCTTGTTTGACATTGCCGCGGACGGGAGTGGTATCCGCATTGCCGTTAGAAACGTGAGACATGGAGATATCCTTTCCGAACACGTCAACTCACGTGTTCTTTACGACATGAACCTGTAGCGGAATCTATAGCAGGGTCTATAGTCCCTATAGCTCTATAACCCTAATGTTAGATACAACTAACTTCACTCCATGCTAAAACAAATCCTGAACCTTAGATACTCTATTCGGCCGGAATTGCTCCATTTGGCCATCAATGTTTCATCGGATACTCGCGGCAGAAGTCAGTATTTGCTCTCAAAGGCTGCTAGAAGGTGGCAACTACCCAAGACTGCTAAAGAATCATGACCATTAGGTATCCGCCGCTAGGAAATGCCGACCATTAGGTAGATTTGGCCCCTTTCGAGGCACTTCTCGCCGTGAAAATACCTAATGGTCGCGGTATTTTAGCGGATTTCGGAAAACCTTTGGCGAGAAGAGGAATTAGACACCAAGTACAACTTACTTCTTGAGGCCCTCCAGTCGGATAGGTCGTACAACTAGCCAGTGTTGGTGCCTGTGGTGCCTGTCTTCGGACTTCTTCTTCGAACCTCTTCTTCGGACTTGTCTTCGGACTTGTCTTCGGACTTCTCTTCGGCCCCTTAGACACATCCCTCGTCACAAGGACCCCTCTTGTTGGTTGCGATAAGAAGAGACCGAGATAAGCACTGCCGGCACGATAATCATTACAGACATCAACAGTAAGGCGGCATGCCCTCTCAGAAAGCCGGTGCCACAGAACAGAAGGATCGTCGCTCCCGCCAGAATAAGGAGGCCCTTGGCATAGGCACTGTTGAGTCGCCTTAATCTAGAAGACGCGTTCACGGAACCTATCGGAAAAACAACTCCCAATAGAATAAAAACTAAGCCGTCTATGATGTAAAAGAGAGTCATCCCGTAGGATTGGAGTGTTATGGGTTCTCCTGCCTGCAATGACAGGTAGGTATGCACAAGGGACAGGGCAGAGAACGAGAACAGGGCGATTGTCAAAAAAGCGATCGCAAGTCTTCTGTTCCTTACGATAAAGTGAGAGTTTGCTCCATCTGTGTTATTTGCGCCGTTCATATCATCTGAATCCCGCTTAAACGCGTAGACTGCCAACATAAGACCAGATATCAGGCATATTGTAGGAACAATAAGAAGCTCCCATTTCTGTCCCCATCGGTCAATAGAGTCCGCCGACCAATGGGCCGGTATCAACTGGGGAATCGAATTCCACATGACAGACAGAACGACCGTAGGCACCAACGAGAGAAGAACCGCCAATGAGCCCATGGCTTTATCGAAATACCTTTTATCTGCCCGCATGAGTCTTGCCATCTCCTCTTTTGCCACATAGATTACGGTGACTAGTCCGTTTCTCTCGTTCTGGTTGCATATCTGTCGCCGTAGGCAAGATGCGCAAGATCGGTACAGCGCTTGATGAAGTCGCCTTTCGCATCCGTGTAGGCATCCCTGTTGTACTCAAACTTCTTCCAGAGTGAGAGCTTCAGGAGCTGGTAATTCTCGGCATCTTCAGGATGATCGCACAGGTAATCGCGGAAATAGAGCTCATCGTTATCCCCGGTAAGACGCAGATGAAGGTGGAAGACCCTATCGGCAAACCCCTCTTCGGTATACTTCAAGCTTTTTTGGCATGTCTCTCCCCCTCTGTTATAAAAGTACCCCTTGGTGATCGTAACGAAGATGCCCTGACCTTAAAAGCCCTGACTTTACCTTAACTCCCTACTCACCCCAATAGCCCACATGGGCCGCAGCCGCCTCTTCAATCAGCTCTGGAAATGGTCCTATAACCTCGATATTCTTTTGACTTGAGGCAAAGATGCTCCGAGCGGGCATATCCATAGTGGGGTTTTGCTCGCTGCTTCCCGTCATGGCAAGAAGGTCACGCTCCGTCATGGCAAAGACCACACGACCGATGTTTGCCCAGTAAATAGCACCCACACACATAGCACAAGGTTCGGCCGTTGTATAAAGCATGCACTGCCAAAGATAGTCGCGGTCAAATTCGTGCGAAGCCCAATCTGCCAGCATGGTCTCGGCATGTGCAATGCAGCGATGCTCGGTAATTTTGACGTTCTCCTGTTCAAGCACGATATTCTTGTGTTCGTCTACCAGGATGTCGCCAAACAGAGTGTTCCCGTGTGAGCGGGAATCTCTTGAAACCTTGATTGTCCTGCGGAGAAATGCCACGTCCTCTTCATGGGTAAAGTGAGCCCTGCGAGGAGTCTCCCAAGACGGTTCCTTATCCATACATGTCTCCCCCTCGAAAGGACGACCAAACCCAATACCGTATATCTTGTCGCCCCTATATCTCGATGCCTCATACCTCATGCCATGAAGTTCTGATGCCACGCTTTCCGATGGCATCCCGATGGCATCCCTATACGCCAGTCTACACTAGTCAATTTGCGAAATATCTTGTTCATGTAATGGAACGTTTCCCTCTTTTCGCGCATATTAAAGGTGAGGGGAGGCGATTATCATCGAGACTCGAAAGCAAGGCGGAGGCAATAGGGCAAGAAAGGACGGCCACACCATCGACAGTCTTCATGCCGACAGCAACCTTCGCAATGACAGCAGCAGCGAGGAGTTCATCCGACAGGCGATGGACAGATGGGGCGGGACCGTCTATCTCGTGGCGCTCAACCAGACCCGCTCGGTCGCAGACGCACAAGACGTCGCACAGGATGTATTCATCAGGCTACTTACCAGCAACACGGTCTTCTCGAGTGAAGAACATCTCAAGGCGTGGCTGCTGCGGGTGACCATCAACAGATGTCACGAGCTGCATCGGGCACCCTGGAACAGCCGGGTCGAGGCCATAGATGCAACAGACACGCTAGAGACCTCACAAAATGGGCCGTCACCCCAGATGACAGATGCCCGGGCGGTATATCCCGCAAACGAGGTAATGGACGAGGTGCTCGGAAGGCTTGAGGCAAATGCCTTGTGGCAGGCCATCGGGCAGTTGCCCGAAAAACTGAGGGAAGTCGTGCTTCTCCACTATATCGAGGATTATCCGACACATGAGATCGCCCACATCTTGGGGTGCTCGCCGACGACCGTCCGCACAAGGCTGTATCGCGCCCGCAGGCAGATACGGTCGCTACTTGAAGAAACTTCCAACTTGAGACAGGAGGATAGCTATGCATAAGCCGACTCATACCAGTTCACACCACAGCCCCAACCCAATGGATGAGCTTAAAATGATTTCCAAGGAAGCCAAGCTCCCCTACACCGTAAGAGAAAAGGTATTGCGAGAAGCTCGTGCAATTGATGCCAAGGTCTCTGCCGAGACAGATGCTTCTCGCCACGTACCACAGCACGGGCTATCAATGCAGGCTGATTCCCCACCACAGCACAAACTGACGATGACCCGACGCAGATTTTTCTATGTCGGCGGCATAGCCGCAGCAGCGGGAGCAGTCTTTGTGGGGCTTGGGATCTTTGGGGGTTCCTCAGGCGGGAATTTCTTCACCCTCAAGGCTTTCGCCCAAGAAACACCGGACGAGAGCGGGGCAGTGGTGCCCCTGCCGACAGAAACCCTCAGCGCACTAGGGTCTTTCAGTGGCGGGGACCATTCAGTATGGTCAGTTACCCATGATATCGACCTCTCGTGCTCAACAAGAAACGTTGCAAGTCTCACCTATTCTCTTGAGGGAGACTACGCCAGTCTGCCCAACGACAACACGTATACCGATACTCATATCTACTTCGATTCCCTCGTAAAGGACCAGGCAGAAGACGGTCCCGCAGGCGAAAGCGGCTTGGATTTCACCGTGGGGGACTTTCAGCAGAATGACGAGAAGAACCTGACCCGCAGCATAAGGGCTTCATTTGTCGATGACGGCACAATCCAAGCCCTCAGCGATCGGCTTTTTCAGGTCACCGACACATCGTCCGACGAAGAACTATGGCAATACGAGAAGGACCATAACCGTTTGCAAGTCGCCCTTGAGAAGCGCTTCTCTGAGACCCTCGCTAAGACGGCCTTCGTGGCAACTGTTACATTTGCGGATGGAAGTACCCAGACAAAATCCTATGTCATCACGCCCGTTGACAACTTTGAGCAGCTCTATACAGAGTGGCTTGACTCGTCCATCCGAGCAAATGTTACTCTCGCCAAAAACCCGAATAACCAGGAGGCAAAAGCTCAACTGGAAGGGCTTCTCGAAAGCGCGCCACATCTTTATGCCATCGCTGAAGTGAAATAGAGACCACAAATTGGTTCTTGGTCAGCCAGTTCCTGCGTCAGCCCAGTGCCATACCCATCATATAAATAG